>CANDJC010000083.1 GCA_947384955.1 uncultured Eubacterium sp. | reverse complement strand
CTGGCTTACAGCCATAAGCTAAAGGTGCCGCTTCGGCTTCGCCGCCTGGTTTTTGCGGCAGAACGCTAAGGGATTCTAAACATTCCTCCAATGTCACAGGAAGCCGGTGCATCTTCCCGTCACCCGGCTGGTTTTCGAAGGGTTTACATGTGAAAAATGGCAGATAGTCTGGTGAATTTTTATATGGAAAACTGTAGGCGGCTGATGAAAATTGATATGCTGTACCTGAATATTTTATGTAATGCCAGTCAGATGCTTCACCTGAAACGTACCATGTAACGACAGGCAGAAACTGGACGGGAAAGAGAATTTATCAGGTCTTGGTGTGTTTCACCTGAAATATTTTATGTAACGGCAGCCACAATCCCCCTTCCACCTCCAAACGCATCCTCAGTTTTTATCAGAAAGATTGTAGACTTCACATCGAAATCATGTTATCCTAAATCAAAAGGAGGGCGTTTTGTATGGCAAAAAGGTTCAATATTACTGGATTATGCGTACCTCAAAAGCACTATATGGCAGATTTGAGCAGCCGGGTTGCGGCAGTCCGCAGAATGATAGAGGAAGGAAGTTATTTTGTGATAAACAGAGCGAGACAGTATGGAAAGACGACAATGCTGCACGCTCTGGCGGACGCCCTGGCAGAGGAATATGCCGTGATATGGATGGATTTTCAGTCACTCGGAAATGCTGCCTATCAAGATGAATATACATTTTCTATTTCATTTGTTTCCTGTTTTATCAAAGGGGCGGGACTTTTTAGCCGGGGTATGGAAAAGAATGAGAAAGCTTTGCGCAGGCTGAGGGAAACAGAGGAAAAAAGGCCAAAGGATTTCGATTTGCAAAAGCTGTTCTGCCTGCTGCAGCAGTTTTGTGAATTGTCAGAAAAACCGGCTGTCATGATGATTGATGAAGCAGACAGTGCGTCGGATAATCAGATTTTTCTTGATTTTCTTGCACAGCTTAGAAGTTTTTATCTGGAACGGGAAGCGGCAGGAACAGTAACGTTTCAGTCAGTTATTTTAGCGAGTGTGTATGATATCCGGAATTTGAAACGAAAAATCCGCCGGGATGAATATCATAAAACAAACAGCCCTTGGAATATTGCAGCGAAATTTAAAGTGGATATGAGCTTTCATAAAAGTGAAATAGCTGGAATGTTAAAAGAATACGAGAAAGACTGGCATACGGGCATGAATCTGGATGAAATGGCAGGAATGATTTATGATGATACTTCAGGGTATCCGTATCTGGTATCAGCGCTTTGCAAGCTGCTGGATGAGGATATCAGCGAGGTTTATGGAGGGAAAAAAACCGCATGGACGAGAGAGGGATTTTTTCTGGCGGAAAGGATGATGCTGGCAGAAAAAGATACGCTGTTTGATTCGCTGACAGGAAAGCTGGCAGATGAACCACAGCTGAATGGGATGCTGAAAAACCTTCTGTTTACCGGAACAGCGATTGCCTATAATCCCGATATTCCGGCAGTCGATATTGCAGAAATGTTTGGTTTTATTAAAAATCAAAATGGAACCGCAGTAATGGCGAACCGGATTTTTGAAACAAGGCTGTACAACTATTATCTGTCTTCAGCTGACATGCAGAACATGGATATTTATAAAGCATCTTTGAGAGATAAAAACCAGTTTATCATCGGCGGACACCTGAATATGCGTCGTGTTTTGGAAAAATTTGTGGAGCATTTTCAGGAACTGTACCATGGATGCAGCGATTCTTTTATAGAAGATACTGGCAGAAGGCTTTTTCTGCTTTATTTAAGGCCTATTATTAATGGAACCGGCAATTATTATATTGAAGCGCAGACAAGGGATCTTTGCAGAACCGATGTCATTGTGGATTACGGAGGGGAACAGTTTGTAATAGAAATGAAAATATGGCATGGTACAGAATATCATAAGCGCGGAGAAAAACAGCTGACAGAATATCTGGATGCGTACCATTTAAAGAAAGGGTATCTGCTGAGTTTCAATTTTAATAAAAAGAAACAGACTGGCGTATGGGAGAAGCGCATAGGGGATAAGGTTTTAATCGAAGCGTCTGTGTAACAGTAAACGGCGCAGAGGCTGTGAGCCGGGAGGAAGTATTTGATTTACGGGAAGGAGTGTGGCAGGAATGTCAAAGGTTTTTAATACAGAGGGCTGCTGTGATAAGAAGCTGCATTACATGGCTGATTTATCCAGCCGTCTGAATGAAATCAAATCCATGGTAGATGCAGGAAAATATTTTACGATAAACAGGGCAAGGCAGTATGGGAAAACAACGATTTTAAATGCGCTTGCCGATATGCTGGAACCGGAATATGAAGTTATCCATCTGGATTTTCAGACGTTAAGCTATACTGACTTTGAATCGGAAGCTAATTTTGCAGCAGCTCTTTCAGGAGAATTGTCAGACTGTATCAGGCATATGCCGAAAGAAGCAGGAGATAAACTGAAGCTGTACGCATCCAGACAGGCAGGGAATGTTTCGCTGTCTGAACTGTTTCGGACATTGTGCATGCTTTGCAGGGAATCGGATAAAAAAATAGTTTTTATTGCTGACGAAGCGGATTCCGCTGCAAATAACCAGGTATTTATTGATTTTCTTTCTCAGCTGCGGGCTTATTATCTGAAAAGAAACCGGACGGCTGTTTTTCATTCGGTAATACTGGCGGGGGTTTATGATGTCCGGAATATGAAAAGGAAAATCCGTCCGCAGGAGAACTTTAAGGAAAACAGTCCGTGGAATATTGCGGCAGATTTTCTTGTGGATATGAGTTTTTCGGCAGAAGATATCAAAGGCATGCTTGAGGAATATGAATCGGATTACCGCACAGGGATGGACGTCTGGCAGATGGCATCGATGCTGTATGATTATACGGGCGGCTATCCTTACCTGATTTCGCGTCTTTGCAGGTTTATGGATGAGCGGATTACGGACTGCCGGTGGACAAAAGAGGCATTTTTAACTGCGGTGAAAATGCTGTTAGAAGACCAGAATCCGCTGTTTCAGTCACTGATGAATAAACTGAATGATTTTCCAGAACTGAATCGGGTGATTGTGCGGCTGCTGTTTTTAGGACAGGGGATTGCATATAATCCGGATGATGTATCCGTTCAGAATGCACAGATGTTTGGATTTGTCAAAATAAAAAATTCTGAGGTTCTTCTGGCAAACAGGATTTTTGAGATGCGGCTGTATAATAAATTCCTGCTCGATTTTAAAGAACAAAACAGCAGCATCTATACAGAAAGTGCGCGGCAGAAAAATCAGTTTACGGTAGACGGACACTTAAATGTACGGCTTGTGCTTGAAAAGTTTATCGAAACGTTTCATGATTTATACGGCGAACCGGATGAAGCATTTTTGGAGGATGAGGGAAGAAAATATTTTATGCTGTTTCTGCGTCCGATTATAAATGGCACAGGAAACTGCTATGTAGAAGCACAGACAAGAAACCGGGAACGCATGGATCTGGTGATTGATTATCATGGAGAGCAGAGTATTATCGAAATGAAAATCTGGCGCGGGAATGCTTATCATGAACGGGGTGAGGAACAGCTGTCTGCTTATCTTGATTATTTTCATTTAAAGAAAGGGTATCTGCTGAGTTTTAATTTTAATAAAAAGAAGGAAACCGGAATCAGGGAAATCATTCTGGGTGACAGACTTTTGATAGAGGCAGTTGTGTGAGCCGCTGACAGTTCCGAATAGAAGCGGCTATGTAAAAACTGCTGACAGTTTAGGATAGAAGCAGCTGGGGAGGCATCGGGCAGTTCAGGATGGAAGCAGCTGTGTAAGCCGCAGGCAGGACAGGCTGTATATTTTGAAGGTTATCATATAGCATTACGGTGCGGGAGGCTGACAAATCATGCAGCGGATACGGCATTTGCCGCCTCCCGTATTTGTATACTGTATGGTAAAAGAAACTATGCGTAAGGAACTATGCGTACTGCAGCACACCGCTGACAGCCGCTTTCCACGCATCACGCCTGCGTTTCTTAGTTTCCGGCTCCATATCTGGTTGATAACAGTGATAAGCAAGATTTTCAAATACTTTTTTTTCATCATACAGCCTGGCTGTAATTCCTGCCAGATAAGCGGTCCCAATGGCGGAAAGCTCTTCTGTCTCGCAGGCGTGTACCTTTGCCCCGGCCAGGCTGCTCTGCAGCTGCATCAGATACGGATTTTTTACGGGGCCGCCGTCGGTGCGGACTTCCTGAATGGATTTGCCGAAATCCAGTTCCATAGCTTCAAATACATCGGTAACCTGCTGCGCAATGCTGTCTGTGGCTGCTTTTACGATTTCAGCCTTTTTTGTCGTCCGGCTCATGCCGAAGATTCCCGCATGCACACGGGTTTCCCAGTATGGAGCAGAAAGGCCTGTAAACGCCGGCACAATGACCGTGGTATCTTCCGGGTTCGCGGCAGCGCAGAGCGCATTGACTTCCCCGGCGGATGCAATCAGCCCCAAATCATCCTTCAGCCAGCTGATAACGGCTCCTGTGTAGTTAATATTTCCTTCCAGCACATAGTCTGCCCGGCCGTTGATACTCCATGCAAGCGATGCGGCCAGGCCGTGTCCGCTGAGCGTTTTTGCGCTGCCGGTGTTGAGCATAATCGATGAGCCTGTGCCGTATGTAATTTTCATTTCCCCGGCCCTGTGGCAGTGCTGCCCGTATAAGGCGCTGTGCGAATCGCCCATGACAGAACAGACAGGGACTTTTTTATCCAGAATGCCGTCAAAATCAGTCTCTCCGAAATCTCCGTTGCTGTCTAAAATCTGCGGGAGCGCGGATAGCGGAATACCGAAAATTTCGCACAGCTTTTTGCTCCAGCACCGGTGTTCTAAATCCATCAGCTGCGTGCGGGACGCATTGGATGCGTCTGTGGCGAATACGCGTCCGTTTGTCAGCCTGTAAATAAGGTAACTGTCTACGGTTCCAAGATGCAGCGTCTGAATGTCCGCATCTTTGCAGTCATGTTCTAAAAGCCAGTGCATTTTGCAGGCGGGGAAAAACGGCGACAGCGGAAGCCCGGTTATATTTTGAATCAGCCGCGCCGCGTCAGGGTCTTCACCGATTCGCTGTGCAACGGACGCAGCCCTGCCGCACTGCCAGACGATGGCCGGGCAGAAGGGAATGCCGTTTTCATCCCAGGCCACAGTCGTTTCCCGCTGGCTGCTGATGCCGATGGCGGCGATTTCTGCACAATGGTTTTGCAGTATTTGTTTCAATTCTTTGATTTCTGAGAGGATATTTTCATAAATCTCATTCATATCATGGGAAACCCAGCCGGCATCGTTTACAATCTGCCTGTGCGGGCGGTCTGTGCGCGTTATGATTTTTCCGTTTTCATCAAACAGCAGCATTTTCGTCCCCTGTGTGCTCTGGTCGATTCCCAGTATATATTTTTTGTGTTCCATAGACTTTTTTACTCCTTAAGGCAGTTCTTTTTCGCTGAAAAGCCAGAAGCTCCGGTTTCCAGGCATCGGCTGTCTGCTGCCTGATGCGAAAAACCGGGAACAGAGCTTCTGGCTTTTGCAGACGGTAAGCGTTGTTTTGAGTCCGTCTGGTTATGCCAGGCTGTCAGATACTGTTTTGGCGATACCCTGTGCATTCAGTCCGTAATGGTCAAATACGGCCTGTGACTTGCCTGTGATAACCGGCGTATCCGGGAGCGCGAGAGGGATTACTTTTTTCGGGCAGTGCTGCACGACGGTCTGGCAGATCATAGAGCCGAGCCCGCCGAACGGGGCATGCTCTTCGGCTGTGACAATCAGGGAGGATTTTGCGGCGGCAGCTAGGACTGCGTTTACGTCCAGAGGCTTGACACAGTACATGTCTAAAATGACCGTATGAATTCCTTTTTCCTTCAGCAGCTGTCCGGCCATTACCGCCGGATGTACCATTTCTCCGCAAGCGGCAATGGTTACGAGCCCTTCCGGCAGGCTGTTCCAGTCCATGGCGGAAGAAGGCACGGCCGCCGACGGGTCTGCATCCGGGATTACCGTGGCTTCATCCATTGCAAACGGGCAGTTTTCCTGATAAATATCTGCGACAGGATTGCGGCCCACGCGGACATAGGATGGCTTTTCGTCGGACAGGAGCGCTTTTATCAGGCAGGCTGTCTGGAAGCGGTCGCTGGGCAGATAGACGCGCATGTTTGGAATGGCCGCCATGGCTGCGATATCCTGTGCCGAATGGTGGCTCATGCCGAGCTCGCCGTAGCTGATGCCGCCGCTGATGCCGACGAGCGTGACATTCGTATTCGAATATGCCGCATCCACTTTGGCCTGTTCATAGCTTCTTGTGGAAAGAAAACTGGCAGGTGAGAAGCAGAATGCCTTCATGCCGCATTTTGCCATGCCGGCGGAAATGCTGACGAGGTTTTGTTCCGCAATGCCGGTTTCCACGGACTGCTCTGGGAATGCTTCAAAAAACGGCGCCATGGAAGCGGAGCCTCTCGAATCGCTGCATAATACTACAATGTCTTTGTCTGTTTCTGCCTGCTTTAATAAGACATCACAGATTGCTTTGCGGTTTGGAATGTTATTCATAAAGCGCTGCCTCCTTTTTCTTTGTCAGTTCTGCTGAAATGATGTCATATTCTTCTTTCGTCGGTACGTGATGATGCCAGGATGCCTTGTTTTCCATAATTTCGCCGCCGCCGAAGCCTTTGACGGTATTTGCAATAATGCAGGAAGGGCGGTCTGTCACGGTCTTTGCTTCTTCAAAAGCCGCGTTTAATGCATCGATATCATTGCCGTTTACGCAAATGACATGCCAGTTAAAGCTCTTTACCCGTGCGGCAAGGTCTTCGTGGGACATCA
This sequence comes from uncultured Eubacterium sp., assembly GCA_947384955.1. Taxonomy (GTDB): domain Bacteria; phylum Bacillota; class Clostridia; order Lachnospirales; family Lachnospiraceae; genus Eubacterium_J. The sequence goes on along the minus strand of CANDJC010000083.1, from coordinate 12,039 downwards.
CCTGTTCGGTCGGTCCGGAAATCTGCAGGCCGTTACGGTCGATGACCGCGCATAAATTAGACAGACGATAATGGCCTGCTGCCATAAATCCTTCCCATACAGAGCCTTCCGCCAGCTCGCCGTCGCCCATAACGGTATAGACCCGGTTATTTCTGTTTTTCATCCGGTTTGCGAGCGCAATGCCGACACAGACTGGGAGCCCGTGTCCTAAAGAGCCGGAGTTCATTTCGATTCCCGGCAGCTTATTATTCGGATGCCCGATAAATTTCGAGCCGAAAGCAGAAAATTCCCGGATGACCTGTTCCATTGGGAAAAATCCCTTGTCTGCGAGTACCGCGTAATAGCTTTCGACTGAATGCCCTTTGCTCATGACAAAATAGTCGCGGTCAGGGTCATCCATATTTTGCGGGCTGATGTTCATCTGACAGTGATATAAACTTACAAGAATCTCCATCACACTAAAATCTCCGCCGATATGTCCGCCGCCGGACTGCATAATCATATCTAAAACAGCCTGGCGCAGTTCAAATGATTTTGCTTTTAACGCTTGCATGCTTGTTCCTTCTTTCTTTCCTATTCTTATCCTTATCCTATAATCTGACTGTTTTGTGCCTGCATTGTCTTGTGATGCTTCATATTTTAAGTTGCAGGCAGTAATGAAAAAATATCTGTGCTCGACAGGGTAACTGTCATTCTCCCCGGATATATGCACAGAAATGTCTGTGTTCGAAGTGGTAACTGTTGTTTTGCGCGGGTACATGCGCGGAAATGTCTGTATTCGAAACGGTAACTGCTATTTTCTGCGGATATATATGCGGAAATGTCTGTGCTCGAAACGGTAACTGCTATTCTCCGCAGATTTATGCGCGGAAATGTCTGTGTTCGAAGTGGCAGCTGTTATTCGCCCCGGATATATGCACGGACTTCTTCTTCGTTATTGTCATATAAATCCGGTGTAATCCCGAGATATTTACATGCCTCATACAGCGCCGGAACGACATCTTTATGGATGCCGACACAGTGATGAATGTACGGGCCTTCCACCAGCTTTGCTTCCAGGCGCTTTAAGTTTTCCACTTCTACCCATACGTAGGTGCCTTTGGTATACGGTCCGTCGATGCCTTTTGCTTTTCCAAGCAGCAGCGAGTAGTCTCCGTTATCCCCGTCAAAACGGCAGAGCGTCATTTCGCCTTTCTTTGCCTGTGCTTCGACTGCTCCCGGATGGTCAAATGCCAGCGGATAGCCGATGGACGGCCTGCAGCTGGCACAGCTTAACGGCCATGGCCCGCAGTGCTGCAGCAGTTCTCCGTTTTCATTGTCCGGGTGTCTGACGGTCCAGTCTGCAAAAAATGTCCTTGCCTCGTCCATGCCGGCCGCTTCGCACATCACGGCTGTAATGGCGCCGTGGATATCCGTCTCGCATACAACCGGAAAACCTTCTTCATTTAACAGGGAATTTGCCGCGCACGGCATAATGCCGATTTCACCCTGCAGAGCATTCCAGCACTGAATGGCGGCTGCGGTGCATCCATACTGGTCAGCCAGCTTTCGTATTGCGACTTTTAAGGCGGCGACGTTTTCCAGTTCTTCGTCTTTGATTTGAATCTCAAAGTTCCTGCGGCAGTAATCCATGACTTCTGTTACAAGCGTGCCTTCTTCTTTTGCCGCCTTCATGGCAGCGGTTAATTCCGGGAGCGGCACAGGAGCTAACTGGATATTGAATTTTTCTAAAAGCTCGCCTTCGTTGCACATCGTAGACCAGAAATCGAACGGACGCGGCCCGATTTGTAAGATTCTAATGCTGCGGAAGGCTTTCACAACGCTGCATACGGCAAGGAAATTTCGGATGCCCCGCTCAAATTCGGCATCTTCCAGCCTGCAGTTGCAAAGATAGGTAAACGGCACCTGAAAACGGCGGAGTACCTTTCCGGTTGCGAACAGTCCGCACTGGCTGTCCCGCAGACGGATGCCGTTTTCATCCGGGCGCTCATCCCGCGGGCCCCAGAGCAGCACCGGAACGCCGAGTTCTTTTGCAAGCCTTGCGGCTTCGTATTCTGTGCCGAAGTTGCAGTGCGGGAAAAACAGTCCGTCGACTCCGGCGGCTTTGAATTTTTCGGCGATTTTGATACGGTCCTGTTCGTTGTGAAGCAGGCCGTCTGCGGAAATATCACTGATATCCACAAAATCTGTTCCGAGTTCTTTTAGGCGTTTCCTTGTCAGGTCTGCGTATTTTACGGCGTCCGGCGCTGAAAAAATGCTTCTGCGTGTGGGTGCAAATCCGATTTTAATGTTCTGCATGTACGTTTCCTCCTGTAATTTTCTGTCAGGCAGTGATTTTGAGACCGCGGACGGGATTCTGGCGGTATTTTAGTGTGATGTCAGTATCCGATGCGGGTGTGTCTTTTTTGCTGCCTGTGTTTTACTTGATGGGGATATTATATAAAGCAGCTGGCTCAATTTCATTAATTTATTGAGTGAATTTTACTAAATTATTTACTGAATAGTTGCAAAATTTCCTGGGGTAATTTATAATGTTTCATAAGCAAGAGGGGGGAGAGTTTTCGGCACGCCGGAGGGAGGAGATGTTTCCTTTCTGATGTTCCGCTTCCAAAAAGCAGGAAGTTCTAAACTTTCTGCGCCGGGGTTCTGGCTGCGGACGGACCGGCGCCTGATACCCTGGCGTTTTTGGCTGGATGTAAGCTGTGGCACTGGCAGGCGCCTTTTGGGGACTTCGGGGTTTTATCAGACGGTCAGTTACGCGTCCCCAAATCCTGTGTACTGAGCAGAAAGTTAAGAACTTCCAGCTTTTTTCCAGAGTCACATCAGAAAGGAAACATCTCCTCCCTCCGGCTGACAGTGAAGAATTCGGCGTTTTAAATATGGCTGCGCAAGGGTGTTTTATATTGGTCAGGGATTGCTGGATTTTAGTTTTAAGCTGGCTGTATGGGTGCAGATGATTTTTGTTAGTAAATGGCATTTTCAACACTATATCTTGTGATATTTCTGCATACCTCTTGTCAATATTATGGATATAAAAAACCAGTGTTTTGTATCTGCACTCTGGCTATATATTTGTTTTGGCTTTTTGTATAAATCAGATGATTTTAATACCAGTTTACAGATTTTCTGGTTTCAGAGTATTTTAGTGAAAATTTGAACTATATATTGTATTTAGCTGTTGCTGCATAATCAATATATGGTATGAAATCAAAAACCTGTAAACTGGTAATGATATATAAAAAATTTATGCAAAATCAGCTGGATAGATTAACTGCCAGTTTACAAGTTTTTGATTTCATACTACATATAGATATACAGCCATAACTAAGAACAATATATAGTTCTGATTTTGCTAAAAAATGATAAAATCGACTAAATTGAATACAGGTATTAACTTAAATTCACACAAAATCAGCTGGATGGAGAAAGGTTTTCTTGCTGATGTGACTCTGGAAAAAAGCTGGAAGTTCTTAGTTTTCTGCTCAGTACACAGGATTTGGGGCTCACTGCCTGCTGCAAGATAAAACTCTGAAGCCCCAAAAGGCGCCTGCCAGCGCCACAGCTTACATCCAGCCAAAAACGCCAGGGCATCAGGCGCCGGTCCGTCCGCAGCCAGAACCCTAGCGCAGAAAACTTAGAACTTCCTGCTTTTTGGAAGCGGAACATCAGCAGGAAAACCTTTCTCCATCCAGCGTCCGTTTCCCCATCCAGCTAACAAGCCTATCAAGGAGGTACCTCAATGGCAATCACCGCAAAAGAACTAGCAAAAAAAATGAATCTCTCAGCATCCGCCGTCTCTCTTGCCCTAAACGGAAAAGCAGGTGTCAGCACAAAGACAAGGCAGCTCGTATTAGAAGCAGCAGAGAAATACGGATATGACTTTACAAGAATTTCCAGCAAAACGAAGGCAGGAGGAAGCGTTACGTTTGCCTTGTTCAGCAAACACGGCGCCATTGTTACCGACACGCCGTTTTTTCATGAATTAACGGAAGGCATCCAGAATACCTGCAAGGAGAAAGGGTATAAGCTGAACATTACGTATTTATATGCAGATGAAACGCTGGACAGACAGGTGGAGGATATTCAGTATTCAGACTCTGCGGGGCTGATACTGCTTGGAACGGAAATGTCCGGCGAAGATTTCAGGGCATTTCAGAAACTGAATCTTCCGCTTGTAATGCTGGATGTGTATCTGAGCGACGCGAAAAAAGACTGTATTTTAATCAATAATGTGCAGGGGGCATTTTTGGCTGTAAATTATCTGATTTCGAGATGCAAAGCACAGCCCGGATATCTGCGTTCTTCTTATCCGATTAGCAATTTTGAAGAACGTGCAGACGGGTTTTACAAAGCTGTGCGCATGAACGGCATGTCCAGTTCGAAATCTGTAGTGCACAGGCTGTCGCCGTCTGTGGAAGGTGCGTTTGCTGATATGACGGAAATTTTGGAAAGCGGGGAAGAGCCTGCGTCCTGTTATTTCGCAGATAATGACCTGATTGCGATTGGGGCGGTGAAGGCGCTGCAGAAAGCGGGATACCGTATCCCGGAGGATATTGCTGTGATTGGGTTTGATAATGTACCGATGTGCGCTTATGTGGAGCCGGGGCTTACTACAGTGAATGTGCCGAAATATTATATGGGGGAGATGGCGGCGCGAAGGCTGTTTGAAATCATGGATGCAAAAAGGTTTGTGCCGGTGAAGCTGGAGGTGCATACGAATCTGGTGAAGAGACGGTCTGTGTAATTTCTGCATATAAAGGTTGATAATGTAATACTAATGTATTATAATTGTATTAAGAAGGAGGCGGTTATCATGGCTAAGGAGGCTACACTACAGGTAAGGATGGATTCAGAATTAAAGGAACAGGCAGAATTACTGTATAAACAGCTGGGGACGTCTTTTGCAGAGGTAGTGAGAATATTCGCAAGGCAGAGTGTTGAAGAAAAAGGAATGCCTTTTACAATGCACCTGGTTTCATCTAAATCTAAAAGGACACTGGGTATCGCGAATGGGCAGTATACGATTCCGGATGATATAGATGGAAGCAATGAAGAAATATCAGAAATGTTTGGGGTAAAGTGAATATGAATATTTTACTGGATACTCATATCGCATTATGGGCTGTTGCTGACACCGGAAAATTATCCGGGGATGTTATAGAACTTCTTGAATCCGTGGAAAATAAGGTGTTTTATAGTATCGTTTCAGTATGGGAAGTTGCAATTAAGCACAGGATCAAACCGGAACAGATGCCTGTACCGGAGGAAGAATTTGCCGGGCTGTGCCAAAAAACAGGGTTTGTCCAGCTGCCTGTAAAGAATGGGCACATATTTTTATTAAAAACACTGAAAAGAACATCAGCTGCACCAAAACATAATGATCCGTTTGACAGACTGCTGCTGGCGCAGGCAAAATATGAAGAGTTAAAACTGGTTACGCATGATTCATTGCTGCCATATTATAATGAAGATTGTATTATGTATGTATGAAAAATGCATTAGAAATTGCAGGTAAAATATTTTAAAAATGTATTCACACTGAAACCCGGCTTATGGCTGAATATGATAGAAAGCTTTTTCAGCAAAAACACAAATATATGTTAAAATCAGAAAAACTTAAAACTGGTGTAAATATAATATCCTGTTCAGATTTTCACAAAAATACGCTGAAATGAAGCTGCCCGGGTTTTTGAAAATCTGGAATAGATAAGGTCAGGCAGAGAAGATAAAGGGAGAATAAAGATGAAGCATTTACTATTGTTTTTGACTGCTCCGGCAGCGGTTTCTTTTATTGTGCAGAGCATATTATGCCGTAACATAAAAAACAGGATTCTGCGGCATGGAACGCTGATTCTTCCCATTGTTTTTATTGTCTCTGGAATTATTACGCTGTCAGCACCGTATGGAGATATTTTCAGCGGGCTTGGTGTAATCGCATCAGTTTTCTGGTTTGCAGGAGCATGCTGCGCGGCCTTTGGTTATGGAGCGGCATGGGTTATGATGTTTGTGGTTAATCTGCAAAATAAAAATGCAGAAAGGAGACATACAGAATGAAAAAATTATTGCAGAGGATGGGAGCTGTTTTGCTGGCAGCAGCCCTGTTTCTTGCGGCTGGAAATGAATGCGTTTCCATGAAAAATATGATAGCTTTAGCTGCGGATAAGAAAATTACAGTAAAGGCGGCTTCCGATTTTACGCTGAAGTTTCCGGCGGACTGGAAGAATCAGTATGTAATGAAAGCCAGCAGGGATAAGAAGCACGGCTCTTATGTGGCGTTTTATTCTAAAAAGTGCTATAAGGAAACAAAGGAAGGCTGGCTGTTTTCCATTGCACGGTACAGGGATGACTCTTATATGGATATGCCGGATTATGAGCTGGAAGGCAGATGGAACGGATACAGTTATGTCGCGCTGTTTCCGACGGATGTGCAGATAATGGGAGCTTCAAAGGCGGCGCAGAAACAGTATCGCGGGATTGTCGCAGGAGCACGGGAGGCAGCGGCTTCTATCCAGCCGGTTAAAAAAGAAAGAAAAGGAAATTCCATTTATGAGGCTTCTGATTTCTGGCTGAAGCTGCCGGCTGGCTGGAAAGACAGCTATATTACAGAGGAAAGTGATTCTTGTGTGGCATTTTACGCTAAGAAATGCTATGATGAAGCAAAAAAAGGCTGGCTGTTTTCCGTTATGCGGTTTGAAGACGACTCCTATGAGGAGATGACGGCCTGGAGGCTGGAAGGCAGATGGAATGATATGAATTACGTAGTTTCCATTCCAAAGGCAGTGCAGATGGAAGACGTGTCAGAGGATGCGGTAAAGCAATACCGGAAGCTTGCAGGGGATGTGGAGAAAGTATTAGATACCATACAGCCATAGAATAAGCGGGCATGTGCAGCAGCACACGCCTGCTTTTATATATCTGACTGCCGGCTGATTTCTGAAAAGTCTATAAGCAGGTCATCAGAGATATGAAGTTTTTATTTCGCCTTTCCCGCAGACTCCCTTACTACCAGCTCCGCCCGCAGCAGCAGCGAGCTGATAAACGTCTGGTCTAAAAGGCTTGCCAGTGCATAATAGCCGCATCTGCCCAGCGCATTCCGGTTCTGGCGGATTGTCGTAAGAGGCGGCTGTGTAAAGGCGCTGAATGCGGCATCGTCAAATCCGATAATGCTGATATCGTCCGGGATTTTGTATCCGCATTCCATGCAGTGCACCATGACGGAATTTGCCAGCAGGTCATGCTCGCACAGGATGGCTGTAACCTGATGCTCTAACAGGACGGGCAGGTATTTGTGGGTGCATTCCGAAACAAAATACGAATGTCCGGTCAGTGTTTCGTCTGTCGCAAGGCCGTGCTGTTCCATGGCACTCAGATAAGCCTGGTAGCGTTCCCTGCTGATAAAAGAATTCATATCTCCGCCCAGATATCCAATCCGGGTATGTCCGAGCTCTTTTAAATAAGAAACAGCCATTTTAAAGCCTTCGATGTTATTTACGCCGACATAAGAAACAAACGGGTTGTCCTGTATGTAATTATCATAAAGGACAGCGGGTGTTTTTGCGGTCTGAAGGTCCTTCATCCATGGGTCTAATAAGGATAATCCAAGTATAAAAGACCCTTCGTAGCGGTGGCTTAACATAAATACTTCATAGGATGTCTGTTCCTGCAGTTCGTTTGTAATCATAACGGCATCTGCCTGCCAGCCGGCCGGGACTGCCATCTGTTCAAAGCCGAGTACCAGGTCGTGTCCGAATCCGGAAGGGCTTTTATAATCCATGTTTTCAACCAGGACACAGAGTTTTCTGGGACTGTTTTTTTTGTTTCGTGTTTTTTCGTAACCGATTTCGACTGCGGTTTCCAGCACTTTTTTGCGGAGCGATTCGCTGATGTCGTCGGCATTGTTCATTGCTTTGGAAACAGTGCTTTTTGCTACACCCAGCCTGGCTGCAATATCATTGATTGTAGGCATATGAAGTCCTCCTGTGTTTCGTTATCCATCATTATACAGAAAAGAATGGGAAAAAGCAATACTGCACAGAAAATTCAGCGGAAAAACGGATAATTTAGCAATGTTTCGTGAAAGTGACATCTGTATCTTAAAAAAATATGAAATTTTTATGAAAATAATTATTTACAAATGAAAAAAATGGTGGTATTATAGCTTTAACGAAACTAAACGAAACGAAACTTTCACAAGGAGGACAGAGAAAGCATGAAAAAAGCGATGAATAAGGTTTTGAAAAAACGCCTGGCAGTTCTTTTGGCTGTGCTTACGGGAATACTGGCCTTAAGCGGCTGCGGACGGTCTGAAACGGGCGGGGGGGGGTATGAGCAGATGCGCCTTATGGTGTGGGCTCCTTCCGGCGACCAGTCCAAGGACAAAGGGGAATGGCTGCAGACGTGCTGCAATGAATTTGCAAAGCAGCATCCGGAGTACGATATTGAGTTTGTATACGGCGTAGCGGATGAGGCGACGTCGGCGGATTCGGTAGCGCAGGACGCGGAAGCCAGCGCGGATGTCTTTATGTATGCCAACGACCATATTACGACGCTTCGCAATGCAAAGGCAGCGGCAAAGTTTGGCGGAATTTATGCGGAAGAGATTTTAAACACCAATTCGGAAGCGGTAGCGGATTCGGTAAGCATGGACGGATATATTTACGGCGTGCCGTTTACGACCAATACCTGGTTTATGTATTATGACAAGCGGGTATTCAGCGAGGAGGATGTGAAAAATTTAGACCGGATGTTAGAAAAAGGCGTGGTGTCGTTTCCGTTTACCAATTCCTGGTATCTTCCGGCCTTTTATATCGGCAACGGCTGTACGCTGTTTGAGGACGGGACGAATGAAGAAGCCGGAGTTGATTTCGGCGGCGGGAAGGCTTTGGAAGTGACCAATTACCTGATTGATTTAATGGAAAATCCGAACTTTGTAGTGGATGCCGACGGCTCGGGCATTGCGGGAATGCGCGACGGCAGCATCAGTGCCATGTTCAGCGGCTCGTGGGAGGCTTCCAACCTGCAGGAGATTTTAGGGGAAAATATGGGCGTGACATCGCTGCCGACTTATACGCTGAACGGAGAGGAAAAGCAGATGTATTCGTATGCCGGCTCGAAGGTAATCGGGGTCAACGCAAAGTCAAAGCATATGGTGGCAAGCATTCAGCTGGCGATTTACCTTGGCTCCGCAGAAGCGCAGAGGCTCCGCTATGAGCTGGAAACGGTGGTGCCTTGTAATATTCAGCTGTTAAGTGAAGGGGATATTGCTTCGGATGCGCTGGTCAATGCCCAGAACGATACGTTTAACAATACGTCGATTCTGCAGCCGACCGTGGGCAGGATGTCGAACTGCTGGACTCCGGTAGAAAATATGGGCAAGGGAATCCGCAATAAGACGATTACACATGAGAATGCAGAGGAACAGACCGAAGCAATGAACGATGCCATGAACAGCGACGGCATTTAATCTGGGAAAGGAGATGCGAAAATGGAACTGTTTCAGAAAAGAGTAAATGAATTCCCGACTCCATATACGGCTGTAGCGGCCATAAAAGAAGGAGGCACAGAGACAAAGCTTTCCATGCTTGTGATGGGTCTGGGAAATATGTTACATAAGCAGGCGGTAAAAGGAGCGCTGTTTCTGGCAGCAGAGGTTTTATATCTTGCGTTTATGATTACAAACGGTTTTCACTGCCTTGCCATGCTGCCATCCCTGGGAAGCATTGAGCAGGAAGAGGTCTGGAACGAAGCGCTGCAGATTTATGAATATACGCAGGGGGATAATTCCGTGCTGATTCTTTTGTACGGCGTGGCGACGATTATGCTCAGCATTTTGATGTTCTTTGTCTGGCGCGAATCGTTAAAGAGCGCGTATCAGGCAGAATGTCTGGACAAAGAAGGAAAGCATGTCAATACATTTGGGGAAGATTTAAGGACGCTTCTGCATGAAAATGTCCAGAAACTTCTGATGACGCCGCCGCTGGTATTTATTTTCGGGCTGACAGTGCTGCCTCTGGTGTTTATGATCTGCATGGCGTTTACCAATTACAGCAAGCTTGACAATCATCTCGTGCTGTTTGACTGGGTAGGACTGGAGAACTTCCGTACGTTATTTGATTCCAGCAGTATTTTGGGAAGCACGTTCTGGTCTGTGCTGGCGTGGACGATTATCTGGGCGTTTTTTGCAACGTTTACAAACTATATATTTGGAATGATTCTTGCGATGGTCATCAACCGTCCGGGCACAAAGGCAAAATCGTTCTGGAGATTCTGCTTTGTCTTATCCTGTGCGGTTCCGTCATTCGTATCGCTGTTAATTATGCGTACGATGCTGCAGCCGGACGGCGCTGTCAATGTGCTGCTGCGTAATCTGGGGTGGATTGCTTCAGACAGCTCGCTGCCGTTTTTTACAGACCCGCTCTGGGCAAAAGTGACCATTATTGTGATAAACATCTGGGTCGGCGTGCCGTATACACTGCTTCAGCTGACCGGCGTTTTGCAGAATATTCCGGGCGAGCTGTATGAAGCGGCAAAAATAGACGGTGCAAATACGGTACAGATTTTTTCGAAAATTACACTGCCTTATATGCTTTACATTACAACGCCTTATTTAATTGCGACATTTACAGGAAACGTAAACAACTTTAACATTATTTACCTGCTCTCAGGCGGCGACCCGGTAACAAACCTGGCATCGACAGCCGGAAGCACGGATTTGCTAGTTACCTGGCTGTATAAGCTGACCATTGACAAACAGTATTACAATGTCGGCGCGGTTATCGGCATCCTGACGTTTGTTATCTTAGCGGCCGTGTCCCTGCTTGCATACCGCAACAGCAAATCGTACAAAGAGGAAGGAGGATTTTAAAATGTCAGAACAGAAATTACAGTCTGCATCGCAGAAAAAATTTGTTACGAATACCGTGGTCCACATCATTCTGGCAGTCTTAGCGGCAGTCTGGGTATTTCCGATTTTCTGGGTGGTGCTGACCAGCTTCCGCGCAGAAAAGGGTTCCTATGTATCGTCGTTCTTTCCAAAGGGCTATACGCTGGATAACTATATCAAGCTGTTTACCGATACTACGATACTGAACTTTCCGAAAATGTTTGTCAATACACTGATTATTGCCGTATGCTCCTGCCTGCTGTCGACCTTATATACGCTGGCGGTGTCCTACTGTCTGTCCAGGCTGAAATTCAGGCTGCGCAAGCCTTATATGAATATGGCTATGATTTTAGGGTTATTTCCTGGATTTATGTCCATGGTTGCGGTATACTTTATTTTAAAAGCACTCGGCCTTTCCGAAGGCGGCTTAATCCGTCTGGCGCTGATTTTATGCTATTCCGGCGGCGCGGGACTGGGATTTCAGATTGCGAAAGGATTTTTTGATACAATTCCGCTGGCGATTGATGAAGCAGCGCTCATTGACGGATGTACGAGATGGCAGATTTTCTGGAGAATTACACTGCCTTTGAGCAAGCCGGTTATTGTTTATACGGTACTGACTGCTTTTATCGGGCCGTGGGTAGATTTTATTTTTGCAAAAGTAATCTGCCGTGCGAATGCGGATTATTATACGGTGGCAATCGGACTTTGGAGAATGCTCGAAAAAGAGTACATTGATAACTGGTATACGAGCTTTGCAGCCGGAGCTGTGCTTATTTCTATTCCAATTGCGATTTTGTTTATGTTCCTGCAAAAATATTATGTTGACGGAATGTCGGGAGCGGTTAAAGGATAAAGATGTTATAAAAAATGTGGGAAAAAGGAATGCTGCGGAGGTGGTCTGCGGGGTTCCTTTTTTTGGGTGATGGAGGGAATTTTTGGGTGTGGGCAAGAGGGGGGATTGTGGCGGTGCGGACGCCGGGAGGGGGATTGTGGCGGTGCGGACGCCGGGAGAGGGATTGTGGCGGCGCGGACGCCGGGAGAGGGATTGTGGCGGCGCGGACGCCGGGAGAGGGGATTTGCACGGTCTTCCTGCGGCGGTTCCAGAATGTTAAGAATCCCTAAGCATTCTGCATTTACGCTGTGGCCCCGGACGG
>CANDJC010000082.1 GCA_947384955.1 uncultured Eubacterium sp. | reverse complement strand
GGCACCAGTAGCTGCTGGCATTCAGCCAGGGCGAATAGGTGCCGCGTCCCGTCCGCTGCCATAGTGCAGATGCAGAATGCTTAGAGATTCTTAACATTCTGGAGCCGCCGCAGGAAGACCATGCAAAACCCCTTTCCCGGCGTCCGCGAAGCCAACCCCTCCCCCCCTTCTTCCAGAAACTTTCAAAAACTTAAAAAATCTCTTGACAACCCCAAAAAAATGAAGTAAACTAGCTATAGTTCATTGATTGATGTCTGTAGCAAATTATTCTGTATAATTAATTTCAGGCACGCAGTCAAAAGCTGCATAAAGGGGTACACCACCTAGGGTGTAAACTTCTTTATGCAGCTTTTTTTTCGCATATTGCCATGCCAGAAACTTTCATAAAAGAGCATCTCAGACCGCGAGGAAAAACATTCCAGCATCTGATTTCATATAACTTTCATATCAGAAAAAAGGAGGATAGCGATATGGTCCGCATCAATGGAAAACAAGAAGCCGCCGCAGGAATGGTTTTGCTGGATTATCTGGAACAAAACCATTATGCGCTGAAAGGGATTGCAGTAGAATGCAATGAAGAAATGATAGAAAAGAGCCGTTATGCTGAATACGTACTGCAGGATGGCGATGCAGTCGAAATAGTAAGCTTTGTAGGCGGCGGCTGAAACCGGAATCAGCCATCGTTTTGCCGGAAGGCTGCGTAGAAACAAGAACCGGCAATCGGGCAGATTTTACCCGTCAGTATCAGAAATGACATTAAGGAAAAGGAGTATTTGTTATGCCAGCAGAAAAAGACACGTTTCGATTAGGTAACAAAGAATTTTCATCACGTTTTATTCTCGGTTCCGGGAAATATTCCATGGAACTGATTCAGGCAGCAGTAGAAAATGCCGGAGCGCAGATGATAACACTTGCCGTGCGCAGAACCAATACGAAGAAGAATGAAAACATCCTGGATTATATTCCGAAAGGAGTTACGCTGCTTCCAAACACTTCCGGCGCGAGGGATGCAAGGGAGGCTGTGCGGATTGCGCGCATGTCGCGGGAATTAGGCTGCGGGGATTTTGTTAAAATAGAGATTATGAAGGACAGCAAATATCTGCTGCCGGATAATGCGGAGACGGTAAAAGCCACAGAGCAGCTTGCCAGCGAAGGGTTTGTGGTAATGGCATACATGTATCCCGATTTGTATACGGCAAGGGATTTAGTAAATGCGGGTGCAGCGGCGGTTATGCCGTTAGCGTCGCCGATTGGTTCGAATAAAGGACTTGCGACAAAAGAATTTATCCAGATTCTGATTGACGAAATCGATGTTCCGATTATTGTAGATGCGGGAATCGGCAGGCCGTCTCAGGCGTGTGAAGCAATGGAAATGGGTGCGGCGGCGATTATGGCAAATACTGCCATTGCGACTGCCGGGAATATTCCGCTTATGGCGGGCGCTTTTAAAAATGCCATTGAGGCAGGCCGGAGCGCATATCTGGCCGGGCTTGGAAGAGTGCTTGAGCGGGGTGCGTCTGCCTCAGACCCTCTGACCGGATTTCTGAGGGACTAAGGATGGAGAGAAAAGAGGGAAAATAATGCCACAGAACCAGTTTTACATAGATTCTGATAAATTAACAAAAGAAGCGCTGAGCCGCAAACACCGTCTGGAACATGACCCGTCCGCAAGGACAGACCATATGGCATATATGGAAGGGATGGAACAGATTTCGTCCGATATTATGGATAAGGTGCTGGGACAGATGCGCGGCTATGATTATGACAGCTATACGGACGCTGATGTGCGCCGCGCCCTGATGCGGGAAACCTGCAGCGTGGAAGATTTTAAGGCGCTGCTGTCTCCGGCTGCGCAGCCGCATCTGGAAGAGATGGCAGCCAGAGCAAAATTAGAAACGAGCAGGCATTTTGGCAATACGGTCTATCTGTTTACGCCTTTATATATTGCGAATTACTGTGAAAATTACTGCGTATACTGCGGGTTTAACTGCTACAATGATATTTCGCGCAAGCGGCTTACAATGGAAGAAATCGAACATGAGATGCAGGTGATTGCAGAATCCGGCATGGAGGAAATACTGCTGTTAACAGGCGAGAGCCATAAGATGAGCAGCCTTTCCTATATAGGAAGCGCCTGTAAGCTGGCTGCAAAATATTTTCGGAATGTCGGGCTGGAAATCTATCCGGTAAACAGCAGCGATTACCGGTATCTGCATGAATGCGGCGCGGACTATATTACGGTGTTTCAGGAAACTTATGACGCAGATAAATATGAAACACTGCATCTGATGGGACATAAGCGGGTATTTCCGTATCGTTTCGATGCCCAGGAGCGTGCGATTTTAGGCGGCATGCGGGGCATTGCCTGTTCGGCGCTGCTTGGCCTTTCGGATTTTCGTAAAGATGCGCTTGCTTCGGCGCTGCATATATACTATCTGCAGCGGAAATATCCGCATGTGGAATATTCTCTGTCCTGTCCGAGACTTCGGCCGATTGTGAATAACGACAAAATCAATCCGCAGGATGTGCATGAAACACAGCTGTGCCAGATTCTCTGCGCATACCGCATCTTTCTGCCTTATGTGGGAATTACGGTATCCTCCAGAGAACAGAAGCATTTTCGGGACGGGATTGTAAAAATTGCAGCGACAAAAGTATCCGCCGGAGTATCTACGGGTATCGGCGACCATGAGAGCAAGTATCACGGCATTCAGGAAGAAGATACGGGAGATGAACAGTTTGAAATCTCAGATAGCCGGAGTTTTGGGCAGATGTACAAAGATATTGCGTCAGAGGGACTGCAGCCGGTTTTGAATGATTATATTTATGTGTCCTGATTGGCAGGAAGAAAGTCTGATATCCGGGTGATTGAAAAATGTCCTGGAACTGCCGGAAAGGAATGGCGTAAGCGAGGGGACAGGCTGCACAGTCATGCGGCCTTAGGAGGAAAGATGCAGGAGAAAATTAAAATAAGATGTATTACAAACCGTCATCTGGCGGTGCAGGATTATTTTGAACAAATCAGGCAGATAGCGCTTACCGGACCTGAAGCAGTGATTATCAGGGAAAAGGATCTGCCGCAGCCTGAATATGAACAGCTTGCCGCCCGGGTGATGAAAATCTGCGCAGATTACGGTGTGCCGTGCATTGTGCATGGTTATCCCCAGGCAGCAGTGCATTTGAAGGCTGCAGCGGTGCATCTGCCGCTGCAGCAGCTTCTGGCTCTGGCGGATGAACAAAAACGATTTTTTTCTGTTATCGGGGCATCTGTGCATTCGAAGGAAGAAGCCAGACAGGCCCAGGCAGCCGGGGCATCTTATCTGACAGCCGGGCATGTATTTGCCACAGACTGTAAACGCGGACTGCCGCCCAGAGGACTTTCTTTTTTGAATGAAGTCTGCAGGTCAGTGCAGATTCCGGTGTATGCGCTGGGCGGCATTCATGCCGGGAATGCAGAAGAATGCATTCAGGCAGGCGCAGAGGGAGTGTGCGTGATGTCTGAATGCATGAAGCACACAGATTTGCGGGGAGTGCTGTCTTTTTAGACAGGTGTTTTATTCGGACTGTATGTTTCGGGTGTACTGTTTATGATAATATTTTGGACTTCTTCAATGGTCTTATCTGCAGTAGCTGCTATCTGCTCTGCTGTGAGACCATTTTTAAACATATTTAGAATAATTCTGGCTTCTCCTATGGTCTGACCTATAGCCCGGCCTCGGGCCTCGCCTTTTTCAAAAATACCCTGGCTCAGGTTGCACATTTCACTCACATCCTCTCTGATTCTGTCGTCTGCAGGAATGTCAAATTCCGTTTCCAGAATATAAAGCTTTTCATCAGCAGGCAGTTCTGCCGACAGCAGGGTGCCGAGCAGCCGGTGCAGACTGCGCGGCCCGCTGTTTTCTGAAAAATTTTCCGCAATGCCGATCATGACAATATTGAAAAGGTCAAGCCTTCCTTTCCAACGGCCGCAGCCGAGCAGGTCGTCTTTTGCCAGGTGGATATGCGACAGGCTGTTTTCGTCCGTGTTCATGCAGACCCAGATGGAAAACACGCGCTTTATGTCATTGTATTTCATTTTAACAAAATCCCGCTCTTTCTGGGAAGAAATCAGGCGGCTTGTATAAAAAACAGCCCTGTTTAAAATGTGGCAGCCGCAGGGTTCGTCTTTCTGGGCTTCGATATTGATAACAGCCCGGGAAATCCCGTCTTTCATGCGCACATAAAAAATAATGTCAAACCGTATCAATCCTTCGTGAATCTCGGAATTTTCCGTATTCAGTCCGGTAATCCGCGTGCCGTTATTTTCCGCAGCCGCATTTGTCATTCCGGGCTCAGCCGGAACCGTGCTGATGAAAGGCCCCTGTTCAATCAGGGGAATGATGTCATCCGGGTTCATTCCATAGAATTCACGGACTGTGCCTTTCAGAATATGCGCCAGTATCCGTTTGCTGCCGAGCAGGTGCTTTGCCAGCTCATCATACTGGGCATCGGCACCGGCGGCGCTGACGGTGTTGCTTAATTCGGTGTTCAATAGGCTTCTCCTTTTGTATTTGTGGGGAATCAAAAGGCTGTCTGCAAAATTTATTCTGTAAGTCTATTATAACCCGCAATGCCGGAGGAATCAATGAAAATCTCAAATGTAAAAAATTACTATATAAGTAACAAATACTAAATATTGGAATGCCTTCCTGCTTTTTGAAAAAATATTTACATCACACGAAAAACACGCTATACTACGTTCATCACATGTGAGAAACAGATACCGAGAAAAAAGCAAACAGAAAGGAAGTTAATTATGAAAACTTATAACGTATGTATCGTAGGCGGCGGCAGCACTTATACACTTGGATTTCTGAAGTCTTTTGTACGGCTTCGCGAGGAGTTTCCACTGAATAAACTGGTGTTATTTGACATTGATCCAGAGCGCCAGGAGCCGATTGGAAAATACGGCGAGATACTTTTTCGCGAGCGGTTTCCTGAACTGGACTTTTCTTACACGACCGATATTACACAGGCTTATACAGGCATGGATTTTGTCTTTATGCAGATGAGAGCCGGAGGGCTGGATATGCGGGCAAAGGATGAGCATATTCCGCTGAGCATGGGATTAATCGGACAGGAGACCTGCGGAGCCGGCGGTATGGCATACGGCCTGCGTTCCTGTGTAGACATGATTAAGGCGGTACATGATATCCGCAGACTTGCTCCGGATGCATGGATTTTGAATTATTCGAATCCTGCGGCAATTGTGGCTGAGGCGCTGCGCCGTGAATTTCCTCAGGATAAGCGGCTTTTGAATATCTGCGACCAGCCTGAAAATGTGGTTCGTTCCTGCAGCCGTCTGCTGGGATGCGACTGGGAAGATTTGGACCCGGTATATTTCGGACTGAACCACTATGGATGGTTTACCAATATGTACAATATGAAAACCGGAGAAGACATGATGCCTGAAATCCGCCGCAGAATTAAAGAAAACGGATTCCTGCCGCAGGATGCAGAACAGCGTGACCAGTCCTGGCTGGATACATACGGCATGGTTCAGACGATTATGAACGATTTTCCAGAGTACCTGCCGAATACCTATGACCAGTATTATCTTTATCCGGAATACAAAGCCAGCCATTTGAACCCGGATTATACACGCGCCGACGAGGTGAAGGACGGACGTGAAAAGCGTGTATTTACGGAATGTGCCGAAGTGATTAAGGCTGGTAAGCTGGGCGATCGTTTTGACGCGATTTCAGACGCGCATGCGGAGATGATGATTAAAGTTGCTGAATCGATTGCTTATAACAAAAATGACCGTCATATTATCATTGTGGAAAATAACGGCGCGATTGCTAACATGCAGGATGACGCTATGGTAGAAGTAGCCTGCGAGCTGGGCGCAAACGGACCGCGTCCGCTGGGTGTAGGCAATATTCCGCAGTTCCATCTGGGCCTGTTAGTAAACCAGGTGTCGGTCGAAAAGCTTCTGGTAGACGCGTTTTTTGAGAACAGTTATCAGAAAGCGCTGGAAGCGTTTACGTTAAGCCGTCTGGTTGGCGACGCGAAAAAGGCCCGTAAGATTCTGGATGCTCTTTTAGAAGCAAATGAGGGTATGTGGCCGCAGCTGCGTTAGAGTGTACCGCATATCTAAACCAAAAGAAATGCCGCCCTGCGGTTTCAAACCCTGCAGAGCGGCGTTTTTTCAATAAAAGCAAAACATATATTGAATTCGGAGGTTACGCCAATGAAAAAGAATAAAATCATGGATTTCTTCTCCGCCCTCGGGCGCAGCCTGCTGATGCCGATTGCTGCCCTTGCGGCATGCGGCATTTTCCTGGGGCTGTCCTCGGCGCTGATGAAAACTCAGGTACAGGAGGCAGTGCCGTTTCTGTCCCAGACGTTTGTTTATTTTCTTATTTTTACGATTAATAAAGTCTCAAACGTTGTCTTTACTCTGATTCCGGTGTTATTTGCCATTTCCATTGCCTTTGGCATGGTAAAAGAGGAAAAAGAAATAGCGGCGTTTGCCGGTTTTATCGGCTATTATACCTTTCTGACAGCGTCTGCTGTAATGATTAACAGCGGATTTATGGATTTCAGCGCTCTGAAGATTTCCAGTATCCTGGGCGTGGAAACACTGGATATGGGTGCTGTCGCAGGCATTGCTGTCGGACTTGTCGCTGCAAAGCTGCATGATAAGTATCATAAGATTACCTTTCCGGTAGCAGTGTCTTTTTACGGCGGCAAACGTTTTGTCGCACTTGCCGTTATGCTGGCCTGTACAGTGCTCGGGCTGGCGGCTCCGTTTGTATGGTCGCCTGTTTCCATGGCAATCAACGGTCTGGGCGGAGTCATTAAGGCATCAGGTATTTTCGGGGTTTTCTGTTATGGATTTCTGGAACGGCTGCTGATTCCGACCGGACTGCATCATGTACTTAACGGTATTTTCCGTACAACGGCCATTGGCGGTGTCTATGAAGGCGTGGAAGGATGCCTGAATATTTTCCTGCAGTTTGTCGACCAGGTGGAGCTTTCCGAGCTTGCTCCGTTTACCATTTTCCTTGGACAGGGCAAAATGCCTATGATGATGTTCGGCCTTCCGGCTGCGGCACTTGCTATTTACCAGACCTCGCCGGATGAAAAAAAGAACAAGGTCAAGGCACTGATGATTGCGGGTGTTGCGGCAAGTGTTGTTTCCGGTATTACAGAGCCGCTGGAATTCGCGTTTATGTTTGTGGCTCCGCAGCTGTTTTTATTCCATGCGTTTATGGGCGGTGTGTCTTTTGCCTTAATGGCAGCGCTGAATGTGATTATCGGCAATACCGGAGGCGGGCTGATTGACTATTTCATCTGGGGTGTATTCCAGCCGGGCTCACACTGGTACTGGGTTATTATTGTAGGAATTCCGTTTTCTGTTATTTACTATTTTGTGTTTAAAAAGTATCTGTCGGCGAAGCAGATTTCGATTGAAGTTGCAGAAGAGGAGGAGGAAGACAGCGGCTCCGGCCTCAGCCTGGATGACCAGCAGAAGGCAAAATCCTACCGTATTATCGAAGGACTTGGCGGTTTTGACAATATTGTGGAAGTGAATAACTGTCTGACGCGTCTGAGGGTTGATTTAGCGGATCCTTCCAAAGTGCGGGAGGATATTCTCAAAAAAACCGGCTCTTCTGGATTTATCCGCCCAAGCGAAAAGCATATTCAGGTTGTCTACGGTCCAAAGGTAGAGGGCATCGCCGCAAATGTCCGGGAATGCCTGAAAGCCGGGAAAGAAGCCGCCCGTGCGTTTGCCGCCGCGCAGTCTGCAGCAGGCGAAAATACAGAGGCAGAAGATACGGGAGCACAAAGCTCTGCTTTCGAGCATCTGGAGCTTAAGGCTCCGGTCAGCGGTAAAGTGCTCCCTATGAGTGAAGCGAAAGACGAAACCTTTGCTTCCTGTATGATGGGTACGGGTGTGGTTATTGTACCGGAGGAAGATACCATCGTAGCTCCGTGCAGCGGAACGGTGACGCTTTGTTCCGATGATAACAGGCACGCCATCGGGCTGCAGAGCGATACGGGATTAGAGCTTTTAATCCATGTCGGTGTAGATACGGTTTCCCTGAAAGGAAAGGGATTTGAACTGCTCAAACAGGAGGGCGCTCCGATGAAGACGGGCGAGCCGCTGCTGCGATTTGACCGCAGATTCGTAGAATCCCAGGGTCTGTGTTCGGATATTATGTTTATTTTAGTCGGATGCGATGAACAGGCCGGTGTAGAATATCTGACCGGAATGCAGGCAAAGGCCGGCGAGACAGCGGTAGCCAGGATGTAAGTCTTTTCACAAAGCGGTGCATTTTTCATCCCGCATGCCAGGCATCTCTCCATAGCCCGGCGTGCACGGGGCCGGAAAATGTACCGTTTTCTGAATCAAAAACGAAAGGAACTGACAGGTGAAATATATCAGACAATTTGGAATTATACTGTTGTTATCATTTATTGGAGAAATACTGCATGAATGGCTGCCGTTGCCAATTCCGGCAAGTATATACGGGATTATCATACTGCTTGTGTGTCTGGAATTACATATGATTCCGGTATATGCCGTGAGACAAACCAGCCGTTTTCTGATAGAAATTATGCCGGTTATGTTCATCCCGGCAGCGGCGGGCCTGATAGATTCATGGCATATTATGAAACAAGACTGGATATCCTATGCGGTTATTACGGTATTTTCTACCTTTGCGGTTATGGCAGTATCTGGAAAAACGGTACAGCTTGTTATAAAACTGACGAACGGGAATGATGAAACATGAGTGAAATATTTGAAACATCTTCATTTTTTGCGGTATTTATTACCCTGTCTGCATATGAAGCAGGCCTGTATTTAAAACGAAAATTCAGACTGCCCGTGTTTCATCCGCTGCTGATGGCCGTTATTTTTATCATTTTATTCCTGATTGTGTTTCAGGCCGATTATGATACATACAAAAAAGGGACAGAGTGTATCAGTTTTTTGCTGACTCCGGCGACAGTCTGCCTTGCCGTCCCGCTGTATGAGCAGTTAGAACTGTTAAAGAAAAACTATAAGGCTGTGCTTGCGGGGATTTTTTCCGGTGTAATCACCAGTCTTTTCAGTATTCTGATATTATCATGTTTATTCCGGCTGGATGATGCGTCTTATATAACCCTGCTGCCGAAATCGATTACAACAGCAATCGGCATAGAAGTGTCGCAGGAGCTTGGCGGATATGTGCCCGTAACAGCGGCTGTGATTATTGTAACAGGCATTATCGGGAACATCTCTGCCGAAACCATTTGCAGAATATTTAAAATTCACAATCCCATTGCAAGAGGAATTGCAATAGGCACTTCTTCTCATGCGATAGGCACGGCAAAGGCAATGGAAATGGGAGATATCGAAGGAGCGATGAGCAGCCTATCGATTGCTGTTTCGGGGATACTGACAGTTTTTGGCGCGAATCTTTTTGCACAGTGTCCGGTTTTGACATCTTTCTTGTAGAAAGACGGACTCCGTGCTATAATACACAGCAGTTACAAATATTTGCTGTGAGGTTGTATCCCGTGATTCTTCTTCGATTAAATGACCAGATTATTAAAAGCCTGAGCGGCCCGGAGCTTGCTATTTTAAAATATGCTTATGAAAATACAGAAACGCTGCTGGATATGAATATCCGGGAGTTCGCGGCGCATACTGCCTGTTCGCCAGCGACAGTCCTCAGGTTCTGCAAAAAACTGGGGTATTCCGGTTATGCAGAGTTTAAATATGCGCTGCGTGCAGAACAGCGGGAGCGCGGTACGAAGGATACCAATGCCGGCAATGAGCATGCCTTCACTGCCGGGGTATATATAGATACGATGCGCTCTAATCTGGAAGCAACGGCAAAGCTGATACGGGAGGAGCATTTAAACCAGGTTTTTCAATATTTAGACAGCAGCTGTCCGATTTTTCTATGGTCTCCGGGCGGACTGACTTCGGTGGCTGTGGAATATTTTGAAAAGCTGCTGCTTTCCATCGGGCGGCAGGAAGTTTATCTGATTGAATCCGTTAAAATGTTTCAGCATATATTAAGCGGATGCCCGCGGGAATCGCTCCTGGTTTTAATCAGCGCTTCCGGCAAATATCCGCCGACAATCCGCCTGGGAAAAATTGCGCAGGCAAACGGTATCCCGATTTTATCAGTAACGCCTTACACCAGCAATGAGGCTGCCGAGCTTGCTGACACAAATTTTCGGTTTTTTACTGACCAGCGGGAGAATCTGGGCGCAGAGTTCACCTCACGCCTTCCGATTTTTTTCGTTATTCAGATGATAATTAAATGCTACCTGCGGTATAAAGCAGAGGATGCCGCCGGGGGAAGCAGCTTATCTGATGGCAGAAACAGCAGCTTAGCCGCCGGGGAAAGCAGCAGTTTATCGGATGGCAGAAGCAGCAGCTTAGCCGCCGGGGAAAGCAGCAGTTTATCGGATGCCTGGCAGATGACGGATAGGGCTGTTTCAGCGCCGGCGCCGGATAAAAAGGAGCATGAAACACTGCCTCTGCTTGCAAAAGCAAGGCAGCTTAAGCTG
Organism: uncultured Eubacterium sp.; assembly: GCA_947384955.1. Taxonomy (GTDB): domain Bacteria; phylum Bacillota; class Clostridia; order Lachnospirales; family Lachnospiraceae; genus Eubacterium_J. The sequence continues at coordinate 8,965 of CANDJC010000082.1, read as the reverse complement.
ACCGAAACGGAAAAGAATATCCTTGCCTGGTTTGAGCAGCATGAAACAGCCGCGCTTCATATGAATCTGAGCGGACTGTGTGCCGTGCTCTATACCTCAAACGCAACAATCGTCCGATTCTGCCAGAAGCTGGGATTAAGCGGTTATCATGATTTTAAGTATCAGCTGCGCAGTGAGCTGCGCGAACGCCGTGAAACCGCATTTTATCCGGATGAATACATCCTCCATACGACGGCACAGCTTCAGGATACGATTCAGTCACTGGACCTGAGCGAAATCGAAAAAATTGCCAGTCTGCTTACCAGCGGGAGGCCGCTCTACATTTACGGCACAAACCTGAGCGCACTTGCGGCACGGTATCTGCAGATTGTACTGCATTCGCTGGATTATCCGTCTATTCTGCTTGAATGGGAACCGCTGTTAAACGGACTGGCTGGAAATATCCGCAGTGACGCCGTCCTGCTGGTCATAACCGCAAGCGGCTGCGCTGAACGTTATTTGAAAACATTTCAGACGGCAAAGGAACGAAATCTGACTTTGATTCTGCTTACCAGCGACCGCAGCTCGCCCCTGATTTCTTACAGTACAATTACGGTCTTTACCAATGACTGGAAAGAAGAATATCAGCATATTGATATTAATCCGCGGGTTGGGTTTTTTCTTGTAATTCAGATACTGATTGAATTCATCGCCCCGTCCAGTACAGGCTGAATCTGCCGGCAAAAGAGAAGACAGATTCGGCCTGTGACGGGAGAAACGGTTTGTAAGATTTTGGGCCGTTTCAGGCCGGTGTGATATCTGTGATAATATTTTGGACTTCTTCGACGGTTTTATCAGCAGCGTCTGCTATCTGCTCAGCTGTAAAACCGTTTTTAAACATGTTAAGAATGATGCCGGCTTCGCCGATAGCCCGGCCTCTGGCTTCACCTATGACCCGGCCCTGTGCTTCGCCTATGGCCCGGCCCCTGGCCTCGCCTTTTTCAAAAATACCCTGGCTCAGGTTGCACATTTCACTCACATCCTCTCTGATTCTGTCGTCTGCAGGAATGTCAAATTCCGTTTCCAGAATATAAAGCTTTTCATCAGCAGGCAGCTCTGCCGACAGCAGGGTGCCGAGCAGGTCGTCTTTTGCCAGGTGGATATGCGACAGGCTGTTTTCGTCCGTGTTCATGCAGACCCAGATGGAAAACACGCGCTTTATGTCATTGTATTTCATTTTAACAAAATCCCGCTCTTTCTGGGAAGAAATCAGGCGGCTTGTATAAAAAACAGCCCTGTTTAAAATGTGGCAGCCGCAGGGTTCGTCTTTCTGGGCTTCGATATTGATAACAGCCCGGGAAATCCCGTCTTTCATGCGCACATAAAAAATAATGTCAAACCGTATCAATCCTTCATGAATCTCTGAATTTTCTGTATTCAGTCCGGTAATCCGCGTGCCGTTATTTTCCGCAGCTGCATTTGTCATTCCGGGCTCAGCCGGAACCGCGCTGATGAAAGGCCCCTGTTCAATCAGGGGAATGATATCGTCTGGATTCATTTCCTGGAATTCACGGACTGTGCCTTTCAGAATATGCGCCAGTATCCGCTTGCTTCCGAGCAGGTGCTTTGCCAGCTCATCATACTGGGCATCGGCACTGGCGGCGCTGACGGTGTTGCTTAATTCAGTGTTCAATAGGCTTCTCCTTTTGTATTTGTGGGGAATCAAAAGGCTGTCTGCAATTTATTCTGTAAGGTTATTATAACCTGGAATGCCGGAGGAATCAATGAAAATTTTATACCGGGCAAACATAGACGGCCTATCTTTTTGAGCCAGTCATTCGTTATATATAACAAAAGGAGATGAATCATAATGGAGCTGGAATTAAAGAACTTAACAAAAAGATTTGGCGATTTTACCGCAGTAGACCATTTAAACGTCACAATGACCAACGGCATCTACGGGCTTTTAGGCGTAAACGGCGCCGGGAAAACAACTCTGATGAGGATGCTCTGCACGCTGCTGCAGCCTACGGAAGGCACGCTTACTTGTAATGGCACAGATATTTTTAAAATGGATGCAGAATACAGAAAGCTGTTAGGATACCTGCCGCAGGATTTTGGATTTTATCCGGAATTCAGTGTCAGGGATTATCTTTTTTACATTGCGTCCATCAAAGGAATCCGGCCTGTCACAGCAAAAAAACGAATAAAAGAGCTGCTTGAGAAAATCGGCCTGTCGAAAGCAGAACATAAAAAAATGAAGAAGCTGTCTGGAGGAATGAAGCGGCGTGCCGGAATTGCCCAGGCCATGCTCAATCACCCGAAAATACTGATTCTGGATGAGCCGACGGCCGGGCTTGACCCAAATGAAAGAATCCGTTTCCGCAATCTGATCAGTGAGCTTTCCGAGGAACGCCTGGTGCTGCTTTCTACGCATATTGTATCGGATATTGAGTATATTGCAAATGAAATCTGGCTGATGAAGGACGGGCGTTTTGTGCGCAGCGGGACATATGACAATCTGATAAATTCGATGCCTGAAAAGGTCTGGGACTGCTTTGTGCAGAAAGAACAGGTGCCTGAATATATGAAAAGATACCGGATTTCAAATATGAAATCAGAAGCTGACGGCGCTGCGCTGCGTATTATCTCTTCCCAGAAACCGGCAGAACATGCAGTATGTGTGCAGGCATGCCTGGAAGATGTGTTTTTATATTACTTTGGGGAAAAAGCAGGTGAGGAAGCGGCAGAGGTTTCGTGAGAATGCCGCCTGATGAAAACAAAAGCAGCCCTGCTTTTGTCTCAGCAAGGTTCTTTTGGGATAAAACAGGGATTCTGGCAAGTGCCGGAGTATGGATATTCCGGTATACGGTTTCTGCTATTTATCATAGTTTTCCTGGAACTGCTCGCCCCAGATTTTCATGACATCCAGAACCATCTGCAGGCTCTGACCTAGTTCTGTAAGGGTGTATGTTACTCTTGGCGGAATTTCCGGGTAAACGGTGCGTGTCAGCAGGCCGTTTTCTTCCATTTTGCGCAGCTGTGCAGTCAGGACTTTCTGGGAAATCGAGCCGACGGATTTCTTTAATTCACTAAAACGTTTTGTGCCGGGAAGCAGGTCCCGCAGAATTAATATGGTCCACTTGTTGCCAATCAGAGTCAGAGTGGTTTCTATGGGGCATTCCGGCAGCGGTTTTTTTATTATCTGTTTTGTCGTCATATGCATGTTCTCCTTTTCGAAAGTCTGGTTATCGGCTGGCAGCTTCCTGATGCTTTTAAGTCTGCATGAAAGCAGAGGGCAGTCTGCAAAAACTGTTTCGGCATGCTCCTCTTTACAAATTAAACCACCTATTATATCCTATCAGTGTATTTTTAAAGAGTCAAGAAATTTTGCAGTAACACGTAAATTTTGCCAGCTTTTATTTTTTTCACAAAACAGTTGCATTCTGCTCTCCCGCATGTTATACTTCCCATATCATTAAAATCCTGATTGAAAATCCAGTCAAATTTTCAGGACATCTGAACGGTTCACAGGCCTTTCGCCAAATCTTTCCATTCAAAGATACCGTATCAAGCAGAACAAAAGAAAGGAATTTAAGCCTATGAAGAAAAAGCAAAACAAAGAACAGCCAGGCAGCGGAAAGCATTTGGTGAAACAGGAAGATGCCTGCAGACTGAGTGACATTCTGGGAGCTGCCATTTCCAGGGAGGATGCAGAAGCTGCGATTCGGGCAGATACAGAAGCCTTTCGTATTTTTTCAGGATTTCCGCCGTCTGAACAGGAAAAGCTGATGGAATTTATTCAGGGAGCGCGAGGACTTAAAATTACTTATGATTCTTTTTTCAAGCATGTCATGAATCCGGACACACATCCTGCACGTTTGGAGAATTTTCTGTCGGCGCTGCTCGGGCAGAAGGCGGAAATCCGGCAGATACTGCCTTTAGAGGGGGTACAGATGGCAGATGCTGGGAGCTTTGTCATTATGGATATGGCTGTAGAGCTTCAGGGAGGAACGTCTGTCAATGTTGAAATTCAAAAAATCGGCTATCTCTTTCCTGGAGAACGGGCATCCTGTTACACTTCGGATTTTATTATGCGCCAGTACAACCGGGTAAAGGATGAGCGCGGAGAACACTTTTCTTTCCGGGATTTAAAGCCGGTTATACTGATTGTGATTATGGAGGACAGTTCTGCTCCGTTTAGGGCTGTTTTCCCGGAGTATCTTCACCGGGAACAGACTTTTTTTGACAGCGGAGCCAGAGTGAATTCTTTATCTTCGGTCATTTATATATCTCTTGACACATTTCATGAAGTAGTACACAATGTAAACACAGAACTGGAAGCATGGCTGACATTTTTAAGCACTGATGAACCGGCTGATATTGTACGTCTTGTCAGTGCTTATCCACAATTCCGCTCCTGTTATCAGGATATTGTGGAATTTAGAACAAAACCGGGGGGGGAGCTGATTTATATGTATTCAAAAGCACTGGCAATACTGGACCGCAATACAGAGGTTTATATGTGTGAGGAACTGAAAAAGGAAAATGCCGTCTTATTACAGGAAAATGAGAGTCTGCGCCTTGCAGTATTGGAAAAGGAAGCTGAAAAAAAGGCAGCTCTGTCAGAAAAGGAAGCAGCGCTGCTGAAAAAGGATGCAGAGATTGAATTTTTACGCAGGCAGCTTGGCAGCAGATAAAAACCGGGAGGAGCATGGCGGCTTTTGATAGTGATGTTTTGAAAGCTGTCTGATTGTAACAGTTCAGACAAGCTGACCTGTTACTTGCAAAAATCCATATAAAATCGCTTCGCGATGGGATTTTTGCACTCCTGAATCACATTCTTACGTCCCGCACAGTAAATGTGCAGGACTATCTGAACTGTTACGTCTGATTACCATATCATTACTTTTTTCTGGTATACTTATTATCATACAGGAATCAGAGTGATTTCAGGATTACCAGGTAATGAATTAAGAGGAGTGAAATGAAATGGCGAAAATATTAGTTATAGAGGACGACCGGCATATTTGCGAACTGATTCAGCGAAATCTGAAACTGGCGGGGCATGAATGCGTCTGCTGTTTTGACGGCAGGAAAGCACAGGAGAAGCTTCTGGCAGAGAATTTTGAACTGGTTCTGCTGGATGTGATGCTGCCTGCGGTGTCTGGATTTGATTTAATTCCCAAAATAAAAAATACACCTGTTATTTTTGTAACGGCAAGAGGAGAACTGGAAGACAAGCTGCAGGGACTGGCGCTGGGGGCGGAGGATTATATTGTAAAACCGTTTGAAATGCTTGAACTGCTCGCCAGGATACATGTAATTCTCAGGAGAAATCAAAAAGGAGAATGCATTCGGATTGGCAGTGTGCTGGTGAATCTGGATAAAAGAATCGTTGAAAAGGAGCAGAAGGAAATTGCGCTGACACCTCAGGAATACAGTCTGCTGGAGGTATTTATCAGGAACCGGAATATTGCGCTCTCGAGGGAGAAGCTGCTGGAACTGGCGTGGGGATACGACTATGAAGGGGAGACGAAAACGGTAGATGTGCATGTGCAAAAGCTTCGAAAAAAACTGGGGCTGGAACATGTGATAAAGACAATCACAAAGCTGGGATACCGTCTGGAAATTTAGCAAAGCGGCATAGGGAGGCTGGCATGAAGCTGTGGCAGAAGATATATCTTGTAACAATTTCGCTCTTTGTAATCCTTTTAAATTCCGGCATGTACCTGGTATTTGACATGACTTATCAAAAAAATCTTGCTGCGGAACAAAAAAACGCTGCATCGGAATACCGGATGATTTCTGCTAATATTTTACAGAGTCTGCGCGGGCTTGCAGGGCAGGGGCGGCTGAAAAAGGAACCGCTCAGGAGCCTGCTTCAAATCTATGAAAATTACTATGCGAACGAACAGGTTCATCTGACCTTGTGGAAAGACGGACAGTGTATATATCCAAAAGGAGACAGCAGCCTGCCGGACCGGAATCTTTCAAATCTTACAAATCTTTCAAAAGAAGAAATCCGGGTTACGATTTTGAGCCGGGATGGAGAAAGAATCGCACAGGTTCAGAGTATTGTATATGAAAATAACGGGCTGTATCATCTGCAGTATGAAAAAACGCTGTCAGAGCTGAATGCGGCATGGCAGCAGCTTGAGAGAAGTTATCTGCTTGTCAGCCTTGGATTTTCACTGGGGCTTGCAGTTTTACTATTCCTGCTGCTTAGAAGGATTATGAAACCGGTCCGGGAACTGACATGGATGGCCGACGAGATGCGCTCAGGGAATCTGTCGGCAAGAGTCCTGGTGAAAGGGGCTGACGACATTGCCGTTCTGGGTGAGCACTTTAATGAAATGGCACAAAAAATTCAAAGCGATATCCTTCAAATCCAAAAGGAAGCACAGGCAAAGCAGGATTTTGTGGATAATTTTGCTCATGAACTAAAAAGTCCGATTACAAGCATCTATGGATTTGCGGAATATATTCAGAAAGCCAAAGTTTCACAGCAGGAAATCATAGAATGCATGGGCTTTATTATGGATGAAAGTTCAAGGCTCCTGCATCTGTCTTATATGCTTTTGGATATGGCGCAGATGCGGAAAAAAGAAATTGTAATGTGCGATACTGCTGTACAGAAACTATTCGACGGCATCCGGGAGCCTTTAAAACAGATAGGGGAAGAACGGGGCGTAAACCTGGAATTTAGCGGCGGCAGTCAGTATGTCCGCGGGAATGAAATCCTGCTTCAGAGCCTTCTGTACAATTTAATCCATAATGGCATTTATGCCTGTAAGGAAGGCGGAAAAGTGACCGCGTCAGCAGAATGCATACAGGGACACGTCTGCATCACAGTGAAAGACAATGGCTGCGGAATCCCTCAGAATGAAATAGAAAAGTTAACGGAGCCTTTTTACCGGACAGACAAATCGAGAAACCGTGCGGAGGGAAGAACCGGGCTGGGACTGTCGCTGTGCCGCCAGATTGCTGATTTGCACGGTGCGGAAATTCATTTTTTATCCGAAGAAAATAAAGGGACGAAAGTATTTGTGCGGTTTCCATAAAAATTTTACCGGCTGGTTACCTTTTGATTAAGAAAGCATAACGATAGCGGCGTATGATATAGAAGTCACAAGGAAATACAAGTCTATGCGCCAAAGGCAGCGCGGAAAGGAATGGGAACTGTATGAAGAAAAAATACGATACGCTGATGACACTTGCATTGGCAGGAGCCGTCGCACTGACAGGAACGGGAGTATTATCACAGAAAATATCCAGTGCTAAGGCTGGAACAATCTCTGTTACGGAGAATCAGAGTGCAGCTTTTGATATACAGGCGGATGATTCCCGGGAGCCGGCTGAAAAAACAGACGGGCAAAAGGCATCTCCGAATCAAAGCACAGACGGGCAAAAGGCATCTTCGAATCAAAACACACTCGGGCTTGAGCTTCCGGCAGATGCGGAAATAAAAGAAGAAAATGAAGACAGCCTGAAGTTTCAGTGGGATGGCCGCGAGATTACTTATTATGCATCGGACAGCGGAAAAAAGATTGAACCCGATATGCTAAATATCGAGGAAGCCGTAAGAACAGCAGTCCGGTCTGTTTGGGAGTACACAAAGGAAAATAATATGGGGAATCATATTCAGATGGCGCTAAAGAAAAATATTCCTGAAATGGAGGAATACGATTCTCTGGAAGAAAATAATTTCAGTGATTCCAGCGATATTATTCCGGCGGCCAGTAAAAAGAATGAAGGTATCTGGTATTACGCCGTAGATGCGGACGGGATAAACGGCCACAGCTATACGCTTCTTATTAACAGCATTAGCGGGCAGGTATTTGGATATGCAGATTATTATGATAAGAATGCTGCTGCGGATGAACATTCAAAAGAAGAACTGGAGAGACTGAAACCGGAATATTGTGAGGCTGCGGGGAGGTTTATTCAGGAAAAGCTGCATTTTGAGGAGGGGGTTAATGAATATTATGCATTTACAACCGGGCTTATGGTGACGGAAAATGGGACGAGGGATACGTTTGATATTTTCTGCAGGACGGAGAGCGGGGATATTGTTATGATAACGATGGACCAGCTGGAAAAGAGGGTGGCGGCTTTTGAAATTAATCCGCTGTAGATGAGGAAGCGTGCGTGATGGAAAGGGGGAGGGGGTGGCTGCGCGGATGCCGGGTGACGGGAAGATGCCCTGGTTTTCGTATGTTCTACGTTTAAAAATAAAATCTGAATTTTGTAAGGCAGTATAGTATTGCCAGTTTACAAGATTTTGATTTGATATAAGATACAGATTAACTATAGAAGCAAATTTAAAAGATTTTGATTTGATATAAGATACAGACTAAATAGAAGCAAATTTATACAAGATATATTTGAGTTTCTCCATTTTTTCCAATTTCATGCTTACAAATCCGCATAATCACTAAATTTATGAATAAATATCTGTTGAGATTGTGTTTTTAATGAGAGACACTGATTTTGTGCGGTTTTCAATGGTGTCAAATTCAAAAATGGGGAAACTCCAAAAGATATAGTATTGATTATTACAAAAATATATCGAAATCAGAATTTGAGTTTCCCATTTTTTCCAATCTCATGTCTGCAAATCCGCATAATCACTAAATTTATGAATAAATATCTGTTGAGATTGTACTTTTAATGAGAAACACTGATTTTGTGCGGTTTTCAATGGTGTCAAATTCAAAAATGGAAAAACTCAAAAAATCTGAAAAGCTATAAACTGGTGTATAATATATCCAAGTGGCAGGAACTGCCGTTTGATAGGCATTGAACTGCCGCTTGAAAGGCATTGAAACTGTATTCGGGATGTTTCATGTAAAGCTTTCCAAAAACCAGCCGGGAGAGGGGATTTGTGCGGTCTTCCTGCGGCATTGGAAGAATGTTTAGAATCCCTTAGCATTCTGCCCGATAAACAGGCGGCGAAGCCGAAGCGGCACCTTTAGCTGCTGGC
>CANDJC010000081.1 GCA_947384955.1 uncultured Eubacterium sp. | reverse complement strand
CATTCCTCCAATGTCACAGGAATCCGGTGCATCTTCCCGTCACCCGGCTGGTTTTGGCATGCTTTACATGAAAAATGGTCGGTTCTCTGTTAAAGATTTATATTGCGGGAAGAATGTGAACTGTCGCTGAAAAGTACCTGTGCCGCGTCCCGTCCGCTGCTTATTTCTTTTCTTGCAACGATGCCCAGGATGTTTGGGTGGTGATAATAAGTTAAGAAAAACATGTTGATTTTTCAGGCAGATTAGCATATAATAATTTCAACAGAACCCGACACGCCTCTTAGCAATGCGTACCACGTCGGGTCATTTAATTTTTCGGAGGAAAATATGGAGTTAAAGAAACACCAGGAACCTTTGTCAGCCGGGAAGCAGATTGAAAACCTAAAGGCGCTCAATTTGTTTATTGAAGATGAGGCGGCTGCTGTCAAATTCTTGAACATGGAACATGCTGCCGCACCTTTGGTTTATTCTTTTTGTGATACGGTGAGAGTGTATACTTATGAGAATCTGGAGATTGATTTTTCTAAGATGCGGCTTTGATTTACCGTGCGGACCAGCTTTTGGTGCTGCATGCTGGTACATATGACAGAAACAGGAAAGGAGGATAACAGCAGATGGGTGCCTATTTAAACAGCGGTTCGCCGTATAAAAAATACCATGCGGTAGTAACGGATTCTTACTTTGTGGATAAAACATGTTTTATCTGTGAATTTTTTGAAGCGCTCGGTAAAGAAAGACGGTATTTTTGCATTACAAGACCGCGCCGGTTTGGAAAGACAGTTATGGCGAACATGATGGCGGCGTATTTTTGCCGCGCAATAGACAGCAGCCAGATATTCAATAAGCTGAAGATAGCGTCCTGTGCGGGATATCTGAAACATCTGAACAGCCATGATGTGATTTTTATTGATTTTAGCAGAACGCCGCAAAACTGCCGCTCTTTCAGACAATATATTGAGCGTATTCAAAACGGTATCAAAAATGACCTGGAAGAAATGTATCCTGAGTGTAAAGGCGGCGGGGATGAAGCTGTGTGGGATATTCTGGGAGAAATCTGCCGAAAGCGCGGGCGGGCATTTATTTTTATTATGGATGAATGGGATGCGGTCTTTCATGTGCCGTATTTCACCCGGGAGGACCAGAAGGAATATCTGCTGTTTTTAAAAAATCTGTTAAAGGACCAGGATTATGTGGAGCTGGCCTATATGACGGGGATACTTCCGATTGCAAAGTATTCAGGGGGTTCTGAGCTAAATATGTTTGCAGAATATCAGATGACGGCCAAAGAAAGATTTGGCAGTTATTTTGGATTTTCAGAAGAAGAGACGGACCGGCTGTATGCAGAGTATCGGAAACGTAATCCGAACGGAAGCATTACAAGGGAAGCGCTGGCCTGGTGGTACGATGGTTATTGTACGGCAGACGGAACGAAAATTTATAATCCGAGGTCTGTTGTTCAGGCGCTTTCAGACAGTCAGCTTGGAAATTACTGGACAGGGTCAGGGCCTTATGGTGAAATTTTTTATTATATCAGGGGCAATGCCGCAAAGGTGCGTGACGACCTGGCTTATATGATGTCTGGCGGACGGGTGGAGGCAGGCATACAGGAATACGCTGCGACTTCGAAGGAACTGAGGACAAAGGACCAGATTTATTCGGCAATGGTAGTTTACGGACTGCTGGCTTATGAAAACGGTGAAGTATTTATACCGAATAAGGAGCTGATGGATAAATACAAAGAGCTTCTTATGGCGGATGAGGAACTGGGATATGTTCATGCACTTGCAAAAGAATCAGCCAGGATGCTGAAAGCCACGCTGGCGGGCGATACAGAAACGATGCAGCAGATTTTAAAGTATGCTCATGATACAGAATCGCCAATATCTGCGTACAGCAGTGAGGCAGAGCTGGCAGCAGTGGTGAATCTGGTATATCTGGCGGCAAGGGATAAGTACCGGGTGGAACGTGAAGATAAAGCCGGAGAAGGATATGTGGATTTTATTTTCTATCCGCAGAGGAGGGAAGACGACGGTATTATTTTGGAGCTGAAAACAGATAGTACACCGTTAAAAGCTCTGCAGCAGATTAAAGACAGGAACTATATTCTGCGTTTTGAAGGGAAGCTGGGTGAAAGGCCGAAGTATACGGGACGTATTTTAGGTGCAGGTATCAGTTATGACAGGAAGACGAAAGAGCATTTTTGCCGGGTGGAGGTTTTGAGGCGGAAAATCACAGATGCAGGAAGCGGGGACTGACGGGAATCCGGCGGCAGGGTGTGCAGCTGCTGTTTGCTTTTTTGCACGGAGCAGATTCTTTATTTTATTGTCAGTATATTTTATAATGACAAAAAGGAGGGTGCTTTTATGAATGCGAATATAATATCAGGATACCTGCAGTATTTACGGAAAAGCCGCCATTACACACAGGAAGAGCTGGCTGAAAAACTGAACATATCAAGACAGGCAGTTTCGAAATGGGAGACAGGCGCAGCAATTCCGGATATCGGGATACTGCTTAAAATTTCCAGGCTGTATGGGATTACGATAAATGATATCTTAGAACCGGATATACACCCGCAGCGGATTACTGATTTTGAACAAATCTCAGCAATTCCTGAAACGGAGCTGAAGAAAATTTTAAAACAGTTTGATACAAATGCCCTGGCGGCAGCGTTAATGGGTGCTTCGCCCGAAATAAACAGCTTATGTGAAAGACTGTTTCCCGGGACAGACTTTAAGACGGCCCAAAATCTTGCGGGAAGGATTCCGATTGAAATGGCTGAGGATATGCAAAACCAGATTGTAACGATGATAAATCTGCAGGCAGTCAGAAATGAGAAGGAGTTATTTACCTGAAAAATGTATGAAACGGCGGAAAGGCATAAGGTGCGTCAGTGGAGTTTTGCCGGGGGGGGGGGACTGGCTGTTCCAATGGCGGCGCTTATCTGTCAAACAGCGACCCGGTACCGCTGTGTTTGCTGCCGTCATGTTCTGTATATGTCTGGATGAAGCGGGGTTCACGCTTTGCACAGCGGTAAAAGCGCATCAGTATCCCGGCAGCGTCTGTTTTTATTTCGATTCCAAGGCTGTCCGCTAATTCCTGCCGCGCTTTGCGCAGATCAAATGCATCTTCCTGTGTATTTTGTACAAGTTCTTCAAAGACTTCTTCTGCAAACGCACGAAGCTCTTCCGGGTCCTGATATTCTTCTTCGCATAAATAGTCTGTCCAGTAAGGGCAGTTTATCATCAGTTCAAAGAATTCTTTCAGATTCTCTGCAATTCTGCCGCATTCGCCTTCGCTTCCCCAATAGCCTGTGGAACCGTCTTCAAGCAAAATGTACTCGCTTCCGCTGCCCGCGCGGGCAAATGTTTTTCCGGGCATATTGTAAGTCAGATGTCCGTCTTCGTCCTGCGGTGTCTGAAATTCCGGCAGAATTTCCACATCGCACACATCGCGTAATAAGTCAGATAAGTCCTGATTTTCCCTCAGCATTTTAATATAATCCATATGGCTGTACCTCCAGTCTGATTCCTGTTTGGGACTGCTTTTATTATACAATGGAAGTCTGAAAAATGGAACAGGTTTTTTCGGATTTTCTGTCTGATGCTGTCTGAACCGTTACACTGGACGGTTCTGATTATGGACAATGCCGCACTGATTCAAAGCCTGAAGAGCCGCCGATAGATTTTCAGGCTGGAAAATTGGTAAATCAGCCTGCATAATAAGAATGTGAAAAGCAGGACAGTCTGAAAGAGCGGACTGCCAGGAAAGGAGTACAAAAGATGACGGAAGGAAAAAGTGCGAATAAAAAGCTGCTGGGATATGTACGTGTCAGCAGTTATGAACAGAATGAAGACAGACAGGTGACTGCACTAAAGGAAATGGGGGTGCCCGAAGAACATATCTACATAGACAAACAGTCTGGAAAGGATTTTGACAGGCCGCAGTACCAGCGCCTTCTGCGGAAGCTGGATAAAGAAAGCGTGCTGTTTGTAAAATCCATTGACCGGCTCGGCAGAAATTATGCGGAGCTGAATGAACAGTGGCGCAGGATTACGAAGGAAAAGGGAGCGGATATTGTGGTCATTGATATGCCGATTCTGGATACCAGGCTGGAAAAGAATCTGATTGGTACATTAATGAGCGATATTGTGCTTGTGCTGCTTAAGCTATGTCGCGGAAAATGAACGTGCCAGCATCCGCTTAAGACAGGCAGAGGGTATTGCCGCGGCGAAGGCCAGGGGTGTAAAGTTCGGAAGGCCGAGAGTGGCACTGCCGGATAATTTTTATGAGGTCCATAAACAGTGGAGAGGAAAGAAGCTGACGCTGAAACAGGCGGCAAAAGCCTGCGGGCTGGCGGAGAGTACGTTTTTTGACAGGGCGAGGGAATATGAGAGAGACTGAATGACAGGGAAAAGTACAAACAGCTGCAGCAGTCCCTGGCAGGTAACAGATGGCCTGCCGGGGACTGCTGCAGCTGCAGTAAAATCTGATAAGAGATGAGAGTCCTGAAAAGGCGGTACACAGTCCGTGACTCAGGATATTTTCTGCAATTTTTCACTATGTTCTCGAATTACATTTTTTATAACATCAATATCAGCCTGCATGGCATCTATTTGTTCAACACCGGATTGGTAACGGTTAAATGTGCTTGTGTAGCAGGCTTCCATTTCCTCCAGACGCGGTAAGATTCTAGTTTCCTGTGTGAGTTCAATTTTTGTCAGCCTGTCGTAAATCGGTTTTAATTTTTTGTCCATAATGCCGGATATGGCTAATAATAATTCGTTATCTGTCATATAATCATACTCCTTTTCTAAGATTGTTTCATACTATATCTAAGTATATCAGATTTGAAGCAGTAAGTCTGTCTGAACACTGATTGAACGGCAGTGTTTTTATGGTTCCGCTAAAGCTTCAGCTTCGCAAAAGCACTTGCAAAAGCATTATTTAACGGTTCCTCCGCCTCTTTTTTCATTTTATTCATATACTTCGACACATCCCTTTTCGAAACTCCGCCTCCGCTTTCTTTCTTCCGTTTTTCAAACGCAGACAGCTTTTCCCGATAGCCGCATACGCAGGTGAAACGCTGGTTTTCTCCTTCGCCGGACAGCTCCATTTTTTTATGGCACTGCGGGCAGCGGGCATTTGTGATGCGGGATAATGTCTTCCGGTAGCCGCATTCTCTGTCCTGGCACACGAGCATGCGGCCGTTTTTGTGGTTCACTTCTAACAGCAGCTTTCCGCATTCCGGGCATTTTTTGCGGGTCAGGTTGTCGTGGCGGTAAGTTTTGGAGGAGATTCTGATATCTTCTACGATATCTGCCGTATAAGCTCTGATTTCTGCCTCAAAATCTTTTTTGCTGGCGGCTCCTTTGGCAATCTGTGCTAACTGCTGTTCCCACCGGGCTGTCAGTTCGGGCGAGGTCAGTCCCGAAGGCGCGAGGTCTAATACCTGGCGGCCTTTGGAGGTCAGATGAATGTACTTATCTTTCTTTTCTATCATAAAGCTGTTAAACAGTTTTTCAATAATATCCGCGCGGGTGGCGACGGTACCAAGACCGCCGGTTTCGCCGAGTGTTTTTTTCAGCGACTGGCTGGAGCCTTCCATATACCGGACCGGATTTTCCATGGCGGCAAGGAGCGTGGCCTCTGTAAAAGGAAGCGGCGGTCTGGTCTTTCCTTCGGTAATTTTTCCTTCGCTAAAAAGGATGCGCTGGCCTTTGGAAAATTCTGGCAGATTTTCGAGTATTTCACTGGCAGCAGAAGAAAGGTCTGTTTCTGTATCGGTGTCTGTACCGTCTTCTTCATCCGAAAGGATGCCGGATTCTTTCTGGAGCAGCCGGATTTCCTGCCAGCCGGCCTGGCGGATGATGTTTCCTTTTACCGTAAACAGTTCTCCTTCACAGGATACCGTAACCTCAGTCTGTTCGTATTCGCACGGCGGGAGCAGGACGGCAAGGAAGCGGGAAATGACCAGCTCGTAAATTTTGCGCTCGCCGTATTCCAGGCTGCTTAAGGTAACGCCCTGCTCTGTCGGTATAATCGCATGGTGGTCGGATACTTTTTTATCATCCACAAAGGATTTGTTTCCTTTGACAGGGGATTTCAGCAGCTGGCTGCAGATACGGCCATAGCTGCCGCTGCGGCATGCACGGATGCGTTCGGGCAGCGTTTCTACAATATCCTGCGTCAGATATCTGGAATCGGTTCTCGGATAGGTCAGCGCTTTGTGGTGCTCGTAAAGGCGCTGCATATAATCCAGTGTCTGTTTTGCGGAAAATCCAAATAAGCGGTTGGCATCCTGCTGCAGGCTGGTCAGGTCGTAAAGCTTGGGCGCATAGGATTTGTGCAGCTTTTTTTTGACTTCTTCTACGGTTCCGGTGCTGTTTTGCACGTTTTCCAGAACCTGGCGGACGGTTTTTTCGGAAAAGGTGCTATAGCTGTTCTCTTTGGATTTCCAGTTCCAGGACAGGCCGTTTCCTTTTATTTTCAGACTGTAATAAGATTTTGGCTGGAACGATTTTATCTGCGCTTCCCGTTTGGCAATCATGGAAAGTGTCGGAGTCTGGACTCTGCCGCAGGAAAGCTGCGCGTTGTGCTTTACGGTCAGTGCCCTGGTGGCATTCAGGCCGACCAGCCAGTCTGCTTCGGCTCTTGCCACGGCAGCCTGATACAGCTTTTCATATTCTTTTGCGTCTTTTAAATGCTCAAATCCCTGGCGGATGGCCCGGTCGGTTACCGAAGAAATCCAAAGGCGCTTCATCGGTTTATGCACGCCGGCTTTTTTGATAATCCAGCGGGCTACTAATTCGCCTTCGCGTCCGGCGTCGGTTGCGATGATAATGGTGCCTACGTCTTTGCGGTACATCTGGGTTTTTACGGTCTGGTACTGCTTTCCGGTTTTCGGGATAACCTGGATTTCCAGCTTTTCGGGGAGCATGGGGAGTGTTTCCATTTTCCAGGTTTTCCACTGCTCTCCGTAGCTCTCGGGGTCGGAAAGCTCTATAAGATGGCCGAGTGCCCAGGTTACGATGTAGTCTGTTCCTTCGAGGAAACCGTTTCCGCTTTTTGGGCAGTGGAGCACTCTGGCGATGTCTTTTCCTACGCTTGGTTTTTCTGCGATAACTAATGATTTCATATATTTTTACCACTCTTTCTAAACTGTGTGAAATGCTGCGGGGATTTATGCAGGTATTTGTTTTTGGGAATTTTATGCGGGTGTGCATGGGATTACTATATCATAAATGGGGGTGTCTGTCAGCTGATTTTTTATGTACGGGTACTGTTTGGGGGAGGGGGGTGGGCTTTCGGGACGCCGGGCGGAGAAATTTTTTCCTTCGGACGCTTTACAGCGGCTCTGGAAAAAAGCTGGAAGTTCTAAGTTTTCTGCATCAAAGTTTTGGCTGCGTACGGACCGGCGCCTGACACCCGATAAAGCGGGGTGGGCCCTGCCCTGGCGTTACTGGCAGATGGAATTTTTGGCAATGGCAGGCGCCTTTTGGGGACTTCGGTGTTTTTGGCGGAATATAGGCTGTGTGTCCCCAAATCCTGGGTATGGAGCAGAAAACTAAGAACTTCCGGCTTTTTTCCAGAGCCGCTGTAATGCGTCCGAAGGAAAAAATTTCTCCGCCCGGCTGGTTTTGAAGGAATTTTCTTATCCTGCCTGTAGGAGAGGGAGTGTTTTGAAAGGTTTATAGAAGGTGAAAATGCTGATTTTTTTGAGGGGGTTAATTATGCGATGGAGTGGTTTTGAAAATATTTCTTGACGGCTGCTGGAATAGGGTGTATTATGTATGTGACTGGAATGGTATTTTGAGTCATAGGAGGGAGAAAGAAATATGGCCAGAAGTTTTACAGAACAAGAAAAGGAAAATATCAGGAGATGTCTGCGGGAAGCCTGTAAGAAGAGCTGGACACAGTATGGGTATAAGAAAACAGGTGTTGATGAACTTTGCAGGCAGGCGGGTATTTCTAAGGGGGCGTTTTATCTTTTTTTTGAATCGAAAGAAGCGCTTTTTTGTGAAGTGCTGTGCTGCGTACAGGAGCAAATCTGTGATGCGGCGTTGGAGGTGATTGAAAAGCATAAAGATAAGTATGGTGCTGCTGAAGCTTTAAAGCTTATTTACCGGGAATATGATAAGAATAATTTTTTGTATAATTCGGACAGTACGGATTTTACTATTTTGATGAACAGGTTATCTGAGGAACAGGTAAAAAAGATTGAGGAATCTGATTCTATGAGCCGTCAGCTTTTTTTGGGCCGGCCGTATTTAAAATTTAAGGCTGATGAGGATTTGGCGATGTCGGTTATTTATTCTTTAATTATGAATATTAAAAATAAAGATGTTCTTCCATACAATCATATGGAAACTTTTGATTTTATGGCGGACCATTTGATTGACAGTCTGTATGAATAGAAGGAGGCAGTAAATGAAAATAGAAGTTGTTAAGAAAAATAATGCAGAGGCTGTAGTTGTGAGCAGTGAGGAACTGCTGATTACGGATGTTCAGTCGGCACTGGATTTGATTATGTCAGTGAAATATGAAACGGGATGCACAAATATTGCTGTAAATAAGGAGGCTGTTGTAAATGATTTCTTTGTCCTGAGTACGTGTCTGGCGGGAGAAATATTGCAGAAATTTATTAATTATGGTGTGAGGTTTGCTGTATATGGCGATTTTTCAAAGTATTCCAGCAAGCCGTTCAAGGATTTTATATATGAGAGCAATAAAGGAAAGGATTTTTTCTTTCAGCCTGACGTTTCCCTTGCTGTTGATAAACTTCTGGAATGTGCGGGGAACTAAGCAGTCTTTTGCGAAGCGGATTTTGAATGGGCTGGAACGGTAACAATTATCTGCAAAGCAGAAGCAGAAAGAAGTTGCATTTTCACAAATTATAGTGTAAAATATAATAAAAAATTAGTAAGATAATAAAAAATTCTCACGACACGAAAAAATGAAAGCACAGATAATACAAAAAGGGGGAAGGATATGAGCAGGTTATCAGTAATTTCCACGGACAAGGCGAATTCCACAACAGAAAAACTGATGAAGGAATTTACGCAGCGCATCATTGCGAATCCGCCAGGGGTCTGTCCGGTTGACATGCAGCTTGCATTTTTAAAAGTCTGTCATGCGCAGACATGCGGAAAATGTGTGCCGTGCCGCATCGGGCTTGGTATTTTGGAGGAGCTTTTAGAAAGCGTGCTGGATAATACGGCGACGATGGAAACGCTGGATTTAATTGAGCACACGGCGATTAATATTAAAAATTCTGCAGACTGCGCGATTGGCTTTGAATCGGCGCGTATGGTGTTAGCGGGATTTGAAGGATTTAAGGAAGATTATATTTCCCATGTACAGGAGCATCAGTGTACAGGTACGTTTGAACAGCCGATTCCGTGTGTAACGCTGTGTCCGGCAAATGTAGATATTCCGGGCTATATTGCGCTGGCAGGGGAAGGGCGCTGTGCGGATGCGGTGCGCCTGATTCGCAAAGACAACCCGTTCCCGACCGCGTGTGCGTTAATCTGCGAGCATCCGTGTGAATCCAGATGCCGCAGGACGATGATTGACGACGCGATTAATATAAGGGGCATGAAGCATTATGTGATGGACCGGGCGCACGCGGATGAAGTTCCGGTTCCGGCATGTGCGAAGCCGACTGGAAGGAAAGCAGCCATTATCGGCGGCGGCCCGGCGGGACTTACCGCGGCTTATTTCCTGCAGCTGATGGGGCATCAGGCAACTGTCTTTGAGGAAAAGGCTCAGCTGGGCGGGATGCTGCGCTACGGTATTCCGAATTACCGTTTCCCGAGGGAGAGGCTGAAAGAAGATATTGACGCGATTCTTTCGACAGGCGTGGAGGTAAGGCTGAATACGCCGGTCGGTACGGAAGAACTGAGTGAGATTAACGATACATATGATGCGGTATTTATTGCCATCGGCGCCCATGCGGAAAAAAGACTGAATCTGGAAGGCGAGGACAGCAGAAATGTCATCTCAGCGGTGGAAATGCTGCGTGAAATCGGGGATGACAAATATCCGGACTTTACCGGAAAGCGCGTGATTGTCGTAGGCGGCGGCAATGTGGCCATGGACTGCGCGAGGACGGCAATCCGTTCGAAAGCGAAGACGGTCAGCATTGTATACAGAAGGCGCAAAGAGGATATGACAGCGCTTCCGGCGGAAGTGGAAGGAGCCATTGCGGAAGGCATTGAGCTGCTGACATTAAAAGCACCGCTGCGTATCGAAGCCGATGAAGAGGGAAATGCAAAGGCACTCTGGGTACAGCCGCAGATTATCGGCCCGGTAAGGGGAGGCAGGCCGTCGCCGCGCAGAGCTGATAAGGAACAGGAGCGGCTTGAATGCGATGTGATTTTAATGGCTGTCGGGCAGGACATTATCTCCGCACCGTTTGAGAAAGCGGGAATTGCTACGAAGCGGGGCCAGCTGCAGGCGGATGCGTCCGGTGCGTTAAACCGGGTAGGCATGTATGCGGGCGGCGACTGTGTGACCGGGCCTGCGACTGTGATTAAGGCCATTGCGGCCGGCAAAGCGGCAGCGGCGAATATTGATGAATTCCTGGGATTCCACCATGCGGTTTCTGTGGATGTGGAAATACCGGAGCCGCTTTTAAATGATAAAAATCCATGCGGCCGCGTGAATCTGGGTGAAAAGGAATCCTGGGCGCGTAAAGATAATTTCGAAGGCATTGAATATACGATGAGTGACGAGGAAGCACTTCAGGAAGCAAGCCGCTGCTTAAGATGCGACCGTCACGGATGCGGCGTACTGAGAGGAGGCAGGCAGGACAGATGGTAAATTTGACAATCGACAATAAACAGGTTCAGGTGCCGGAAGGCACAACCATATTAAAAGCAGCGAAAACTGCCGGAGTTGAGATACCGACGCTCTGTTTTCTGAAAGATTTAAACGAAATCGGCGCATGCCGTATCTGCTGCGTAGAAATCGAAGGCAAGGAAACGCTTGCGGCATCTTGCAACACGAAAGTGGAAGAAGGCATGGTCGTATACACAAGCAGCCTCAAGGCACATTACGCCCGCAGGATGAATCTGCAGATTATTCTTTCCCAGCATGATTTCCGGTGTGCAGCCTGCCAGAGAAACGGAAGCTGCTCCCTGCAGAAAATCTGTGCAGACATGAATATCAATGATGTGCCGTTTATGCAGGATTATGAAAAAAGCGAGTGGGATTTAAGCTTTCCGCTTATCCGCAATGCCGGAAAATGCATCAAGTGCATGCGCTGCGTGCAGATATGCGATAAAGTACAGTCGCTGAATATCTGGGACATTGTCAATACCGGAAAGCGTACCAGCGTAGGCGTATCCAGAATGCGCAAGATTGCAGATGCGGACTGTTCTTTATGCGGCCAGTGCATTACACACTGT
Source organism: uncultured Eubacterium sp. (assembly GCA_947384955.1). Taxonomy (GTDB): domain Bacteria; phylum Bacillota; class Clostridia; order Lachnospirales; family Lachnospiraceae; genus Eubacterium_J. The sequence continues at coordinate 8,285 of CANDJC010000081.1, read as the reverse complement.
CCGACAGGCGCACTCCGCGAGCGTGACGATGTGCGCAAAGTGATGGATGCGGTGAATGACCCGGAGAAAATTGTCGTAGTGCAGATTGCTCCGGCTGTGCGGGCAGCCTGGGGCGAAGGACTAGGACTTCCGGGGGAAATGGCGACAGAAAAGAGGATGGCAGCAGCAGCCCGTGCGCTTGGAATGGATTATGTATTTGACACAAATTTCAGCGCGGATTTGACCATTATGGAAGAAGCGAATGAATTTTTAGAGCGCATGGCACACCGGGATGAATACCAGTGGCCGATGTTTACTTCCTGCTGTCCCGGATGGGTGCGGTTCTTGAAATCTCAGTACCCGGATATGACAAAGCAGCTGTCCACCGCCAAATCTCCGCAGCAGATGTTTGGTGCAGTCGCAAAGAGTTATTTTGCTGAAAAGGTATTAAACGAAGACCCGGAGAAAATATTCTGTGTTTCGATTATGCCTTGTACGGCGAAAAAAGCAGAGTGCGAGCTGCCAAATATCAATGATGCAGGCGCCGGCCGCGACGTAGATGCTGTGCTGACGACCAGGGAATTTGACCGGATGCTGCGCAGCGAGCTGATTACTCCGGCAAATCTGGACGAAGAAGAATTCGACTCTCCGCTCGGCACCGGTTCGGGAGCGGCTGTTATCTTCGGCGCTACCGGCGGCGTGATGGAAGCGGCACTTCGGACGGCTTATTATGCCATGAACAAAGAAAATCCGAAACCGGATATGTTCCGCATGGTACGCGGGCTGGACGGCGTGAGAGAAGCAGAGCTTGAAATCGCAGGCGTCACACTGCGGGCGGCTGTCGTGCACGGGCTTGGCAATACCAGAAAGCTGATGGAGCGCATTGTGGCAAAAGAGGCGGAATATGATTTTGTAGAAGTCATGGCCTGCCCGGGCGGATGCGCAGGCGGCGGCGGACAGCCGATTACTGAGGGACGGGAGCTGGCAGGGGAGCGCGGAGCGAAGCTGTATGAGCTGGATAAGAACAATCCGCTGCGTTTCTCGCATGAGAATCCTTCGGTGATAGCACTTTATGACCAGTATCTGGAAAAGCCGCTTTCTCACAGGGCACATGAGCTGCTGCATACCGATCATGAAGGATGGGAGATGCCGTCGTAAGAGGAATGCTTTGCTTAACAAAAATAACCGCTGGCTTTTTAGAGCATGGGCGGTTATTTTTGTAATCTGTGATGTGCTGACGGTCTGGTCTGTATATATGTCTGATATGTTTTTTTTAAGATTCGTGATTTAAACGGATTTTCGTTCTATCCTGCGGTTATCATATTTTTTATTTTTTGTCTGGGCAGTTTCTGATTTAAGATAACTTATTTGGCAGAAGATGGTATGCTGGAGGATTTCTGGGAAACATTGTCTGTGTCCATATTTGTAAGGGCATATTTACATGCCTGAATGGCAAAGCCTGAGAAGGTTACATTATAATGTTTGTACATTGTGGCTCCGCGGACGCCGGGAGAGGGGATTTGCCCGGTCTTTCTGCGGCGGTTCCAGAATGTTAAGAATCCCTAAGCATTCTGCATCTACGCTGTGGCCCCGGACGGGACGCGGCACCTATTCGCCCTGGCTTCTTGCCAGCAGCTACCGGTGCCGCTTCGGCTTCGCCGCCTGGTTTTTTAGCAGAAAGCTAAGGGATTCTAAACATTCTTCCAATGCCGCAGGAAGACCGGGCAAATCCCCTCTCCCGGCTGTTTTTTGGAGAGTGGTACATACGCGATATATGTGATATTCTGGATATCGTACAGACGGTTTTTTAGAGGAAGCCTGCAGCTTTTCTGGCAGATAAAAATTCAGCAGAGTGCTGCGATTTTTCGTGTGAAGCCTGTGAAAGCCAGCCAGTGTATTTTCTCGTTACCCGGCATCGGAGAGGCTGACACATATGTTTTTTAAAGGATTCCTGATTTGAAAGGATTTTCGTTCTATCCTGCGGTTATCATATTTTTTATTTTCTGTCTGGGCAGTTTCTGACTTAAGATAACTTATTTGGCAGAGGATGGTTTGCTGGAGGATTTCTGGGAAACATTGTCTGTATCCATATTCGCAAGGGCATATTCACATGCCTGAATGACAAAGCCTGAAAAGGTTACATCATAATGTTTGATGGCGTTTTCTATCTGCTCAATTAAGGGAACTGGAAATCTGACAGTTTTGTTTTCAGTTTCTTTTCGGTCTGGTTTAATTTGGAAAGACATTTAATCATCACCTTCTTTTTCTTTATTGTATTGCAAAATATATGAAAATAAAAATTCAGCAGAGTGCTGCAGTTTTTCATGTAAAGCCTGTGAAAGCCAGTGCATCTTCCCGTTACCCGGCGTCTGAGAGGCTGGCACATACCTCTCTCCCTGTTTGAACTATAGCGTGCATCGAATTTTTTAAACAGACAGCTGACAAGAGATGCGAAAAAGGCAGAATTACTGTTTACTGAACAAAAGCTGTCGAAGGTTTTTACCAGGGAGGTGTGTGCACTAAACTGGATTGAGATTATTGCATAATAAAGAAGTTCACCAGAGAATATGATGTGTTTTCAGGTGCGCCTCTTTATTGTTCAGATATGATGCCGGTATCCGGCTTGCCGGCATTCCAGTTCAAAGGTGCTTCCATCATGAAGTGATACGGTAAATGTATTATTTCTGTCATCAGTATGAATGTCAGCTATGTCAATACTGTCCGTTTCGTTAATCAGTTCAAATATTTTATCTTTAAAATAGTTAAAATCCATTTTCTTCCTTATAGAACAAATGTTTCTTATACTAGTATTCTATTACTTAATACAGATTACTAAAATACTATAACAAGGTTAAAATAAAAATGCAAGCACTAATTAGTAAAAAAATCTAGAATTTTATAATAAGGCCAGGGGTGGGAATGTGGATGAAGATTATGGACGTTTGGAAATCCGTCTGAAGGAACTGCTGCAAAAAAGAGGAATGAGCAGAAATAAACTTTCACACAAAGCTGAAATGAGCTGGAAACAGATTGATAATTACTGTAGAAATGATATTACGCGGCTGGATGTATTTGTCCTGTGCAAATTATGTACGGTATTGGAATGCAGGATAGAAGATCTGCTTGTATTTTTTCCGCCGGAAAAGAAAAAGTGATAAATTCATCAAATTCCCGCGTATTCGATAAGGCTGTCAAAATATGACATCGGAACTGGCATATAAAAATTCAGCAGTGTGCTGCGGTTTTTCATGTAAAGCCTGTGAAAGCCAGCCGGGTGACGGGACGATGCACTGGCTTCCTGGCACATCGGAGGAATGTTTAGAATCCCTTAGCATTCTGCTAAAAAACCAGGCGGCGAAGCCGAAGCGGCACCCGTAGCTGCTGGCTGCAGGCCAGGGCGGACTGGGTGCCGCGTCCCGTCCGGGGCCACAGCGTAAATGCAGAATGCTTAGGGATTCTTAACATTCCGGAGCCGTCCCAGGAAGCCAGTGCATCGTCCCGTCACCCGGCGTCCGAGAAGCCACAATGTTTTTTTAGTTCAGCTCCAAAGCTTTAAGCGTCTTTTTTCCAATAATTCCATCCGCCTTCAGTCCGTTATCTTTCTGAAAATTTTTCAAAGCACGTTTCGTTTTAGAACCCATAATTCCGTCCGGCGTTCCGCAGCTGTAGCCAAGTTCATTCAATTTCTTTTGTACTTTTCTGACAGTTTTTCTGTCTGCGGTATTGGAATCGGATAAACTGCCGGTATTTTTGGAAACGGAGCCGGTGCTGTCCGGATTGTCTGCTGCGGATGTATAAGGGCATACACCATTTTCATGTAAATGTGCCGGATAGCCGCCACAATGGTAATGATAGCTTCCAAGTCCGCTTGCGTTTCGATTGTCACGATGGCCGCCGCTGCTGTCAGTTCTTCCTGAATGGGCAGAAACAGTCACTGTATGGGACTGGTCTGATGTAAAAGCTGCAGGGTTAAATGAAATTGTGCCGGCAAGTGTAACAGCCAGCAGGGTGCGTGTCAGCCGCTTCATAAATAAGATTACCTCCTTAAGCTGTTTTGTATTCCATACTTTCGAGCGATAAAATTTTCTGTTTAGGTGCTGGAAAATTTAGGCTCGTCCGTATAAATTATAGCGTATAGTTTTCATGAAAAATATTGGGATTTTCAACGAATTTGATAATCGTATTTTGTTTAAAATTTATAAGCGCTGCTTTCTGTGCCGGGCTGCTGATGTGGATTTTGGGGAGCCATGATGTACCCCCATGTCTGAATATTGAAGCTGAAAAAGCGAATGCTTGAATATATAGAAAACATACTATATAATGATATTAACAGATGAGACAGGTAAGTTTAAAAACGAAGGAAAGGATAAGGAGAGGTTATGACAGATAAGCAAATGCAGTTCATAGCATGGCTGATTACAACAGCAACAGACAAGTGCCAGACAATGGATGAGGTTAGGAAAATGAACGAGGAAATTCGCAGACATTCAGCTGGATTCAGGGAAGAAGCGCAGGAGCAGAAAAAAGATGAATAGCATAAAGCGGGAAAATCTGATAAACTGAAAGGGGAATAGGAAGATGGAGGCTTTGGAAGAAATGAATGAACAGGAAATGAAGCGGGCTGCTATCGAGAAATTTGTAAATATCCAGCGCATTAAAAAGTATGGACAGGAAGAAGCTGAATATCAGGAGAAGATAGCAAGGGCAGAATTACAAATGCTGGGAATCTCTACAGAGGATTTAGAAATCAGCAGACAGCAGTAGGATAGAGAGCGGAACCTGCCACTGCTCTTTTCTTTTGAAAATGGAATCTGTGCTGTATCGGCAGCTTATGCATACAGGTACATACAATGGGATATGCGGGAAGAACGGCTGCTTTTGTGCTGCCTCCGCTTATCATAATGCTGATGGGATATCCGGTGACGGACGGTGCGCTGCTGGCGAAAAAGAAAGACGCGGTCTGGTATGCGGACAGGGCGCTTGGCAGTTAAAGATAAGAATAATAAAGAAATGGAAGAGACTGGGCAGTGGCAGGCCCGGTCTTTCTTCTGTCCGCTATGGTCTGATGTCTGCTAAGTTTGTAACGCCTAAGACTTCAAGACGTTTTTCTGTCACTTTGATTTTGTGGTCTAATACTGCATTTTCTTCTTTGTTAGCTGCCTTAATTGTGTATAAATCTGCTAAAACTTCTAACAGCATATCTCTTTTTTCTTCAACGGTCATAACCTGATTTACCTCCATATTTTATTCTCCTTTCCGTTAAAGCCCTGCCCGTCCTTAACTGTAATTAAACGATAACTGATGCAGATGCAAAAATCAAGCACTTTTCATAAAAACTTCCTGAGTCATCAGGCAGCAGCTTTGTTAAATTCAAAAAAGTTAGTCAAAAGTATGTCAGACACTTAAAATTGCTCTTTTCTAAAAAAATTATCCTCCTCAGTCCCGCCAAAATCAAGCCTTTGCAAAATTTGTCAGAAAATTTTAGCACTCACCTCTTGACAGTGCTAACAATTGGTGCTATATTGCATTCAGACAGATAAACAAACAAAGTTTCCCTTACCAAAGGAGGCATTCGTTATGAACATTCAGAAATTTACACAAAAATCAATCGAAGCAGTCAACGACTGTGAAAAGCTTGCATATGAATACGGCAATCAGGAAATCGAGCAGGAGCATCTTCTTGTGGCGCTGCTTCGCCAGGAAGACGGCCTGATTCTGAAGCTGATTGAAAAGATGGAAATAAATAAAGAGCACTTTATGGACAATGCTGTCCGGCATCTGAAAGCACGCGTCAAAGTATCCGGCGGGCAGGTTTATATCGGAAAAAATCTAAACCAGGCGCTGATTAACGCAGAAGACGAAGCGAAGCAGATGGGCGATGAATATGTATCGGTAGAGCATCTGTTTTTAAGCCTTTTAAAATACCCGAACCAGGCCATGAAGGAAATTTTCCGGGAATACGGCATTACAAAAGAGCGTTTTTTGCAGGCGCTTTCCACTGTCCGGGGGAATCAGCGTGTGACCTCGGATAACCCGGAAGCTACGTACGATACGCTGGAAAAATACGGCTATGATATGGTCGAGCGTGCCAGCGCGCAGAAATCCGACCCGGTTATCGGCCGTGACAGTGAGATACGCAATGTCGTAAGAATTCTTTCGCGCAAGACAAAAAATAATCCGGTGTTAATCGGCGAGCCGGGCGTCGGCAAGACAGCGGTTGTCGAAGGTCTTGCACAGAGGATTGTGCGGGGCGATGTTCCGGAAGGGCTAAAAGATAAAAAACTGTTTGCTCTTGATATGGGCGCGCTTGTTGCCGGGGCAAAGTACAGGGGAGAATTCGAAGAGCGTCTGAAGGCTGTCTTAGACGAAGTGCGAAAGAGCGAAGGACGGATTATTCTGTTTATTGACGAGCTGCATACGATTGTAGGGGCAGGCAAGACAGACGGGGCGCTAGACGCCGGAAATATGCTAAAGCCGATGCTTGCAAGAGGCGAGCTGCACTGTATCGGCGCAACGACGTTGGATGAATACCGGGAGTATATTGAAAAAGATGCCGCGCTCGAACGGCGTTTCCAGCCGGTTATGGTAGATGAGCCATCGGTAGAAGAGACGATTTCGATTTTAAGAGGATTAAAAGAGCGTTATGAAGTATTTCACGGCGTAAAGATTACAGACAGTGCGCTTGTATCGGCCGCCGTGCTGTCAAACCGTTATATTTCAGACCGTTTCCTGCCGGATAAGGCGATTGACCTGGTAGACGAAGCCTGTGCGCTGATTAAAACAGAGCTGGATTCCATGCCGACGGAGTTAGATGAATTAAACCGGCGCGTGATGCAGCTGCAAATCGAAGAGACAGCCCTGAAAAAAGAATCCGACCAGCTAAGCCGCGACCGCCTGGAGCATCTGCAGAAAGAGCTGGCAGAGTTAAACAGCGCCTTTCAGACGAAAAAAGCGCAGTGGGATAACGAGAAAGCCCTGATTGAGAAAACGCATAGTCTTCGGGAAGAGCTGGAAAATGTGAAGAAGGAAATCGCGAAGGCGAAACAGCAGTATGATTTGAACAAAGCCGCAGAATTACAGTATGGAAAGCTGCCGCAGATTCAAAAACAGCTGGAAACCGAAGAAGAGAAGCTGAAAAAGGAAGATTTGTCGCTGATGCATGAAAATGTGAGCGATGAAGAGATTGCAAGAATTATTTCACGCTGGACAGGCATTCCGATTGCAAAGCTGACAGAAGGAGAACGCAGCAAGACGCTGCACTTAGACGCGGAACTGCACAAGCGGGTCATTGGCCAGGACGAAGGCGTGACAAAAGTAACAGAAGCCATTATCCGTTCCAAAGCCGGTATCAAAGACCCGTCGAAGCCAATCGGTTCCTTCCTGTTCTTAGGGCCTACCGGAGTCGGAAAGACGGAGCTTGCAAAAGCGCTTGCAGAAAGCTTATTTGATGATGCGGATAATATGGTGCGGCTGGATATGAGTGAATATATGGAGAAATATTCCGTGTCACGCCTGATTGGAGCGCCTCCTGGATATGTAGGCTATGAAGAAGGCGGGCAGCTGACAGAAGCCGTGCGCAGGAAGCCGTATTCGGTTGTATTATTTGACGAAATCGAAAAAGCACACCCGGATGTATTCAATGTGCTGCTGCAGGTGCTCGACGACGGGCGCATTACGGATTCCCAGGGCAGAACCGTAGATTTTAAAAATACAATCCTGATTATGACTTCCAATATCGGTTCCTCTTATCTGTTAGAAGGAATTAACGAAAAAGGCGATATCGAGCCGGAATGCGAAGAAGCTATCAGAAACGAGCTGCGCGCCAGCTTCCGCCCGGAGTTTTTAAACCGTCTGGATGAGATTATCATGTTCAAGCCGCTGACCAAAGGGGATATCGGAAATATTATCCGGCTTTTGATGGCGGATTTGAATCAGCGGCTTTTGGAACGCAGTCTGTCAGTAGAGCTGACGCCGCAGGCGGAGCAGTTTATTGTGGAAAACGGATATGACCCGGTATATGGGGCAAGGCCGTTAAAGCGGTATCTGCAAAAGACGGTGGAGACACTGGCGGCGAAAGTAATCCTTGCGGATATGGTATCGGGAGGGGATACGATTTTAATCCGGTTAAATGACGGGGTGCTGGAGGCTGTGAAGAAGTCTTAGTATAAAGCATTTTATATCATTATAAATACAAAAGGAACAGCTGGTACGAAAAAGGCGTGCCAGCTGTGTTTAGTTTGAAAGGGGGAAAATTATGGCTCCGCGGACGCCGGGAGAGGGGATTTGCACGGTCTTCCTGCGGCGGC
>CANDJC010000080.1 GCA_947384955.1 uncultured Eubacterium sp. | reverse complement strand
TGGAGCAGCCGCAGGAAGACCGTGCAAATCCCCTCTCCCGGCGTCCGCGGAGCCACAAACTCCCCATATGCGTCTTGTCACAAACACTCCCCCAAAATCATCCAGCCATTTTTCGCAATCCTTTTAAGTCCGCGCCCGTCCCCGCATCCCAGCCTCTTCCTTCACAGACTTCGGCATCAGCTTCATCATAACCCTTCCTCCCGGAAACTGCTTCATCTCTTCCGGCGTCAGAGCCCGCAGCACAATCAGCAGCATAAAATAAATCATAACCCCGCACACAAGCGAAACCGGCACAGTTACATACTTCATCTCCACCGCCTGGCTCAGCGCCAGCTCAATAATCCAGCACATAGAAGCCATAATCGACGCACAGACTCCCGGCAGCACAAACGTCTTCATAATTTCCGGTTTCCAGCACCCGCTTTTATAAAGGGCATACTGATTCAGGACAGTCACGCTGATTCCAAACACAGCCATAGCGGCAGCCACCGCGTAAATATTGATATTTGTAAACTGCAAAAGCATAATCAGAGTAAACACATGCAAAAGAAGCGAAATCCCGCTGTTAATCACAGGAGCCCGCAGCCTGCCAATGCCCTGCAGGACACTTGCCGTAACCGTTGCGAGCGAATAAAAAACAACCGTAATGCCGCCTGCCAAAAGCAGATTGGAAGCAAGCGGGTCTGTATCCTGAAACAGAAATTCCATCAGTGAATCTGACATCAGAATCAGCACAAAAGAAAACGGAAAAGCAATCAGCATACAGTAGCGTATAGCCAGTTCTGTTTTCTGCGTAACATCGCCTTTCTGCTTTTTTACAAACGATGCGGTAATGCCCGGAATACAGGCCATGCCAATTGCCGCTGCAATTGCGACCGGCAGATTCACCAGTGTTTTGAATTTGCCGGAAAAAACGCCCCACCATAATGCAATCTGCTCCGGGTCAGCCTTATTTTTCATCATGTGTTTGAAAATTCCCTGTTCGATTACAATATTAATATTAAACAGAGCGGAAGCTGCCAGAAACGGAAGCACCGTGAGCATCATGATACGGAACAGTTTTTTATAGGAAAGCCGCCTGGCGTGCTCTCTGCGCATCCGTTTTTTCCATCCGCGCAGAAATGCTTTGTAAAGTATATACAAAAACAGCAGAGAGACAGCGGCTCCCGCAGCTGTTCCAAGCGAAGCTCCTGCAGCCCCGTATGCCGCGTGATAACCCTCTTCATCCGCGAGCACTTTTCCAATCTGTGTTCCGCGCGAGGATAAAAAATATGCCGCTCCCACGCTTACAAATGCATTGACTAACTGTTCCAGTACCTGGGAAACCGCACTCGGGTACATATTTTCTGTGCCCTGAAAGAACCCGCGCAGCACGCCTAAAAAAGCCGTAATCACAAGCGTCGGCGCAAGTACCTGCAGCGCATACAGGCTTAACGGCGTTTCAAAAAGCGTGCCTGTAATATAGCGCGCGCCAAAAAAGACAGCGGCACACGCTGCCAGGCCGGCAGTCAGTGCAAAGATAAACGCGCATTTTACAACCTTATATGCATTTCTTAATTCACCCTTTGTCCGGTAGCCTGATACCAGCCTGGATACTGCCATTGGCAGACTGTATGAGGATATTAAAAGCATAATATTATAAATATCAAACGCACATCCATAATAATTATTGCCCAGATCCCCAATAATCTTTGTCAGCGGAATCCGGTAAATCAGCCCGATGATTCTGCTTAAAATCGCTGCAAAAGCCAGTGTTGTCCCCTGTAAAAGAAAATCGTGATTTTTGTTCCTGTTAGCCATATGCCGTCACTATCCTACTGCATCGAGGCAGCATCTGCATAAAAATGCACTCTGTCAGGATGCGAATTATCAATAATGCAAACCCAGGTCTTCCCCTGATTCAGCGTAATCTCATTTCCATCGCTGTCATAATAATGGGCTGGTGAGAAATTGTCGGCACATTTCCATGTGATTTCTTCCGCTTTCCCATTTGTCACATACCACCCGGAGCCTTCTCCTGATGCGGCAATTTCCAGATATCCATTGTTATCCAGTGTCCGGACGCCTGCGTTTAGCATTAAAATATTTTTTACTGACAGCTGGGAATTATCATTTCCATCGATATGCCGGCTGCCATACTGATAACGATAGTATAAACCATCTTCCGGATTATATTCAAAATGCGGCTGATTTGTCTGATATCCCGGCTGCACAATTCCTGCGTCCTGACAGGTGCTGCCGCTTAATGTAACCGGTTTGTCATCTTCTGCAAACTGATAGCATCCTTCGTAATCTTTTTCATACTCCTTTTCATACTTCTTCAGCTCAATGCCGGCGGCTAACCCTTTTCCGGTCGCATAGGCATTGTGCGGCGCTTTTTTGGAAGTGTCGCGGTAAATGACCGCCTTGTCTACGGCATATTCGAGTCCGTTTAAATCATCAATCTGTCCGCTTTCCAAAAATCCCTGGGCATACGAAGCCTGGCCGTAGTGCAGGTAAATCGCATCAAATCCCATCGAATAATAGGCATAATATAAACGGCTGCTTCTTACAGAGCCGAGCTTCTCAATATTTTTATAATCGCCGAAAATTCCCATAAGCCTTGTCAGGCCGCCTTCTACCGGCGCTTCATAAATCACCTGTGCCTGGCCGATGCCAAACTGCGGCAGCGCGGACTGCGTATTTCCAATCATGCAGGAAACCGGGCGCTGTCTGGCCAGTTCTTCGTCTATCCATTCCCCGGTCAGAAAACTTCTGGCCTGCCCTTCATGCGTATCAGCCGCCGTTTCTTCATCTGTCAGCGTCTCTTCATCCAGCATCGTCTCTTCATCCGGCAGCGTTTCTTCGTCCGGCGCCGTATCCTCCACAACCGAAGGCTGCGGGGCTGGCGGCGTGTCTTCTTTTTTGCCGCAGCCCGAACAGAGCAGCCCGGTTCCTATGACAGCCGCTAACCCTGTCAGAAGCATCCTTTTTGCTGACTGCATACTGCTTATTTTTTGCAGGCAGCTTCTGTATCCCGTATATCCTGTGTATTCGGGATAACGAAGCGCCGTTTTTTCTTCTAATTTCATATTTCTGTGTACATTTGTAACGTTTGTTTTCGGTTTTGTTATTTTCATGATTCCTTCCTCTGCGTTTCCTGCTGCTTTATCTTAAAATATGCATTTCTTCCAGTATTTTGGCCTGTTTCGGCTCCATAACGGCGGCATCCTCTTTCGTCATATGATCGTACCCAAGCAGGTGCAGCATACTGTGTACAATTAAAAACGCATATTCCCGGAGTCTCTGATGCCCGTAGCTTTCTGCCTGACGCACCACCGCCGGAACACTGATGATGATATCCCCGAGCACTGCTTCTCCGGTATCCGGATTAAAATTGTCTGCATCCTGTTCAAGATTTGCAAATTCCCCGGCCGTTTCGTAATGAATCATAGGAAATGAAAGTACATCCGTTGCCCGGTCTGTCTGTCTGTAATCCCGGTTAAACTGCCGGATTCCCTCGTCGTCTGTCAAAAGCAGACTGATTTCTGCCTCAAAAGGAAATTTTTCATGCTCCAGTGTAAACAGAATCACATCCTCAGCGGTTTTTTCATAATCAAAGGGCAGCAGATTTCCGATTTCCAAATCACATTCTAAGCTGAGTGTCATAGCAGTTCTTCCTCCTTCGACAAATATTCACGGATTTTTAAAAACTGGTTCATCGTAAGTCCGCTGCTGTCATAAATGCCGGAAGATGATTCGTCGTTCAGTGTCTGGTAAATTACCATATCGCGGTTCCAGGAGCTTGACAGTGTGGTATGGTCTAATACTTCAAATTTCGTCACCAGTGTATCCGTGATATGTACAATGGCGGACTCTATCGAAGAAATTGGATTTATCTGACCGTTAAATTCACTTAAAATGACAATGACATCACTGGGAAAACAATTGTCCTGTGCGATTTTCACACCGCTTTCCACAAACGGCTCCCCGCCGAATTTCCCAAGATGATAATAAAATCCGCTGACAGCAGCAAGCTTTGCATCCGCCTTAATTTTTGCCGCACAGTGGGCCGCGATTCTGGATACCCGCATTGCATGATTATAATCACTCAGCGAATATTTTTTTATTTCCCGCACCAGATGAAAGTTTGGGTCCACAATGGTTGCCAGGCTGATTTCCCCGAAATGTTCCTGACGGTAATGCAGCGATTCATATAAAAACTGCATTCCTGCCACGCTAAGTACCGCGCTGAACACGGAAAAAGCAAGCAGCATAACCGTCGGAACCCCCTTCGCAATATAATAAAATAACACCGGAAGCGCAATACAAAGAGCGGCTGCCGTCATCTGCGCGTACCTCCGCAGCGGTTTTTGCTCATACATAATCGTCAGTACAATGCCGGAAAGCATCAGCATCAGATAGCAGGCCGCGGCACGGGCTGAAAGCGTCTGAGTCAGAGCATTCTGGACATTGAAAAACACAGCGATAACCAGAGCCTGTTCCCGGTTCAGGCCCGCTGCGAGTAAAAAAGCGACAATAAACACCGGAGCCGTATATTCCGGGCAAAACGATGCGCCCAGTGTAACCGCCAGCCCCGCTGTATAATAAATGCAGATGCGCTGATAATCTTCTGCCGTATCCGGCCGCAGGCTCTTATGAATCCGGCTGCTTTCCAGATAAAAGATAAACAGCACCGCAAAGAGCATGTCCGCAAATACCAGAGCCAGCATATCCCCTAGCGGCATTTTATGCAGTACGCCGGAAAGTATGCCGAAAACCAGCGTAACAGCTCCCAGATAAACCAGCTTTTTCATCCGCCTTGCGATAAAACGTTCTTCTGTTATGCCTGCCATTTTGCCACCTGTTTTTTACGTTTCATTTCATTTGCATGTTTTGCATATTTTGCCTGTTTCATATGCTTTTTTTCATAATCCTCATATGCGTTCACAATTTTTTGTACGAGCGGATGCCGCACCACGTCTTTGCTTGAGAGCTGGCAGATACCGATATCTTCTACTTTTTTTAACACATCCAGCGCTACATCCAGCCCGGATTTTACATCCGCCGGCAAGTCTTTCTGCGTAGCATCCCCGGTCACCACCACTTTAGAGCCGAATCCGATGCGTGTTAAAAACATCTTCATCTGAGCAGGCGTCGTGTTCTGCGCTTCATCCAGTATAATAAACGAATTATCCAGCGTGCGGCCGCGCATATACGCTAACGGCGCTACTTCTATCAGACCTTTTTCCATGTTTTTTAAAAAGCTGTCTGCTCCCATAATCTGATGCAGAGCGTCATATAACGGCCGAAGATACGGGTCTACCTTGCTTTGCAGGTCTCCCGGAAGAAATCCCAGCTTTTCTCCGGCCTCAATCGCCGGACGCGTCAGAATAATACGTCCGGTTTCTTCTTTTTTAAAGGATGCGACTGCCATAGCCATCGCAAGATATGTTTTTCCGGTTCCGGCAGGGCCTGTGCCAAATACCACCATCTTATCCTGAATCAAATCTGTGTATTTTTTCTGCCCTAATGTTTTCGGCTTAATCGGCTTGCCGGATGCCGTATACCCGATACACTCTTCCTCAATTTCTGCCAGCGTGGCAGAGGCATGCTCCATGACAAGCGCAATGGCATAGTCCACGTTTTGTTCCATCACCGTATTCCCGCGCTCTGATAATTCCAAAAGCTGCGTAAGTACCTGTTTTGCATCCAAAACGCGCTCTTCGCTGCCTAAAATTTTCACCTGCTCCTCTCTGCAGATTACCGTTACATTCAGACTGCGCTCAATTTTTTTAACATATGCATCAAACTGCCCAAATACATTTGTCATATGACTGGAAGGCAGTTCCATGGATATCTCACTCAGACTCATTTCCTACATTCCCTTCATCTCCCGTATCCGTCACCTGTTCTTCATTCACGGTATACCGGAAGCTGTTTTCTATCACCGTGATATTTCCGGATACGGTATATTTATTTTTATCCGCTCTTATCATAACATGTTTTTCCAAAATGAGAACACCTTTTTGTTTTAATTTTTCCAAAAATTCTGTTAAATTTACGCTGGCCTGTGCTTCCGCTTCTTTTTTTGTGTATACCGCTTCTTTTGTCTCATACTCCTCATATCTGCGTGTGACAAAATAAACCGGAAGATAAAACGAATCGCAAAGGCGCAGCTGTTTTCTTGTATCCATGACCGTATAATATTCAAATCCGGCTTTTTTCCATGGAATCTGCAGATACTTCTCCCCGATGCTGATGCCATAGCGCTTTAACGTGTTTCCGCTGTAAATACGCTGTTCATGCCTGGAAGGAAAACTGTCTTTATAATTAAGCTCCGTCTTTAACTGAATATCCGCATCTGCCGTACAATACTGGTAATCCGTAAGAGTCCCGCTGTCGTCATAAATCGGAAGCGCCCCTGACACAAGCACATCTCCTTTTTTCACCGAATCTCCCTGCTGCACCAGAGGCGTTCCTTTACGGACATAAATGCTTTCAATCGTGCCGTCGTGCCGGGCAGATAAATCAAACCCTTTCTGCTCCTGATTTTGAAATTCTTTCGGCAGCGCCGAATCCGACTGCTCGGCCGGCACAGACAGATTTTCCTGTATATCCACAGTCAGCGTGGTGCCCTCCCGCTTGACAGATGTCCAGATAATGCTTTTAAAGCAGCTTCGTATTTCTTCTTCTAACCGGGTGCAGTCAATATGGGAAACCGGCGTACCGTAAGAACTGTTCTTTTCTTCTAAAAACTGCAGCATGCTGTCATCAGTGACGCTGTCATTGCCGTTAATGTTAATTTTCCAGATAAACCGGGACAGCACATACAAAATCATCATACATACAAAAATACTTAAAAACAGCATTTTCCGTTTCCGGTAGCGGAAGAAAAAAAAGGGAATTCCATTCTTATTGCTGATTTTAATATGCGTGCCGGATTTTTTTAAAAGCGGTTTCAGGCAGCGGAATCCCTCGACTGATATTTTAAATGTATACACATCCCCTTTCTGGCACAAATCCCAGATTAGAATGTCATGGTTGCTGCATAAATTCAAAAACCGTTCCGGCGCATAGCCCCACAGCTGGGCTTCTACATAACCGCGGAAATATTTAATCAGACGCAACAGCATAAAACACCTCAGTTTTCATATAAAATCTGTTCGATAAATCCCCTGATTTTCATTTCTTCATTGGTGTAATATTCAATTGTCAGCTGTTTCCCTACAACCAGTATCCGGCAGTCTTTTGCCTGTATCCGGATATGCTCGTCTTTATATTCCAAAATTCCGCGGTAGTTTTCAATCAGCAGCTCATTTTGCCCGGTGACAGATACAAGCACGCTTCCATAAACTAAGTCCGGCGGCAGTTCAAACGCCCTGACCACACTTTCTTTGATTTCCCCAGGCAGAATAGACCGTTTCTTCCCAAACATAGCAGGCTCCGTCAGTGTTTCGAAAAAACTGAAACAGCATTTATGGTATTGATACTATTCTATGCGGTATGAAACAGGGTATGTGTGATTTTTATATTTCCTGCTGTCTGAAATCCGAATACTGTGATGCAGTGTCAGTATCCAAAAATTCCGTCTAAGGATTCGTCATGCTCAATCCAGTCGCGGACATCTATTTTGCGGTATTGCTCGTCGGTATCACGGATAAAGACATAACTGATGCCTGCATTGATAATCAGCCGTTTGCACATCGAACAGCTGCTGGAATTTTTAATATAGTTTCCGGTATCCGCCTCCCGTCCTGATAAATACATATCAGCCCCTATCATTTTTTCCCGCTCCGCGCTGATAATCGCATTTGCCTCCGCATGAACGCTGCGGCAGAGTTCATAACGCTCGCCTCTTGGAATATTCATTTTCTGGCGCACACAGCTGCCCAAATCCGTACAGTTTTTGCGCCCCCTCGGAGCACCCGCGTAACCGGTAGCTATGACTTCATCATTTTTTACAATCACTGCACCATAATGTCTGCGAAGACAGGTGCAGCGTTTCGATACGACATCGGCTAAATCCAGGTAGTAGTTAATCTTGTCGCGTCTTGGCATTTTGTGTTTCCTTTCTGTATACTTCAGCCCCTGCAGTGTTTCCTTACTTCCATTTCTGCCTCTGAGAGCACTTTCTCCCCTGTCCCGATAATCTGCTCTGCTTCCCGGATATTTTTCACCAGCTTCCACAGCTCGAGCGGGTCTACCGATGCCCTCTGCTCTTTGCCGTACATCGTCTTATCCAGGGTAATATGGCGTTCTACCGAAGTCGCCCCCATCGCTACGGCACAGGTACTTACCAGCGTCCCGATTTCATGCCCGCTGTAGCCGACTTTGCAGTGATAGCGGTTCTGCAGGGAATGAATGACCTTTAAATTCGCTTCTATGCTGACCATCGGATACGTGCTGTTACAGTGCATCAGCTCAAACGGACAGTCATAGCTTCTGAAAATTTCAACGGCATGGTCAATTTCTTCATACGTACTCATTCCCGTAGCAATAAATGTATACCGTCCTTCCTCCGCCACTGTTTTAAGAAGTTCATCATTAACCAGCATGACCGAAGCAATTTTATTATACTTATTATCATACTGGCGCAGGAATTTCTGCGCTTCCACATCATATGCCGATGCGTACCATTCAATTCCTTTCTCCTTGCAGTAAGCATCAATCACATCAAATTCCTCTTTCCCAAACTCCAGCGCACGTATCATATCCCCTCTTGTATGTCCCCACGGAGAATCATACGCCTCTTCCAGATATTCCTTTTTATAATAAGCATCGATTGTCTTTTTGCGGAATTTAACTGCGTCACATCCCGATATGGATGCTGTGTCAATCAGTTTTTTTACAATGTCTAAATCCCCGTTATGGTTGATTCCTATTTCGGCTGTTACAAATGTTTTCATAGGCTGTTCCTTCCCCTCTTAAATCGAGATTTGTATAAATTTATGTGAATGAAGCGGTAATTGCTGTGAATCTGCTCTATGTTTATTATACTAAAAGGTGCAGGAAGTGTAAATAGGGAAAGTAAAAGCTGGGAAATATCCGGGAGGGGGCGTCCGCGCAGCCACTCTCCTCCCCCCCCCAAAAAAAATTCCCTACTTATGATACGGTTCATGATGAATAATCCGATACCCCCTGTAAATCTGTTCCATCAAAATCACCCTCATCATCTGATGCGGAAATGTCATCTTCGAAAAACTCAGCTGCATATCAGCTCTTCTTAACACCGCCTCCGACAGCCCCAGCGACCCTCCGATTACAAAAATAACATGGCTTGCCCCGTTCACCCCAAGCACCCTGATTTTTTCTGCAAACGCAGGCGAATCCATCATCGTACCTTTTATCGCAAGCGCAATCACATAAGCATCCTCCCGCATCAGCTTCAGCAGGCGCTCTCCCTCACGTTCTCTGATACGGTCATTTTCCCGCTCCAAAGCCTGCTCCGGTGTTTTTTCGTCCGGGGTTTCGAGAATTTCCAGTTTCACATACCGGCTCAGGCGTTTTTGAAATTCCATAACAGCTTCACGGTAAAAAGATTCCTTTATTTTTCCTACAGCTAAAATTGTTATTTTCATCTGTTTTGCTCCTGTCTGCATTTTGTCGTAGATTTTATGAAAAAATATGGTATAATAAGAACAGTTCCATCATACTTGATTTACACCTGGATGTACAGCATAACATCTGCGAAAACATGAATAACGAGAGGAGAACATTATGTGGTGTCCAAAATGCAAAGCAGAATACCGCGACGGCATTACCGTATGCAGCGAATGCGGCGTTCCTTTGGTAAAAACACTTCCGGCACAGGTCGATGCGTCTGACGCTGAGGACAGGGTACGGATTTTAAACCGTCTGGACGGGCGGGAAAATCTTCAGTCGCTTTCGGACGGCAATAAAGCTTATGTCGAAATGAGCGCAAAATATGAAGATATGAAATCTACCGCATATTCTTTTCTGCTGGTAGGCGCCGGGGGATTTCTTTTTATGTTTCTTGTGACTGCAGGCATCATACCGCTGCAGTTTGCGGCATATATGAAAAGTATTATGGGAATTGTTATGGGCGGCATGTTTTTGATTTTTCTTATCATCGGAATCCGTTCTTTCCGGCAGCTTTCTCCGTTAAAAGCACAGGTTCAGAAAGAACGCGAAGAGACTGACGCTGCCAGAAGCTGGTTTTTCGAACACTACAGTGCAAAATCAGTAGATTTATCTTCCGATACAGAGGATTCGGATGAAGAAGCCCGGAAATATTTTAAACGCAGCCATTTTATGATGCAAAAGCTCAAAGAACAGTTCCCGGCATACAAAGATGCTTTTTTAGAATATCTGACAGAACAGTTCTATGAACAGTTATTTCCACAGGATTAGCAGAAAACCAAGGACAAACGAGGAGGGTAAACACATGAAATTACTGGAAGAAAGAGTATTAGCAGAAGGTACTGCCGTAAATGAAAATATTTTAAAAGTAGACGGCTTTATCAATCATCAGGCAGATCCGGTTTTAATGAAAGCCGTCGGGGAAGATTTTGCCGGACATTTTAAAAACAGGGGAATTACAAAAGTAGCAACCATAGAAAGCTCCGGCATTGCCCCTGCCCTTATGACCGCTGCTGCCCTGAATGTTCCGCTGCTGATTTTAAAAAAATCGCCTTCAAAAGTATTAAATGAAAACATGTACCAGACAATCGTTACTTCTTATACAAAAGGAAACAGCTATGAGCTGACGCTGGCAAGCCGCTTAATCAGCGAACAGGACCATGTACTGATTATTGATGATTTCTTAGCCAACGGCGAAGCGGCTACCGGCGCAGTCCGTCTTATCCGAAAAGCGCATGCCACAATAGCAGGCATCGGAATACTCATAGAAAAATCCTTCCAGCCAGGACGCAGTAAGCTGGAGGAACAGGGACTGCATGTTTACTCACAGGTACGAATTGCAAGATTAGACAAAGATGTGATAGAACTGGCCGATTAACTGCAGATACCGGCTTAAAAGCTGCACTGTCTGAAACACAAAAAGGATGCAAAATAGTCTTCCGGCTGTTCTGTATCCTTTTTTCAAACATATTACTGACTCATCTGCTGTTTCTTGTCAATTGGAGTTATGGTAAGCGTATACCCCAGCGGAGCGAGTATTTTCAATAACGTGTCAATCTGCGGATTCGCTTTCATGCTTTCCATTCTTGCAATAGCTGGCTGCTTTACGCCGCTTAACTTTGCAAGATCACGCTGCGAAAGTCCTTTCTTTTCTCTTGCTTCAATCATTTTCCCGATTAGGGCTACTTGAAAGTTAATCTGCTCTCTTTCCTCTGCTGAAACATAATCATCATCATTGAACATTTCATCAAATGTTTTATAATTTTCCATATTATTCATTCCTTTCTATCCAGTCTCTGATATGATTCATCGCCTTTTTCATTTCTTTTTTAGGCGTTTTTTGTGATTTCTTTATATAATAATGTACTAACACAAATTTATTCTCTTTCCAGTAAAAGAAAAATATACGGCTGCTTAGCGGTCTTAATTCCCACAAATTACCATCGATATGCTTTACTATCGGATTTCCAATTCTTGTACCGTACTCTTCTAATGCTCTGATATACGAAAATATCTTATTTTTATTTACTCTTGCATTCTTATCAGTTCTTGCTTTTTCTGCAAGATTTTTCAAATAATCACGTACTGCAGATACTCCATTTTTATCTTCATAAAATTCTACCGTGTACATATCGAAACTCCTTCATAATAATATGATAACAAATAAATTATCTCAGGTCAATCATTCTAATTCATTATTTTTATCTAAAAAAATACACCAAAGCACAGAGCTAATGGTGTATTATAAAAATTTCTTCATTAAGGCTGGTAAGTATAGCTCACCTGCTTTACCTCACTGCAGTTCCCATTTCCGTCTGTCACAATCACAGACAGCTGCGAACTCCCTTCCGGCATTGTGATTCCGCCCGTATACAGAGTCCCGTTCTCCGGTGTCAGCTCCATTCCTGCGGACCAGCTGTAATATGCCTGATATCCGATTGGCACATCAATGGTAATCCGCTGCTGGCTGCTGTAAGTGCCGCTGTCCGGGTAAACCTGCGGCTGGCTGATTGCGGTTACCATGAAACTGCGGTCAGCGTTAATGCCTATCTGATATTCTCCAGCAGCTTCGTCTCCGTATGCGCCGCTTTCATTTTTACATACGGCTCTTACCGAATAAAAACGGTCCTGTTCCAGGGAAATCGGCGCTGTATACAGTATGCCTTTCTCCTGAGGAGAGGTTCCGTCCAGTGTATAATAAATGCTGTTTCCCTTTTCGCTTGTGATAGCCAGTGTCTGGCTTGCGTCATAAAGCCCCGGTGTGAGCTCCAGATAAGGGGTTTCTATTAAATACTCTTCCAGCATGGCTGCAATTGCAGAATTTGGCGCATGTTCTGCAAGTTTTACAATTTCTTCCTGATTTTCTGCTTTTACATAAATATCCAGCAGTTTTTCATAAGCCTGATAATTGTCCTTATCCGCTGCAATAATCTGCTGCAGCACTTTTTCCTGTGTTTTTCTGTCGCCGCTTTTTTCGCAGATTGTATTTTTCAAAGCCAGATATTCCAGGCTGTCTGATTCCTTCTGCAGCAGAATATCTGCCGATTTTAATGCCTGCGCATAATCTTCTTTTGCCATCATGGACAGACAGTTCTGGTACTCTGCCTGTGTTTCCTCATAACTGTAGCTTTCTGGAAATGTCTGCAGAAAAAATGCCGCTCCGGCAAATACAGCCGCACTGGCAATCAGTGATACCGCCAGCTTGAAAGGCTGTTTTTTAAATTCTTCTGGTTCTTCTTCTGCATAATTCATCTGGTTCATCTGATTCATATGATTACTTTCTCTCATTTCTGATTTTTTTTGCATACCGAATGCACTCTGGCGATACAGTAAAGAACTGCCGGAAAAATCCGGGACCGTTTCCTCCTCCCATACGGTATGAAGCAGTTCCTTTTCCATATTGCTATAGTTAAAATCCCTGGAAACAGCTCTGCTGCAGCGGCTGCAGGACTGGCTGGAATCAGAAAGCTCCTTTCCGCACTTTGAACATTTCATATATCCTGTGCTCCTCCTTACCGTTCCAAAGCTTCTACACAGTTATGCATCAGCATCGCAATTGTCATAGGACCGACCCCGCCCGGTACAGGCGTCACGGCCTGCGCAGTCTCAAAAACACTGTCAAAGTCCACATCGCCGCACAGATTGTTATCAGCATCCCGGTGTATGCCGACATCAATCACAACAGCTCCTTCTTTTACATAAGAAGCATCAACCATCTTCGGCTTACCGACTGCCACAATTAAAATATCCGCATTTTTACAGATTTCTTTCAGATTCTTGGTTTTGGAATGTGCAATGGTAACGGTAGCATTTTCACGCAGCATTAAAATGGCCATTGGCTTTCCGACAATATTGCTCCGGCCGATAACGACACAGTTTTTCCCGGTAATCGATACCCCTGTCCGTTTCAGCAGCTCAATCACGCCTGCCGGAGTACAGGATACAAATCCAGGCAGCCCGCTTACAAGCGCGCCGACATTTTCAGGATGAAATCCGTCCACATCTTTTGACGGAGAAATTGCCTTTATGATTTTGTTTTCATCAATCTGATCCGGAACAGGAAGCTGTACTAAAATTCCGGTTACTTTCTTATCAGAATTGAGCGTTTCAATTAACTGCAATAGCTCGGCCTGCGTCGTTTCTGCCGGGAGTTCATAAGACAAAGACTCGATTCCGATATATTCACACGCACGCTTTTTATTCCGCACGTAAACGCTGGATGCCGGGTCTTCTCCTACCTGAATGACAGCCAGACACCCCGAAATTCCCCGTTCTTTCAGGCGGGCTGTTTTTTCTTTTAACTCGTCTTTGATTTCCTTGGAAATACGTTTTCCGTCAATTAACTGTGCCAATGAACTTCTCTCCTTTTCCATTTCTAATCGTAATTAAAGAACTTCTTCTTCATACTGGGCAAACTGCTCCGGGCTCATTAAAATTTTACGCGGCTTTGTGCCTTCTTCAGGCCCTACTACCCCTGCTTCTTCCAGCTGGTCCATAATACGCGCCGCGCGGTTAAAGCCGATTTTAAAATACCGCTGCAGCATGCTGACCGATGCCTTTTCTTTATCCATTAACAGCCTTGCCGCATCCGCAAAATATACATCCCTTTCATCCCCGGAAGCCGAATCCGCCTGAGCGGAACCAGTCTGGGAGGCTGCGTTTGCGACTTTTTCCTGAATCTCAGTGCTGTAGCTGGATGCCCCGTTCTGCGCTGTTAAAAATTCTACTACGTCAGATACCTCTGAATCCGATACAAACGCTCCCTGCATGCGCACCGGCTTCGGAAGTCCCTGAGGGTAAAACAGCATATCGCCTTTTCCTAACAGCTTTTCCGCTCCGTTCATATCTAAAATCGTCCTGGAATCAATCCCGGATGTTACCGAAAATGCAATTCTTGACGGCATGTTTGCCTTAATCAGGCCGGTAATGACATTTACGGACGGTCTTTGGGTTGCAATAATCAGATGAATGCCGGCAGCTCTCGCTAACTGCGCCAGACGGCAGATAGCGTCTTCCACATCGCCGGGTGCCGCCATCATAAGGTCTGCAAGCTCGTCTACAATAATCACAATATACGGCATCTTCTGCGGTTTATTTTCATCCGGGATATCTGCGATTTTTTTAATCTTTGCGTTATAGCCCTTCATATCCCGGACGCCGTAATCTGCAAATTTCTGGTAACGGTCCATCATTTCAGAAACAGCCCAGTGCAGCGCCCCGGCCGCCTTTTTCGGGTCGGTTACAACCGGAAGCAGCAGATGCGGAATGCCGTTGTATACACTCAGCTCCACCACTTTCGGGTCAATCATAATCAATTTTACATCATCCGGATTGGCTTTATAAATAATGCTCATAATAATTGTATTAATACATACCGATTTCCCGGAACCTGTCGCGCCCGCAATCAGGACATGCGGCATTTTGCAGATATCGGTTACCACAGTCTGGCCCGCAATATCCTTCCCGGCTGCAAATGCGCACGGGGACGGATGCTTTTTAAACGCTTCGGATTCCACCAGTTCCCGGAACATCACAGGAACCGTCTCTTTATTCGGCACTTCGATGCCGATTGCTGCCTTGCCCGGAATCGGCGCTTCAATACGGATATCCGCGGCTGCTAGATTCAGCTTGATATCATCGGCAAGATTTACGATTTTGCTGACCTTAACCCCCATTTCCGGCTGAATTTCATAACGGGTCACAGACGGCCCGCAGCTGACGTTTAATATGGTTACATTGACTCCGAAATTCTTTAATGTCTGCTGCAGCTTCAGCGCTGTCTCCTGTAAGTGTTCCCTGGAATCTCCCGTCTGATTCGGGTCCGGCCTTTTTAACAGGTCCGGTGAAGGCAGAACATACTCGCGTCTGATAACCGGCTTTGGCTGATGAAGCTGTACCGCAATGTCAGCAGCGGACGAAGCCATTTGTGCCTGTGACTGTTTTGGATTTTTACGCTGTCCCGCTCCTTTCCCTGCCGTCTGAGTATCTGCGCTGGAAGTCTGTGCGGCAGATACGGATGATTTTACAGGTGCTGTTTCTGCGGTCAGAAGCTGCTGTGCAATCAGCTCTTCCGCCGTCATCGCCGGTGCGTCAAAATCAATATCCGGCTCTTGTGTATCGCTGACAGCGCCTCCTGGCATCCGGCCTTCGCCCGGACTCTGCTCCAGACTGCTGTTATGTTCCGGTTTTCCCTGCAAATCCTGTAAATCTATGCCAAAAAAGTCCATGCTGTCAAAATTCAGCTCTGTCTCTGCTTCCTGTATGCCAAAGCCTTCCGTAAGAATCCCGGAATTTTCAGCATCCCGCACATCTGCCTGCATATTTGGCAGATTCTGCGGCATTCCTGCCTGCATGCCATTCCATGCATCCTCTGATAAAATCTCAGGCTCATCCTGCGGCACTTGGGCCTGTATGCCATCCCATGTATTCTCTGATAAAATCTCAGACCCATTCTGCGGCAGTTCGACTTGTATGCCGTTTCGCAGACCTGAAGAAATCTCAGACTCATTCTGCAGCAGTTCGATTTGTATGCCATTCCACGCGCCGGACAAAATCCCGGACTCATTCTGCGCCGGTTCGCTCTGCATAACCTCTGCATCTGCCAGTGTTTCCTGAAAAGCCTCAGGCATTTTTGTATGCAGCTCTTCTTGTGCATTCCAGCCTGCTTCAGGCGGCATATGCTCTAAGGCTTCCGTTTCAGGCAGCAGCCCGGAAAAAATGCTGCCTGTCTGTTCCAGAAAAATATCCGCATCGTTTTGTCCGGCCGCTGTGTTATGTACCTCTTCATCCGGAAGACTTGGCTTTAACACAACCTTTTTATTTTTTATCGGAACGATATTATCCGGTGATTCCGGTTTTGCTTTTGCGGCAGGAAACGGCATCACATCTGCATATTCCATGCCCGCTGCCTGGCTCTTTGGAATCGTTTCCGGCACCTCCTGTGCCTGATGCGGCGCTTTTGGAACGGAAGCCTTTGGAACCGACGAAGCCCTTGGAGCAGAAGCTTTGGAAGAAGCCGGCTGCTGGTTCATCATATAGATTGGAAAATCCGGTATCGGCACACTGTCCGGACGGATTTCATTAATATTATCCGATACTGCATTTTTTACCGCATTTTTAATGCTGGTATCAGCAGAAACGCCTGACACTTTATTATCCATCCGTCTGAGCTTCCGCTGTTCGTACTGCTCACGCTGGCGTATCGTTTCCTTTTTCGCAGTTGTATACATCTTCCTTCCGCCAGACTGAATCGGCTTCCATAAAGACCTCTGCGTAACAAGAACCATGCAGATAATCATCATAATAATGTCAATGACAAAAGCGCTGATGGTTCCAAGATTCGGCTTAATCAGCCATGTTAAAATCCCGCCTGTCAGACCGCCTCCAGACTTATGCTCCGCTGCCCACAGATACGAGTCCAATGGGTTTTCTGCCTGTGCGCTTCCGCCGACAAGCTCTAAAAACATGCAGACGAAAATAAAAAATCCAGCAGCTGCCGCTTCTTTTCTGACTGCCACCGCATTGTCTTTATTTGCAATCGCAAACGCCGTTCCGCCGAATAACAGAAACGGAAACAGGTATGCCGGAAAGCCGAACAGCCCGAAAATGATGCTGCTGATAAAATTACCCGCTTTCCCGGCAATCCCAAAGCTGCTGATAAACAAAATAATCGACACGGCAAGCACCGCCCACAGAATTACTTCATATTTAAAGGAAGCGGGCGGACTGCCGTTTTTATCAGCCATTTTTGATGAAGAACGTTTTTTTGCCATTTCATTTCTCCGTTTCTTATAAATTTACAGATATTCTGCGCCTATACTCACGAAAATTATCGTCTGTATGCTTTCGAAAAAGACCGCAGGATGCTATCCCAGAATGAAATAAGCACCAATGGAAACCGCGCCGACAATCAGGCAGTAAATCGAAAAAATCGTATATTTTTTTTGTTTTACCACATACAGCATAATTTTAATACATATGTACCCGACTGCCGCAGCTACCAGTGTTCCTGCAAGATAGTTCAGCCATTCTGCCGCAGCTACCGTCTTTACATCCAGTTCAAACAGCTGCAGCACGACGGAGCCTAAAATCGCCGGAATTGACATAATAAACGAATATTTCACGGCAAATTTCCGGTCAAATCCGCTTAACAGGCATGCCGTAATCGTAGTCCCGGAGCGTGAAATCCCGGGAAGCGTGGCAAATCCCTGGCAGATGCCGATAATAAACGCATTCGTATAGCTGACATGTTTTGGCGTTTTGCTCCCTTCTTTGCACCGGTCTGCGATAAACAGCAGTATCGAAGTAATAATCAGGCAGATGCCCGGCACAATCAGTACCGTAGATGCAAGCTCTATCAAATCCTTTGCCGCGATGCCGATAATCCCGGTCGGTATCGTTGAGACAATTACAAGCATGACAAATTTACGGTATCCATTACAGATAATCTTGCGGTATTTTTTCTCTTTTTTTCCTGTAAGCCTTGATACTGCAGTTGCTGCATTGATAAAAAAATCACCGATAATGCCAAAGCCTTCGCAGATCATTTTCCAGATATCACGGAAATAGACTGCAAATACAGCAATCAGCGTGCCAAAATGCAGCAGACAGTCAAATAACAGTCCCGTTTTTTCTAAATCAAACGCAATCTCGAACAAAGCCAGATGCCCGGAGCTGCTGACTGGCAGAAATTCTGTGATACCCTGGATAAGCCCCATGATAATCGCTTCCAATAATGACATAGTATGCCTCCCTGCTGACAGCAAAAAACGAAAACTAACTGTTTCCGTTTCTGCTGTGTATAATCATATGAAATTATATTACCATATGTTGGAGCAAATGTCATTCTCTTTCCGAAAAATTTTCAATTCTCTGGGCGGGGATGTGGCAGTTCAGATAAAGGGGGGGAGGTACTGGCCTCTCGGACGCCGGGTGACGGGAAGATGCACTGGCTTCCTGCTCTGGCTCCGAAATGTTAAGAATCCCTAAGTATTCTGCATTTACGCTGTGGCTGCGAACGGGACGCGGCACCTATCCGCCCTGGCCCAGCTGGCTGCCGGTGCCGCTGCGGCTTCGCCGCCTGGTTATCGGGCAGAATACTAAGGGATTCTAAACATTTCTCCGATGTCGCGGGAAGCCAGTGCATCTTCCCGTCACCCGGCTGGTTTTGGCAGGTTTTACATGAAATCGGTGAATAAACTGGTACATTTTATTATGGAAGGAAGACTGTAAACTGCGGCTGGAAAGCTGTCTGTACTGTGCCCGTGATTCACGTATGTAACAAATGTTTCTTATAGTGTTTTAGTTATTAGTTATGTATGCCTCTTTTTTGACGGACATACTTCGTGGCCTGGATCATACCATAAAACATGAAATTTATCCCCGTTGCGAATACCAATTATTCGAATCTTATTTTGCAAGGCAAAAGAAAAAATGTAATCAGAAAATTCTTCCAGGTCTTTCGCTTTCAGGCGCTCAGCAGCTTCTTTTGATAAACTGTCAGGCGTAAGGAAATGGTGCTTCGATTTGCCGTCATCATGTGTCTGCCGCTTCACTTCTCCCCACGTCATACTGCTATAATCCACTATTTTCCCCAGGACCTCTTTATGGTTAAAATCCGCCCTGTTTACATCAAAAGCATAATTTCCTGAACGGTCTGTCTTATCAAACATAAAAATAATCTTCTCGCAGTCAGTAGAAATTACAGGCTTTGACTCTTTTACATATTTTTTATCCCTTTTGGGCCTGCCCTTCTTTAATTGTTTTGCCATGGTTACAGACTCCCATAATATTCACCCATGCTGCTTTTTGTAATAACCGTTCTGCTCTTCGTCCATTCAGGCAGATTTCCCCTTGCATTCTTCCAGGGATCTTCCGCATGAGTCTGCTCCCGCAGACTATATGGTTCCATCTGCCCATAGCCATTCAAAACTACATCTATGGACTCCTTTTCATCATCTGACAGATTATCCACATTTCCCTTGCAGAAATCCTCTGTCGAAACCAGGAATTTACCCTGATGTGCATAAAACAGCTCCGGGCACACAGGGCCGTTTGCCCACGCCTCAAAATCTTCCTCAAAAATCGGGCTGCCTGTCCAGGCCAGATGCCACGCCTGCGAATAATAACACAGCTTTTGAAGCTTCCATGTGCTCATTTCACCGCATTGATGCAAAATATATTTCGTCACATCAAAAACCGTCGCCATGCTTCTCCCTCCTTCGTAACACCCAGCGCCCATGACTGTATATCTGCATTCCTTCACATTTGCGAATGCATGTATCATTAATAATAATATATGTTATCCATGCTGCTTCTGTCAATATTCCAGCCTGTTGTTTTTATAAAATACATCCCCTTTCAGCATCTTATATCTCATACCCTGATATAAAAATCCCGCAGCCCTTTTCAAAAATGTTCTGCCAGAACCAGCCGAAAAAAAAAGCATTTCACACAACGCTTTGCAAAAACCAGCCGGAAAAAAGTTTTCACGTAACACTCTGCAAGAACAAGCCAGATTTTCACGTAAACTCTGCCGTAACCAGCCGGGAGAGGGGATTTGCACGGTCCTGCGGCGGCATTGGAAGAATGTTTAGAATCCCTTAGCATTCTGCACAAAAACCAGGCGGCGAAGCCGAAGCGGCACCGGTAGCTGCTGGCAGAAGGCC
>CANDJC010000079.1 GCA_947384955.1 uncultured Eubacterium sp. | reverse complement strand
TTCTGCTAAAAAACCAGGCGGCGAAGCCGAAGCGGCACCGGTAGCTGCTGGCAGTAAGCCAGGGCGAATAGGTGCCGCGTCCCGTCCGGTGCCACAGCGTAAATGCAGAATGCTTAGGGCTTCTTAACATTCCGGAGCCGGAGCAGGAATCGAGTACATCTTCCCGTCCCCCGGCGTCCGCGCAGCCAAAATCCCCCTTGAACTTTACAAAATCCCCCACAAATCACTTGCGGGAAACCCTTATTTAAGTTACAATTCCGTAGAAGGGAGTGTTAATTATGGCTTTTGATGGAATTGTAATTGCAGGTTTAGTATCGGAATTAAACAAAACAGTGCTGAATGCACGTATTTATAAAATCGCACAGCCGGAAAAAGATGCGCTGCTGCTGACGCTGAAAGGCCAGTGCGGGCAAAAGAGGCTGTTTTTATCTGCCAGCGCATCGTTACCGTTAATTTATTTGACTGAAAAAAATAAACCAAGTCCTCTGACGGCGCCGAATTTCTGCATGCTTTTAAGAAAGCACATTTCTAACGGGCGTATTGTAAAAATCTGGCAGCCGGATATGGAGCGTATTATTCATTTTGAAATCGAGCATTTGGATGATTTGGGAGATGTCCGGCAAAAAACGCTGACAATGGAGCTGATGGGCAAGCACAGCAACCTGATTTTTATGGATGAAAAGAAAATGATTATTGACAGCATCAAGCATGTGTCTGCGCAGGTCAGTTCCGTGCGGGAAGTTCTGCCGGGGCGGGATTATTTTATACCGACCCAGGGAAAGAAAAATCCGCTTTTATCTGATGCGCAGGAATTCAGGACACAGGCGCTGGCAAAGCCGGTAACCGCCGCAAAAGCGATTTACGGTGCTTATACCGGCATCAGTCCCTGTGTGGCAAATGAAATCTGTTACCGCAGCGGAATTGACGCGGATATGCCTGTGGCAGGACTGAGCGGGGAAGAGAAGCTGCATCTGAGCAGTCATTTTGAATGGATGATGCAGGATGTTAAAGAAGAGAAATTTGTGCCGAATATTGTAATGGAAGACCGTAGGCCGATGGAATTTTCGGCTGTCCGTCTGACGCAGTATGCACATCTTGACTGTCAGGAGTCAGATTCGATTTCGGCTGTTTTGGAAAATTATTATGCTGCCCGTGATGTGTACACCCGTATCCGCCAGAAATCTGTGGATTTAAGAAAGATTGTTTCAACGGCGTTAGACCGCAGCCGCAAAAAATACCAGCTTCAGATGAAACAGCTTAAGGACACTGAAAAAAGGGATAAATACAAAATATACGGGGAACTGCTCAATACGTATGGATACGGGCTTTCGGAAGGGGCAAAATCGCTGGAAGCGCTGAATTATTATACAAATGAAATGATTCAGATTCCGCTGGATGCACAGCTGTCGGCTTCGGAAAACGCGAAAAAATATTTTGACAAATACGGCAAGCTTAAGCGGACAAATGAAGCGCTGTCTGAATTGACAGTAGAAACAAAGGCTGAAATCGACCATCTGGAATCCATTGCGGCGTCTTTAGACATCGCGCTGAATGAAGACGACCTTGTCCAGATTAAAGAAGAGCTGACAGAGTACGGATATATCCGGCGCAAAGGCCATGAGAAAAAGCAGAAAATCAAAAGCAGGCCGTTTCATTACCGGTCTTCGGATGGATTTGATATTTATGTCGGAAAGAACAACTACCAGAATGAGGAGCTGACCTTTAAGACCGCAAACGGAGGAGACTGGTGGTTTCATGCCAAGAAGATGCCGGGCTCGCATGTGATTGTGAAAACAAACGGCATGGAGCTGCCGGACAGAACGTTTGAAGAAGCTGCTATGTTAGCAGGATATTATTCGCAGGGGAGAGACTCGGAGAAAGTAGAGATTGATTATCTGCAGCGCAAAAATGTGAAAAAACCAAACGGTTCAGCACCAGGATTTGTTGTATATTATACGAACTACTCCATGGCGATTCATCCGGATACGGCAGGGATAGAGCTTATCAGTGATTAGGATGGCCCCGGGTCAGTGGGGAATCTGGCAAAAGAAGGAAAGAAGCATGTCGAAGATTTGTTATAATTATGACTCTGGAGAATATGAGGAAATTGATGAGGACGGTTACAGCTATACACGGGGCGGATATGTTTTAAACTGGGATGACAGCGAATATGTGCTCGAAGAAAAGGAAAAAGAGCAAAGGCGCCAGGAAGAAGAGCGGAGGCGCAGAGAAGAGGAAGAAGAGGAATGGCGGTAAATTTTGGTAGACAAATATTTGTGAAAATAGTAAAATTAATTCAAAGAAAGAACCAGCAGATATGCAGATTTGCCATAAGATGTTCAAAAGATAACTATTTCAGGAAGATGGTAAGGAGGAATGCTACATGAAGGTACTTGTAATCGGCGGAGTAGCTGCCGGTACAAAAACTGCTGCAAAGTTAAAAAGATTAGACCGCAGCGCAGAGGTTACTCTGATTTCCAAAGACACGCAGATATCTTATGCCGGATGCGGGCTTCCGTATTATGTCGGCGGCATGATTGAACAGCCGGAAGACCTGGTTGTGAATACGCCGGAGAAATATGCCGCGCTTACAGGCGTGGAGGTTCTGATTCAAAAAGAAGCGGTCCGGCTGGATGCGGATAAAAAAGCCGTATATGTAAAAGATTTAGTAACTGACCAGGAGGAAGTTTATCATTATGACAGGCTGGTGATTGCTACAGGTGCGTCTCCGGCGGTACCGCCAATAGCAGGGATGGATTTAAACGGCGTTTTTACGATTCGCACGCCGCAGGATGCCATTGCGGTACGCGCTTATATACAGGAGAAGAATGTGAAAAAAGCCGTTGTCGCAGGGGCAGGATTTATCGGGCTGGAAATGGCAGAAAACCTGAAGCAGAGAGGGATTTCTGTTACGGTTATCGATTTAGCGCCGCAGATTCTGCCGAATATTTTAGATGCTGAAATGGCAGAGTACGGGCGGAAACATTTATTAAAACAGGGCATCCGCGTCATTACAGGCACAAAGGCAGAAGAAATCATCGGAGAGGGCAGTGTATCTGCCGTAAAGACAACGGCAGGCAGGCTCGACTGCGGAATTGCTGTTATTGCAGCCGGAATCCGGCCAAACACAGCATTTTTGGAAGGCAGCGGCATCGAATTAAACCGCGGTACGATTGTTGTAGACAAGACAATGAAAACCAGCCTGCCGGATGTATATGCCGCCGGGGACTGTGTTCAGGTCAGAAACCGCATTACGCAGAATCCGCAGTGGTCGCCGATGGGTTCTTCTGCAAATATGGAAGGACGCACGCTGGCACAGATTCTTACGGGGATAAAGAAGGAGTACCCGGGCGTGCTCGGTACAGGCGTTGTCAAACTGCCGGGCTTAAACTGTGCCCGCACCGGACTGACAGAAGCACAGGCAAAAGAGGCTGAATATGATGTGGAAACGGTTTTAGCCGTGACCGATGACAAAGCGCATTATTATCCGGACGCATCATTTTTTGCAGTGAAGCTTATTGCGGAAAGAGCAAGCCATAAGCTGCTCGGCATGCAGGTTTTCGGACCGGGAGCTGTGGACAAAATGGCGGATATCGCTGTGATGGGCATCAGCATGGGTGCGAGACTGGAAGACTTTGAAAATGCAGACTTTGCCTATGCGCCGCCGTTTTCCACTGCCATTCACCCGTTCCTGCAGGCGGTATATATTCTGCTGAATAAATTAAACGGTGATATGGTCAGCATGACACCGGCTGAATATGCGGCCGGGAAAGCAAAGGGATACCGGATACTGGACGCAGCGCCTGCGCCTTCTATCCGCGGCGCAGAATATATAGACCTTGCAAAGGTAAACGGAGAGCTGCCTGGAATCGGAAAAGACGAAAAGCTGCTGCTTGTCTGTGTGAAAGGAAAACGCGGCTATTTCCTGCAGAACCGTCTGCGCCATTTTGGCTATACCAATACCGTAGTTTTGGAAGGCGCGACATTCTTCAATGATGTAAAAGCAGAAAATACAGACGCACAGGTTTCCAAAGAAGAAGAAACGAGAGTAAAAGCGCTTGGATTTTTAAAAGATAAACGGACACCGGATAAATTTAACGGGCGTGTGATTACAAGAAACGGTAAAATCACATCCGATGAAGCGAGGGCAATTGCCGAGGCAGCAGAAAAATTCGGCAGCGGCGAGGTTACCATGACATCGCGCATGACAATGGAAATCCAGGGAGTTCCATTTGAAAATATCGACGCCTTAAGGGAATTTCTGCTTGAAGCAGGCCTTGAGACAGGCGGCACCGGCTCCAAAGTACGCCCGGTTGTATCCTGTAAAGGAACGACCTGCCAGTACGGGCTCATTGATACATTTGATTTATCACAGGAAATTCACGAGCGGTTTTTCCACGGCTACGCTTCTGTAAAGCTGCCTCATAAATTCAAAATCGCAGTCGGCGGCTGCCCGAACAACTGCGTCAAGCCGGATTTGAATGACCTTGGCGTTATCGGACAGCGTGTTCCGCAGCCGGACCCTGCAAAATGCCGCGGATGCAAAGTCTGTCAGGTAGAAACAAACTGCCCGATAAAAACAGCATCCTTAAAAGACGGAAAACTGGTGATTGACGAGCAGGCATGCAATCACTGCGGACGCTGCCTGAACAAATGTCCGTTCGGCGTAATTGAAAATTCCATAAACGGATACCGTGTATACATAGGCGGACGCTGGGGCAAAAAAGTGGCACACGGCAGATATCTGGAAAAAGTATTTACAGACAAAGAAGAAGTGCTTGCCGTTATAGAAAAAGCCATTCTTTTATTCCGCGAACAGGGCATTACCGGCGAGCGCTTTGCAGACACCGTTGAGCGAATCGGATTTGAAGAAGTGCAAAAGCAGCTCTTAGATGACGCGCTTTTAGCCCGCAAAGAAGAAAACATTGCAGCCGTAAAGCACATGAAAGGCGGAGCCACCTGCTAATCCCTGCCTGCAATTGTATCCGCGGTATC
Source organism: uncultured Eubacterium sp. (assembly GCA_947384955.1). Lineage (GTDB taxonomy): Bacteria > Bacillota > Clostridia > Lachnospirales > Lachnospiraceae > Eubacterium_J. The sequence continues at coordinate 15,635 of CANDJC010000079.1, read as the reverse complement.
CTGGGACAATATCACGTGAAATGATTTATGAAATCTGTAAATTTTATCCCCTGGAGTCAGGGCACTTCATACAATGCGGCTAAGAAATAAATTTTAGAACATGATTCAGAGGGCTTCTGGTAAAAAAATACCGGAAGCCCTAAACTATATAAAAGGAGGCTCAAATGAAGAACATATACTATATCGGAGGCTCGCCCTGCAGCGGAAAAAGCACGATAGCACAAATCCTTTCAGCGAAATATAACTTATACTATTTTAAAGCGGATGATTATCTCGAACAATATGCGAAATCAGGAGCCTTAAAAGGATACGAAATCTGCAGAAAGCAATGCAGCATGTCCGCCGAAGAAATATGGATGCGGGAACCTGTGCTGCAGTGTGAAGAAGAGCTGATGTTTTACAGAGAAATATTTGAATTTATACAGAAAGAACTGCGCCGGCTGGCAGATATGCAGCACGGCAGTATCCTTACAGAAGGAGCCGCATACCTTCCTGAACTAATGGAAAAGATAAATATCTCTAAAAACAGATACCTTTCTATCATTCCTTCAAGCGAATTTCAGGTTTCACATTATAGAAAGCGAGAATGGATTTCATCCGTATTAGAAGGCTGCCAGGATAAAGAAGCCGCCTTTTCCAACTGGATGAAGCGCGATATTATGTTTGCGAAAGAAGTCCAAAAGCAGTGTGAGCGCGGGAATTTTAAATATATCATAAACGATGGAAGCATGAGAACAGATGAATTAGCGCGGAAGGCTGCTGCGTATTTTGGACTGAGATATTAGAGCAGACAGCGGCCTGGGAGAACCAGGCTTCACAGATGACGGGAAAGCTTTTTATCCATTCATTTTCATTGTTTTTGAAATATCCTGAGCAAATGGAAAACTGCAAGTTCTTAATTTATCCGCATTCCAGAAATATTAATGAATACGGTGAAACGCCCCGGTTTTTCACGTAAATCCTGACAAAACCAGCCGGGTGACGGGGAGATGCGCTGGCTTCCTGTGACATTGGAGGAATGTTTAGAATCCCTTAGCATTCTGCCCGATAACCAGGCGGCGAAGCCGAAGCGGCACCCGTAGCTGCTGGCTGCAGGCCAGGGCGGACTGGGTGCCGCGACCGTCCGGTACCACAGCGTAAACGCAGAATGCTTAGGGATTCTTAACATTCTGGAGCCGTCACAGGAAGCCAGCGCATCTCCCCGTCACCCGGCGTCCGCGCCGCCGCGAACCCACCCTCCATCCGCGAACCCGCCAATCATCCCTCACCCGGCGTCCGCGCCGCCGCGAACCCACCCTCCATCCGCGAACCCGCCAATCATCCCTCACTCAGCGTCCGCGCCGCCGCAAACCCACCCTCCATCCGCGAACCCGCCAATCATCCCTCACCCAGCGCCCACTCCGCCAATCTATCCGCGCCCTTTCCCAAATGTTACAAATTGTCGTATGTTTTTTCAGAAAAAAATTGACTATTCCCCCTCAACAGTCTATAATAAAATACATCTATGCATAAATTACCAGTCAGACATGCCAGAACAACAACATGCCAGACATGCTTAGACAGGGTAAGAAACCGCAAGCCGGCTGGAGGAATTTAAAAGATGATAAGAAGCATGACAGGTTTTGGCAGATATGAAGCTGTCAAAGATAAGATGAAAATCGCAGTAGAAATGAGAGCTGTGAATCATAGATATCTGGATATCAGCATCAAGATACCCAAAAAACTCAGCAATTTTGAAAGTACAATCCGTACGATATTAAAAGAATACGTCCAAAGAGGAAAAGTAGACGTATTTGTAACATACGAAGATTTTTCAAAAGCCGGCAGTGCCCTGCAGTACAATGAAGCATTAGCTGGCGAATACTTAAAATATATGCGTCAGATGGCAGATACGTTTGCTCTTACGGATGATGTGACAGTCAGTGTTCTGGCCCGGTTCCCGGATGTATTTACAATGGAAGAGCAGGAATCGGATGAAAACGAAATGAAAGAAGTATTAGAAGAAGCAGTCCGCGGCGCGGCGGCGCTGTTTGTTGATTCCCGGCAGAAAGAAGGAGAAAATTTAAAGAACGATTTAACCGGAAAGCTGGATGAAATGCTTGCGAATGTGCAGTTTATTGAAGAACATTCCCCGCAGATTATCGAACAGTATCATGAAAAGCTCAAAGCCAGGGTCAAAGAGCTGCTTGAAGATAAGCAGTTAGATGAAGGCCGCATTGCGGCGGAGGTTACGATTTATGCGGATAAAATCTGTGTGGATGAAGAAACCGTGCGCCTGCGCAGCCATATCGAAGCTGTGAAAAAGGAATTAACGCAGGGCGGCAGCGTCGGCAGAAAACTGGACTTTATTGCACAGGAAATGAACCGGGAGGCAAACACGATTCTTTCTAAGGCAAATGATCTGGCTGTTTCTGACACCGGAATTGAGTTAAAGACTTCGATTGAAAAGGTCCGCGAGCAGATTCAGAATATTGAATAAAGGTGGCAGCATATGTCAAAGTTAATGAATATCGGGTTCGGAAATGTTGTAAATACAGATAAAATTTTGTGTATCATAACTCCGGATTCAGCGCCTGCAAAGCGTCAGATTCAGCGCGCGAAAGAGGAAAACCGCCTGATAGATGCCACTCAGGGACGCCGTACAAGAAGTGTTATTTTTACAATGAATCAGATGGTCATTATATCTGCACTGCAGCCGGATACGCTGTCGGGACGGTTTGATGCCGGCCAGGCGCTGTAATGACCCCTGTTTGAAATAAAAGGAAAAAGTGACAGGTTTTGAAAGGAGAATAGAAACATGATACATCCATCTTATGTAGAATTAATGCAGGTGGTAAACAGTGACCAGACGGAAATCGGGGAGGAACCTGTAATTAACAGCCGGTATTCGATTGTAATCGCGACCGCAAAACGGGCAAGACAGATTATCGGCGGAGATGAGCCGATGATTGCAAAATCCGGCGGCAGAAAGCCGTTATCCGTGGCTGTACAGGAGCTGTATGAAGGAAAGGTTAAAATTGTCGGAGAAGATGATTCGATTGAAGAAATTACAGATAAAAAAAGATTTTCAGATATGAAAGACGGCAGTGAACACAGGGAAGATTCCGGGATGCCGGATGCGGAAGAAATGACTGAGATAAGTGAAATGACACAGTTCAATGAACCGGAGGAGCCGGCAGATGACATGGGAGCAGAGCCGGCGGTTAATGATACCGGGGCGGGATATTCTCAAATAGGCTGAGGCTGTGCCGCTGCACGGCCTTTTTTACAAGGAGTAACATTTGATGGAGACAGCTATGCGCAGCATTTTTTTTGTATCGCTCGGATGTGATAAAAATCTTGTGGATTCAGAATACATGCTGGGAATGCTTAAGGAAAACGGTTATACAATTACGGATGAAGAATCAAAAGCAGATGTCATTATTGTGAATACCTGCTGCTTTATTAACGATGCAAAAGAAGAGAGCATCAATACGATTTTAGAAATGGCTGAGCATAAAAAAGACGGAGCCTGCAAGGCTTTGATTATAACAGGCTGTCTGGCACAGCGTTATCAGGAAGAAATCCGTGCCGAAATTCCGGAAGCGGATGCGGTTTTAGGAACGAATTCTTATGATGATATTGTGCATGCTTTAGAAGAGGTGCAAAAGGGCAGCCATTATGAAAATTTCCATACGCTGGAAGGGCTGCCGCATTTGAAAACAAAACGCAGCGTTACGACAGGCGGGCATTTTGCGTATTTAAAAATTGCGGAAGGATGCAGCAAGCACTGTACTTACTGTATCATTCCTTCTATTCGCGGGGCGTATCGCAGCGTTCCGATGGAGGAGCTGCTTGAACAGGCGAAAGAGCTGGTTTCATCCGGTGTGAAAGAACTGATTCTGGTGGCGCAGGAGACGACGCTGTATGGGACGGACCTTTATGGCGAAAAATCACTGTACCGTCTTTTAGATGAACTGAATCAGATTCCGGGGCTTGTCTGGATACGCATTTTATACTGTTATCCGGAGGAAATTGACGACAGCCTGACTGCGGCCATAAAGCGCAATGACAAGGTGTGCCATTATCTGGATATGCCGCTGCAGCATGCGGACGATGAGATTCTGCGGCGGATGGGACGAAAGACAGACAGTCAGAGCATCCGGCGCATTGTGGAAAAGCTTCGAAAAGAAATCCCGGATATCTGCCTTCGCACAACGGTTATCTGCGGCTTTCCGGGCGAGACGAAGGCGCAGCATGAAAAGCTTATGGAATTTATTGATGAAATGGAGTTTGACCGTCTGGGGGCATTTACTTATTCGCCGGAAGAAGGCACTCCCGCAGCGGAATTTCCAGACCAGATAGAAGAAGAGACAAAGCTTGACTGGCAGGAAGAAGTCATGGAATTAGAACAGGAAATTATTTTTGATAAAACTGCGGGCATGAAGGGCCAGACAGTCTGGGCATTTATCGAAGGAAAGCTGACCGGGGAAAATGTATATGTGGCAAGAACTTACCGGGATGCACCGGATGTAGACGGTTATGTATTTATAACGGGCGCGCAGGATGAGCTTATGACAGGCGATTTTGCCAGAGTGCGCATTACAGGCTCTGTGGATTATGATCTGACAGCCGAACTGGTTTTGCAGTAAAGGCCGGCAGTAAAAGGAGATGTCTTATGAATTTACCAAACAAACTTACTATGTTCAGGGTGATTTTAATCCCGTTTTTTGTATTTTTCCTGTTTGCGCCGAATTTTACGGAAAACGGGAAATATATTGCGACCGGAGTATTTATCATAGCAAGCCTTACCGATTTGTTTGACGGAAAAATTGCCCGCAAATATAATCTGGTAACGAATTTTGGAAAATTTATGGACCCGCTGGCGGATAAGCTGCTAGTCTGTTCGGCGCTGATTTGTCTGGTTGAAATGGACAGGCTTTCAGCGTGGATTGCAATTATAATTATCTCAAGAGAATTTATCATCAGCGGATTCAGGCTGATAGCGGCAGAACAGCAGATTGTGATAGCAGCAAGCTACTGGGGCAAATTTAAAACGACGTTTCAGATGCTTATGATTATTGTACTCATTCTGGACTTTGAGCATGCGGCGTTTCAGATGCTGGGCGTTGTCCTGACCTATGTATCGCTTGCGCTTACCGTGATATCTCTGGCTGATTATCTTTATAAAAACAGAGATGTCATAAAAGAACAAAGATAGATGAAGAATGATAATACAAAAACATTCAGATAAATTATCAGATACAGCACATAACAGCCGGGCAAAGAAAAGATAAGATAAAAAATAAGAAAAATAGAATCGGATATGTGAATCAGCGGCGAAAGAGAAAATAACAAAGAGTGAAATCAGCTTAAATCAGGGTGAATAGGAGAAAATCATATGTATACAGAGTCTGAAAAAGAATATTCACTTGAGGAGCGCGCGGCCAAATTGTTAAAGCAGCGCGGATATACGGTAACAACAGCAGAATCCTGTACCGGAGGGCTGCTTGCAGGGCGGCTGATTAATGCGCCGGGGATTTCTGAGGTTTATAAAGAAGGATACATTACGTATTCCAACGAAGCAAAAGAAAAACTGCTGGGCGTATCCCATGAAACATTAGAAACATACGGCGCAGTCAGTGAGCAGACGGCGATAGAAATGGTGCAGGGCGCGGCAGAACAGGCCGGGGCACAGGCAGCTCTTGCAACGACCGGCATTGCGGGGCCGGACGGCGGGACGGCGCAGAAACCGGCCGGGCTTGTTTATATCGGCTGCTATGTCGATGGCGTTACCATTGCAGAAGAGCACAGATTTGCCGGAGAACGCGCGCAGGTGCGCAGCATGGCTGTGGAATCGGCGCTGACTTTGTTAGAGCAGACGCTGTTAAGCACGGCTCGCGCTCAGTAAAATCAGGAAAAGGAAGAAGCTATGAGAATTATTGCCGGAACGGCCAGGAGCCTGCCGCTGAAAAGCATAGAAGGCAGGGATACACGGCCGACAACGGACCGCATAAAAGAAACACTGTTTAATATTATTCAGCCGGATATTGCTGGCAGCAGGTTTTTAGACCTGTTTGCCGGAAGCGGCCAGATTGGGTTAGAAGCGCTGAGCAGGGGAGCGCAGCAGGCTGTATTTGTAGAAAATAATAAAAAAGCGTGTGCCTGTATCGAAGATAACATCCGGTTTACGCGCTTTGAGGACAGGTCGAAGCTCCTGTGCATGGATGCCATGCATGCGCTGCGCAGATTAGAAGGAAAGGATGAATTTGATTTTATCTTTTTAGACCCGCCTTATAAAAGTCAGTGTGAACAGGACATTTTAGCATATCTGGCGTCCTCCGGCCTTTTAAAGGATGATGCCAGAATCATTGCGGAAGCGGCAGGGGATACGGATTTTTCTTTTGTGCAGAAGCTGGGATTTACTGTTCAAAAAGAGAAAAGATATAAGACAAATAAACATGTATTTATGACAAAAGAGGGATGAAATGAGAAGAGCGATTTATCCGGGCAGCTTTGACCCGGTTACAAAGGGCCATCTGGATATTATTGAGCGGTCATCCAGGCTTGCGGATGAGCTTGTTGTAAGTGTTTTGAACAACAGCGCAAAAAATTCGTTGTTTTTCGTGGACGAACGTGTTAGTATGTTAAAAGAAATGACTTCTTATCTTCCAAATGTAACAGTCGATTCCTTTGACGGGCTGTTAGCTGACTATGCGAAGCGCATGGATGCTGCGATTATTATCCGGGGACTCCGGGCCGTCACCGATTTTGAATATGAACTGCAGATTGCACAGACGAATCATGAATTATATCCTGATATTGAGACTGTTTTTCTGACGACCCGACTGGAATATGCCTATTTGAGCTCGACGATTGTAAAGGAAGTTGCATCGTATGGAGGAGATATTTCTCATTTTGTGCCGCAGCAGATGATAGAACGTATTTATGCGAAGTACGGCATTCAATGTTAAAGACAGAAAAGGAAGCTGCCGGTGTTTCCTGACTGGATAATAAATGTAAGGGGTGTTACGCATGAACAGTAGTATAGACCAGATCATAGAGGAAATAGAAGATTATATTGAGAGCTGTAAATTCCAGCCTCTTTCAAGTACGAAAATAATCGTAAATAAAGATGAAATACAGGAACTGATTGCGGATCTGCGTCATAAAACACCAGAAGAAGTGAAACGCTACCAGAAAATGATCAGCAATAAGGAAGCAATTTTAGCAGATGCACAGGCAAAAGCCGATACAATCATTTCTCAGGCACAGATACAGAAAAATGAACTGATTAAAGAGCATCAGATTATGCAGCAGGCATACGCACAGGCAAACGAAGTTGTTTCCATTGCCCAAAACCAGGCGCAGGAGATTATGGACCAGGCGACCAGCGACGCAAATGAAATACGCTTAGGCGCGATTGCTTATGCGGACAGTATGCTCAAAGCGATTGAAGACCTGTTAGAAGGCTCCCAGAGCATATTTAAAACAAATTTTGCCCAGCTGAGCTCTTCGATGCAGAAAACGTTAGAAATTGTCAGCGCAAACCGTGCCGAATTAGCTCCGTCAGAAGTATTTCAGGAAGCTTCAGAAGAACAGATTCCGGAAGCAGAGATGCTGCCGCAGGACCAGCTCCAGCCGCAGGAACCTGTTTCGCAGTAGGCGGGTCAGACAAGCAGGAAAGCCGCAAGCAGTGCGCTGACTGAGGCCATGACAATACGGAAGGCAAGATAAAAGCCCATAGAAATCCGGCATCCCTTTACCATGGAAGCTGTCTGGGCAAATCCGCTCAGGCCTCCAAATGCGGTAATCCCTATTATCATGGGATATTTCACTGCCATGGAATAGGAGCTGTCTGCGATGACGTGAATTCCGTTTGTAACCTCTGTCATTCCGGTCAGGCACATCAGCATCAGTTCATGACTGCCCGCAATCCGCATGCACATCTGTGTCATCAGTGAAAAAAGCATAATATATCCGCCCAGCTTTAGCAGCGTCTCGAATCCATTCATAATACCGGCATCGATAATTTGAAAGTTCAAATTAGACTGTGATGCCGCATTTTTTTTGACAGGAAGGGCTTTTTGCCGGCGCAGCAGATACAGTCCGCTGACAAGGGGCGGAAGGTACAAAACAGCGTAAGTTTCCCATGTCCTGTCTGAAATACCCAGGGATGATATCAAAAGATAGCTGCTGACAAATACAGGGCTGATATTATTGCACATCGCACACAGGATGGTGGCTTCCTTCACAGTCAGTTTTCCTTCCCGTAAAAGGTCTGCAGCCGTCTTGCTGCCAATCGGAAATCCAAACAAAAAACCGGAAACAATCGGATACGCAGCCTGAGAATGCTGAAAAAACAGGCGGTTTAACAGCGGATGGAGAACCCGTATGATATCATCCAGATACCCGGACTGAATCAGGATATTTGAAAATATCGTAAAAGGAAGAAGCGCCGGCAGGATATTTTCATACCATAATACCAGACCGTTTGCAGCCGCAGCCACACAGTCCTTTGGATAAATTAATATGAATAGAATAAACAGCATGATAATAAATATAGATAACTTTTTTTTCATGACAGCACGTATATTTTTTTATTAGTATACGCATGTGCGGGAGGAAACATGAATCAAAAACGTATCTTTTGCATCCTTGTGCTGTTTATCACGGCAAGCCTGGATATCTGCCTGGCACGGTACTTAGAACAGCATCACGGCGTCTTAAGAGAAAAATCGCAGTTACAGAATCAGGAAGAGGCTGTGGCGGTGCTGCGGGCATTCGAGCTTCCGAGGGAGGTTTATGAAGAACTCACAGAGGGGGAGGAAACAGAGGAGGAAGCCGCTGCTGCAGAGGAGAAAACGGATACAGAAGAGAAAACGGATACAGAGGAGAAACTGAGCCAGTCTGAAACAGATACAGAGTCTGATGCTGCCAGTACGGATGAGGATGAATCAGCAGCAGAGAATCGAAATGCAGATGAGGACGAAACTGCTTTCGAGAACGCGGAATCTGAAATGAGTGAAGCTGCCGCGGAAAATGTGCTGGCTTATCTGTTTTGCCGTACGACAGAGAAATCTGTTTTGAAAAAGTGGTGCAGACGGGAAAAAGAAGCGGAGCCAAAACTGTTTGCCGGATATGTGCAGGCCGTGCAGAAGATTTTGTCAGATATGGTCTATTTTCCGGTCCCGGAATCTTTAAATAATGCCAGAGCAGGGATTTCTTATGAAAACAGCTGGCAGTCCGAGCGTACCTACGGGGGTGTGCGCGGGCATGAAGGGTGTGATATTATGGCGGGCACGCAGATAAGAGGCTATTACCCGGTAATCAGCGTCAGTGACGGCGTGGTGGAAAAAACCGGCTGGCTGCCTCAGGGCGGATACCGCATTGGCATCCGCAGCAGATGCGGCGTCTATTTTTATTATGCGCATCTGGCCGAATATGAAGAAGGCCTGGAGGAAGGCATGGAAATTGCGGCGGGACAGCTGCTTGGATATATGGGAGATACCGGATACAGCGAAGTGGAAGGGACAACGGGCAACTTTCCGGTCCATCTGCATTTCGGGGTATATCTGGATGATGAAAAAGGCAGCGAGGTCAGCTTTAACCCTTATTATCTGCTGGAAATCTTAAAGGAGCGTAAGCTGAAATATGAATACCGCGCCGCGGCGGAACGTTCGCTTCACGCAGGTATCAAAAAGATGCGGACCGATATTGTAAAACTATGAATCAGGAACAGGGAGATGAAAATATGTCAGGATTTTTGCCAGTCAGTAAATCAGATATGGAGCTGCGGGGAATTACACAGCTGGATTTTGTCTATGTAACGGGAGACGCCTATGTAGACCACCCTTCCTTTGGCCATGCCATAATCAGCCGCGTTCTGGAAGCTCACGGCTATACGGTGGGCATTATTTCTCAGCCGGACTGGAAGAATCCGGACAGCATTACCGTGCTTGGCAGGCCGCGTCTGGGTTTTCTTGTAACGGCCGGAAATATGGATTCCATGGTCTGTCACTACAGTGTTTCCAAAAAACGGCGCAGCACGGATGCCTATACGCCCGGAGGGGTACCGGGGAAAAGACCTGATTATGCCACGGCGGTGTACTGCGGCCTGATTCGCAGCGTGTATCAGCAGGTTCCGATTATCATTGGCGGCATTGAAGCTTCCCTTCGCCGTCTCGGACATTATGATTACTGGTCAGACAGAGTAAAGCGTTCTCTGCTGCTGGACTCCGGCGCTGACTTAATCAGTTATGGCATGGGAGAACGCAGCATAGTGGAAATCGCAGATGCTCTGAATGCCGGTATCGCGGCCTGCGATATTACATTTATTGACGGCACCGTATTTAAAACGAAAGACCGGGAGCTGGCTTCTTTTGATGCAGTGGAGCTGCCGCCGTTTGAAACGATTAAGACAGATAAGCGCGCGTATGCAGAAAGCTTTTACACACAGTATTGCAATACAGACCCTTTTAGCGGAAAGCGTTTATTTGAAACCTATAAATACGGTACGATGGTGGTGCAGAATCCTCCGGCAAAACCGCTGAGCCAGATGGAAATGGATGATATTTACGCGCTGCCGTATATGAGGGCTCCGCATCCATCCTATGAAGCAGCAGGCGGCGTTCCTGCGATTTCCGAGGTAAAGTTCAGCCTGGTCAGCAGCCGCGGCTGTTTCGGAGGATGCAGCTTCTGTGCGCTGACCTTTCACCAGGGCCGCATTATTCAAAGCAGAAGCCATGAATCGATTCTAAAAGAAGCGAAGCTGTTTCTAAAAGACCCGGATTTTAAAGGATATATTCATGATGTCGGCGGGCCGACCGCGAATTTCCGTCATCCTGCCTGTGATAAACAGCTTACAAAAGGAGCGTGTACCGGCAGGCAGTGCCTGTTTCCAAAGCCGTGCCAGAACCTGAATATTAACCATGAGGACTATATTTTACTGCTGCGGAAGCTGCGCAGCTTAGATGGTGTGAAAAAAGTATTTATCCGCTCCGGCATCCGCTACGATTACCTGATTTACGACCAGGACCGCTCATTTTTGCGCGAGCTGTGCGAATATCATGTCAGCGGACAGCTGAAGGTTGCCCCGGAGCATATTTCCAATACCGTGTTAAAAAGACTTGGAAAACCCTCTGTAGAAGTATACCGGAAATTTGTACAGGCTTATGAAAAAATGAACAGGGAGCTTGGCAAAAAGCAGTATCTTGTACCGTATCTGATGTCGTCCCATCCCGGCTCCACATTGAAAGAAGCGGTGGAACTGGCAGAGTTTCTGCGTGATATGGGTTATCATCCGCAGCAGGTGCAGGATTTTTACCCGACGCCTTCCACGATTTCTTCCTGCATGTATTATACCGGATTAGACCCGCGTACCATGGAACCGGTATATACTGCCAGCAGCCCGCATGAAAAGGCAATGCAGAGGGCGCTGATTCAGTACCGGAATCCGAAAAATTACCAGCTCGTACGGGAGGCGCTTATAAAGGCCGGGCGGACGGATTTAATCGGGGACGGGAAGAACTGCCTGATAAGGGAAGAAAAGAAAAGGAATGACAGGGAGGCGAAAACAGGGGGAGGAAGAAAGAAAAAGACGAGGCGCTGACATATCAAACAGACCGGGAGGATGAAATATGATGATTGATGATATTACGAATGCGGTAATAAGAATAACTGCTAAATATTCTATTACAAAAGTGACACTGTTTGGTTCAAGAGCAGAGGGAACAAATCATGAAAACAGTGATGTGGATTTGATTATAGAGTTTAAAAAACCTGTTTCACTGATTACTCTGTCTATGGTGCAGATTGAATTAGAAGAAATGCTGGGAGTAAAAGTAGATGTGATTCATGGCCCCATTATGCCGGATGATTTGATAGAAATTCGTAAGGAAGTGGTTTTATATGCGGCATAGAGATAAAATCACGATACTAAAAATTATTGAGGAAATAGATATAGGAACGGAACTTTTGGGGAATGTTTCGCTGGAACAGTTTTTGGAAAATGAGATGCTAAAACGTGCAATGGGAATGACATGCATTAATGTTGGAGAACTTGTCAAAGTTATTTCGGATGACCTAAGGCATGAATACAAGACATTTCCATGGAAGGCAGTCGCAGGAATGAGAGATATTACAGCACATAGATATCAAACATTGCGTATGGAAGATGTATATCTGACTATTCATGATGAATATCCATGGCTGAAAAATCAGCTGCAGGCGATTCTGGAACGGGAACAAAACAGAGATTAGAACGTGCATACAGAGTTGTTTCATCTCTTTTCGCATTTGAAAACAACAAAAGAAATCTGTTGAAATATATCTCAAAGAAGATTATAATTATTCACATATGCTGAGGTTTCATGAATCCATGCGAAACCGGGCAAAATGAAAGTTATATCAGAATACGAAAAACAGGAGGATTTTTCCATGACAGCATTTTTAGGAAGTTTTATAGAATATCTCGGGAAAGCAGTTATTTATGCCGTGCTTGCGTTTGCGGGCGTGAAAGCGGGCATGAAGCTTCGTGACAGCAAAGATTCTAAGACATCAGCCGTGCGGATTAACAATGGTAAAAAATAGGAATAAAAGGAATACAGACTGATATTGGAGGACAAGCAGCGTGAAAAAGAATTATGGTGTAAATGAACTGCGCAGAATGTTTTTGGAGTTTTTCGAAAGCAAAGAGCATCTGGTAATGAACAGTTTTTCATTAGTACCGCACAACGACAAGAGCCTGCTTTTGATTAATGCAGGAATGGCTCCGTTAAAGCCGTATTTTACCGGACAGGAGATACCGCCGAGAAAGCGCGTGACCACCTGCCAGAAATGTATCCGTACCGGGGATATTGAAAATGTGGGCAAGACGGCAAGGCATCTGACATTTTTTGAAATGCTCGGGAACTTTTCGTTCGGGGATTATTTTAAGCATGAGGCAATCGCATGGTCCTGGGAGTTTTTAACAAAGGTGTTAGGACTCGAAGAGGAGAGGCTTTATCCGTCGATTTATGGCGAGGATGATGAAGCTTTTGAGATATGGAATCAGGAAATCGGCGTTCCGGCAGAAAAAATAACGCGGTTTTACCGGGATGAGAACGGCAAGTGCGATAATTTCTGGGAGCATGGCGCTGGTCCCTGCGGGCCGTGTTCTGAGATTTATTATGACAGGGGAGAAAAATACGGGTGCAATAAGCCGGACTGCAGAGTCGGATGCGACTGTGACCGCTTTATGGAAGTATGGAATAATGTATTTACACAGTTTGACGGAGACGGCAGGGGCGGCTATGAAGAGCTGGAACAGAAAAATATCGATACCGGCATGGGGTTAGAGCGTCTGGCGGTTGTGATGCAGGATGTAGATTCTGTTTTTGATATCGATACCATGAAAGAGATTCGGGATAAAGTATGCGAACTGTCGCACAAACAGTACCAGACAGATGAACTGGACGATGTATCCATCCGCCTGATTACGGACCATATCCGTTCTGCTACGTTTATGGTTTCGGACGGTATTATGCCGTCGAATGAAGGCCGGGGCTATGTTCTGCGCCGCTTAATCCGCCGTGCAGCGCGTCATGGCCGCATGCTTGGCATTGAAGGGACGTTTCTTGCACAGCTGAGCAATACCGTAATTACAGAAAGCCGTGACGGATATCCGGAATTAGAAGAAAAGAAAGAATTTATTTTCAAGGTTCTGACACAGGAAGAAGAAAAATTTAATAAAACGATTGACCAGGGCCTTGCCATTTTATCGGACATGCAAAAGTCCATGGAAGAAGGAGGCTTAAAAGCGCTGTCCGGGGAAGATGCGTTTAAACTGTATGATACTTACGGATTCCCGGTGGATTTAACGCAGGAAATTTTAGAAGAAAAAGGATTTACCATTGATGAAGAGGGATTTCGCAAATGCATGGAGGAGCAGCGTACAAAGGCCAGAAAAGCCAGAAAAGCTACGAATTACATGGGAGCGGATGTGACAGTCTATGAGTCGATAGACCCTTCCCTTACAACGGAATTTACCGGTTATGGCAGCCTTACGGACACTTCTGTCATTACTGTTATGACAACAGAGACAGAAATTACCCAGGCGCTGTCTGACGGGGAGCGGGGAACTGTCATTACAGAAAAATCTCCGTTTTATGCTGCCATGGGCGGACAGACTGGAGATACCGGACAGATACGGGCAAAGGACGGTGTATTTCAGGTAGAAGATACCATAAAACTTTCCGGCGGCAAAATCGGGCATATCGGGACCTGCATCAGCGGAATGATGAAAGTCGGCGATGAAGTGCAGTTAGAAGTCGATGCAGGGCGCAGGGCATGTATCGAAAAAAATCACAGTGCTACGCATTTACTGCAGAAAGCGCTGCGCGAGGTATTAGGCGCTCATGTAGAACAGGCCGGCTCGGAGGTGACACCGGAAAAACTAAGATTTGACTTTACTCACTTTTCGGCTATGACCAGAGAAGAAATCGAACGTACGGAAGCGCTTGTAAATGAAAAAATCGCTGCGGCTCTGCCTGTAAAAACAGAGATAATGTCTTTGGAGGAAGCGAAAAAAACAGGTGCCATGGCTTTATTTGGCGAAAAATACGGGGAAACGGTGCGCGTTGTAAAGATGGGAGATTTTTCCATTGAGTTATGCGGCGGTACGCATGTGGGCTGTACGAATGCTATTACTGCTTTTAAAATTATATCAGAGGGCGGTGTGGCAGCAGGCGTGCGCCGTATTGAAGCGCTGACTTCGAATGCAGTATTTGAATATTATGACAGGATAGAACAGATACTGGAGCGTGCGGCAAAGACTGTGAAGACATCTCCGGCAAATCTGGCAGAGAAGCTTGAGCATCTGATGGCTGAGTTAAAGGCGCTCTCCAGCGAGAACGAGTCTTTGAAATCTCAGGCGGCTAAAGATGCGCTGGGCGATGTGATGGATCAGGTACAGGAAATCAAAGGCACGAAATTCCTGGCAGCAAAAGTATCCGGCGTGGATATGAACGGGCTGAGGGAATTAGGCGACCAGTTAAAGGCAAAGCTGGGCGAAGGCGTGATTCTGCTTGCTTCTGATGCGGGCGGTAAAGTAAATCTTGTGGCAATGGCTACGGAAACCGCAATGGCGGCTGGTGCGCATGCCGGGAATCTGATTAAGGCGGCAGCTGCAAAAGCTGGCGGCGGCGGAGGAGGTCGTCCGAATATGGCGCAGGCAGGAGGTAAAAATCCGGCGGGGATTGATGAGGCGTTGAAAGAGGCAGCGAGTGTGCTGGATGGGATGCTGAAATAGAGCGTGGATGAAATGGAATAGGATATGAGTGAAAGGGGCGGGACTGCAGAATATGCGGGACTGCCTCTTTTTTGGATGGGGGAATATTTTTTTAGGGGAAGGGGAAGGGAGGGGGATTGGACGGACGCTGGATGGAGAAAGTTTTTCCTTCTGATGTTCCGCTTCCAAAAAGCAGGAAGTTCTAAGTTTTCTGCGCCGGGGGTTTGGCAGCGGACGGACCGGCGCCTGATGCCCTGGCGTTTTTGGCGGCTGAAAGCAGTGGCATCAGGCAGGCGCCTTTTGGGGACTTCGAAGTTTTATAAAGCGACAGATTATGTGTCCCCAAATCCTGGGTATTGAGCAGAAAACTAAGAACTTCCAGCTTTTT
>CANDJC010000078.1 GCA_947384955.1 uncultured Eubacterium sp. | reverse complement strand
TCCCTGAATCTGTCTGTATCATCTATCCCAAATATAAATACATTTTCGTAATCGTAATAAGGGTCATTTACAATATGCGGGTTATTTGTTATCAGTTTTTTCTTATAAAACAATGCTTCCAGAAATCTCAGCGAACAGCCTGACTGACCATCTGCATTTACTTCTGCCAGACATTTTGTCTTTCCAATCATAGAAAGATAATTCTGATACCTTATAGGAGCATGAATTGCTATATCAGGATTATCTGAACCCAGTACCATAAACTTCACATCCAGTCCATTTTGAATGAAAAAATCGTACATGCACTGAATAGAATCTTTACGGCCTTTTTCTTTTCCCAGATATATTGCATCATAATGCAGTTTGCCATTTTCCGCCTCTGCAAATTTTTTATACGGCGTATGTCTGTATCCAATATGATATTTCACGGCATCTTCATAATCAAATGTGTAAATATCTTTAAAATACTGCATATATTTTTCATTATCCGTATGAATTACATTCATGTAATATAAAGCCAGCTGCTCCTGCTTAAAATTCTTTTGCAAAAAATTGCCAAATCCGATAGACATCGCTGAATCACTGATAACCAGACGGTCAAATTCAAATAAAGCAGGGTTTACAAATATCTTTGGAAGAGCGAAGTCAAATACTTTCGCCAGCTTTTTTATACACCTGCAAGTCCATGAATTTTTTACCGGCTGTATGCATTGTCCGGCATAAGGATAAAAATATGCTGTTTTATCAAATACGACAAACCCCGTTTTACTCATTCTCTTACATACCTTCTACATTTTTACTTCCGGTTTCATAAATAGATAATACAAAAGAAACGTATAAAAAATCTGATACAGACTGCTGATTCCAAGCAAATTTTTAAAAGAGTATTCTTCTATCGAAAACAAAAAAACCGGCCAGGCAAAAGCTGCCGTATTTATTAATGCAATTCCAGTTTTCTTCCCTTCTATCACCAGTTTAAAAAAATGCCCGTATAAAAATCCAAGCACAAACAGCACAAACGCCGAACCTAAAAACCCATAATCCTGAAGATAACGGCGCAAAGCGGTATATACATTCGTCGATGCATTTTCCCCTATATTCGTAAATTCCAGAAAATAGGACTCGTATTCCGGCGTATCAAATCCCAGCTTTGAAAGAAATGCATAAAAAAGACGCAGTGTTTCTTTTCCAAAAAACTCTCTGGACGGTCTTTTGTTCAGATACTGATGAAAAGCGATAATCGAACCTCCAATATAAAGCAGTATTGCATTTATCGCCCCTAAATACTGTGTCTTTCCCGTCGCATAGCCTAATACCGTAAATATAATCAAAAAAGCTGCCAGCGAAACAGCTGCCATTTTCATAAACGTCCGGTTGATACGTAATGAAACATTCTTCTTTTTCATCAGCATTACCATCGTTATCAAGAATATATAAACAAAAAATTCAATAAAACCTATCCGGGCTGTAGATAAAATAATATTTACAGAATGTGAAACACAAGGCAGCAGGAGCAGAAAATACCTGCCCCGTAACCTGTCATTCATCAGATTATAAACAAATGCAAAAAGGAATACATATGCGGCGCATTTTGTTATTACGATTCCCTGACTTACTATCACCGGCATATCAAAGCCGGTATTCAGATAATTGCTTGCATGGCGTGCATAAGAAATCATTCCGCTGATTCCGATACGATTGCCTGCTATAACAGAAAGCTGATAGGTATATCGAAAATAACATATATTTATGAAAATGAATGCGAGCTCTGTCACCATGATGTTCAGCTTTTTCACACGGATACGCTGACTGCATGAAAAATCAAATACATATAACTGCTTAAAACGCACTGCCGGAAAGGATACTGACTCCCCGCATAGGTCTCCAGCGCCAAATATACAGACGGACAGTACAATCACAGCAATGGTAACGATATCTATCTGCGTGTACCAGTTTTGCATATTCAATATGCAGCAGACGACAGACAAAGAGAATCCTGCACAAACAAAAAAAGCCGGTGCCATAAAATGAAGTCTGCTGCATTTATAAAAAAATACACCCGCAAAAAGCAGTAAAATAAGCAATAATACGATTAACATCAGCCGTCACTTTCTCCCCTAGTTTCTAAAAACCTTAACAAATACCTGAGACCAAATTTTCCAGAAATAATACTTTCGATAACACTTGCTTTTTATAAAAACAAAAAATCTGCATAAATTTCCGTAAAATACATGTCCCCCGGCAGTCATCTTTTGCGCATAAAACAAATCTGATTTCATGCGCAGAGATTTTTCCTTATCGTAAATTTCTGTTCCAAACTGTTTCATGTATCTGCGATAATGTGCCCATGAATAACTGTCTGTACCATTTCTCTTTCTTTCAAAATACAGCTTTTTTATATAAGAAAGCGTAGCTGCCTGATTTAATGCATGGGCGTTGCTAATCGAAGAATTCCTGAGCCTGTATTTCAGAAGAACTTCTTCCAGCTGTCCGAAATGTGCCCCGCACTCCATCATTCTCAGCCAGAGATCGTAATCCTGGGAGCATGGAAAATTTCTGTATTTACCTGCCTTATAAAAAATATCCTTTGTAAACATAACCGTCGGATGATGAATCATATTTGAAATAATCAGGCTTTTTTCAATATCAGCATAATGCTCGTTACAAATTCCTGTTACTGCACCATTCTGGTCAGTTAATAAATAATTCGAAAAAACTAAATCATAATTATGTTCCTGCAAATACGATAATTCCATTTTGATTCTGTTATGACTGCTAATATCATCCGCATCCATACGTACAATATATGAAAATTCTGCAGCATCAATCGCTTTATTCAAACTCAGCGCAAGCCCTATATTCCTGCAATTTTTCATCAGTCTGATTCTGTCATCAAGCGCTGCCTGATTGTTTAAAAATCTCCACATTTTTTCATTTTCAGGATTGTCAAGCACAATAATAAATTCAAAGTCTTTATAAGTCTGTTTTTGCACAGACCTTATTGCTGATTTTACTTCCGAAACGGATTCTTTATAAACGCTCATCACTACAGATACCTGTTTCATACCGCTGTCACACCCATATTCTCTATCTTCCTTTCCTCATAAAATATACTTTCTTTAAAAGACTGTCATAAATACCCGGATTCCTGTTTTTTAACACGGACTTTTGAAAACAGATAAATCTTTTTGCGTTACGGCTTAAAAAAGCATCCAATTCGTTAAAATCAAAGTCACTCATAATATTCGGATGATAACAAAACGTTACACACCGAAATGGAAGCCTGCGCACCCTGCCTGTCTGCTGCGGCAAAAAATAAAACTTATCTTTCCGGTAAATATCTGACGCAATGGTATCGCTGATTACACGAATATCACTTTCTAATTCCAGCGCATCCAGTGTATGGATATCAAATGTATGCGCTGGTGCAAAAAATATCTCCGGCCGTATTCCCTGTTCTTCTAATATTTTCATTCCCAAACGGATTTTTTCTCTCTGCCTATCCAGCGGCAGACCTGCAAATTCACTTTTCAAATTTACAGGGTTCAGTCCTCCCATATTTGTCTCAAACCTATGACTGTATCCGTGCATAGCAGGTGTCCATCCTTTTTCCATCCAGCCAGCTGCTATTTTCCAAAAATCCTTCACTTCTGGATACTTTCTCAGTTCAGAATCTTCATTGTGCGGAATAATGCCAAATATCGGCCTGATTCCATAATGGTCCAAAACTGACTCCATCTTTCTCCAGTTCCGGATATTCATATGAACAGAAGCATCATCCAGACGCATAAAATACATTCCTGTTCCCCCTCAGATTACCTTTTTCTATGACTGATACACCGCTGATACAGTCTCAGATAACTTTCTGTCATAAATTCTATATCAAATAAATCTGCCTGTCTTTGCAATTGGCTGATTTTTTCATCCAGCTTCATCCCTTCTGCTTCCTTCAAAATACTTTTCGCAAATTTTTCAGAATCCCGGGCTTTAACCCTCATGCCAGCCTGCCCGACCACACTGGAAATCCCTGGCACATCAAAACACACAACTGGTTTTCCACATGCCATAGCTTCTACTGCTGCCAGGCCAAATCCTTCCCATTTTGACGGAATCACTGCAATATCAGAAGATTTCATAAAAGAAGCCGCATCCTTTCGAAATCCCATAAAAAATACGCGGTCTTTTAGAGACGAACGAATTACCATATCTTTTATCTCATCCTGAAGAACACCCTCTCCGAGAAAAATCAGCTTGTAATTTCGGGGAAGCTTTTTCATAACGTCTATCATAAATCTATGATTTTTCTGTTCTGTAAAAGACCCTGTCATGCATAAAAGAACATCCTTATTACCAATTTGGGGATGAATTTTTCTTCTCTCATAAGGTTTTGCATTTCTGTATTCATCAAGCGGTACTCCATTATTGATTACAGGAAATTTTCTTTTTGTCTTTTTACTGGCTCCAATCCATTTTATAAGTTCTGACCTTGTATCTTCTGAAATCGATACCGTATATTCATATGGTGCATAAATCCATTTCTCAGCAGGCCGTAACCATTTCCTGTGACGCCTTCTGTTATCTGTACTATGTTCTGTATAAATAAACGGCACACTCCCATACCTGAACCTCTTCAATATAGAGCCGTAATAAAGTGCCGGAAATAAATGAACATGAACGATGTCAAATCTGCCCTGGCCAATATAGATATCCATATACCTTAATTTTCCAATGATTCCTTTCACTTCATCTGGAATAAACGTACACTTTGTCCCATTCTTTCGTATATCTTCCGAAAATCTGTCGTTCTTTGCAGAAAGAACAAGGATTTCACATCTGTTCTTTTTATTGATTCCTGTCGCAAGTCCATGCAGCAGCTTCTGTGCCCCGCCGCCTTCCATCGTTGATATGATATAAAGAATCTTCAAATATACCCTCCCAGCCTGGTATGCACAGCATGCGGTCATGCGTGCGTTTTCTGTATCACCGTATTTTCCGCAGCTGCCGCCTCTTTCATATAAGCTTCAACAACGATTTCCCGGCTGTATTTCTTTTCTGCAAGCATGCGTCCGGCTTTTCCCTTCTTTACTTTTTCTTCATTCGGGAGATTAATAAAAGCTTCGATAGCTCTGACTAAAGCCTCTGTATCCCGTTCCGGTACAAGATACCCGTTATCTTCCACAGCTTCCCTGCATCCGCTTCTGTCTGTTGTGATTACCGGCCGGCCGCATGCGCATGCCTCCAAAAGCACATTGCTCAGTCCTTCCGGATAATAAGTCGGGTGTACGATACAGTGCATCCTGCTCATAAACTGTGCAACATCCTTAATCATGCCGTGATATACTGCCACGCCATTTTTATGAAATTCATCCAGCCTCCCCTGATATTCTGCTTCGCAGAATCCGCAGACATGAAATTCAACCGACGGATACTCTTTTTTTATCTTTTCAGCAGCCGCAAGATACTGCTCTATTCCCTTTTCTTTCATAATGCGGGAAATAAAAGCAAACTTCACAGGGGCGCCTTTTCTGCCATCACCGCATACAGGAAACGGTGTTATGGGAAAACGGCTGAGATTTACTCCCGAACCAGGCAGTAAACCATGTTTCGAAACCGCAATTCCATGCTCCCGAAAAAACTGCTCATTTTCCTTATTCTGGAAAAATACACGCTGAACTGAGCCAAACGCAGCCTTATACAGCATAATAGCCACTGTCTGCTTTACTCCTGCATTCTCCACAGCTGTTCCCAGCCCCGTAATATTTGCTACAAAGGGGATATGAGCACGTCCTGCTGCCATGGCTCCGTAAATGTTTGGTTTTATTGTAAAACCAAGAACAATGACCGGCTTTATTTCCTTTATCAGCCTCTGATACTCTCGAAACACGGAGAACTCTGCCAAAGGATTCATTCCATGCCTGTCAATTGCTATATCGTGACAAACGGCGCCAAGCATCCTGAGTTCTTCAATCCTCTCGCCAGGCGGTACAGAAATATGTACTTCTTTTCCTTCATGCAGCAGACGCTCCACCAGTTCGAGCCGGAAATTATAAATGACGACCTCATGATTTACAAGAATCAGAACTGACTTACGCCCAGCCCTTCCTAAACAGTTCTTATCCATATTTTCCTCATTTTTGACAATTCCGTTTCCTAATACAACTTTCAGCGATGATACATTTACTTTCGCAGTATTACAACAAAGCTGCCTGTTGCGAAATCTTTTTCAGACATATCTGAAAACACTGAATTCATCTGTCTTCTCTGAAGCAGTTTTCTTTTATCCATTTTTTCCCGTTTCAAATAAGAAACTGAAAACCCGCATTCTTTCCACATTGCAATCAGTTCAGAGCAGCTGATCCGGTTTGTATAGTTATCCATTTTGTAATGGATGCTGTCTTCCCAGTCCGTTTCAGAAAACCTTAAATGATTTTTTCCTCCCCCAAAATGGTCTTTCAAATCAACAGCATGATATGATATTCCTCCATGTTTCATAAAACGGTACATTTCCTGCATTGTTTCCCTGATTACATTTTTTCTTATATGTTCTGCTACAGAAAAAGAAAAAACAAAATCCACTGTATTATCCGGAATTCTTCTATATCCCTCTATGCCATCTGTATAATACCTTGCATTCAGCATTTTCAGACATTTTTTCCATGTACCCCATTCTTCCATTTCCGGCAGATTTCGAATTTTTTTCATTCCCGCTCTCAGCAAGAGAGCTCTGCTCATCTTTGCATCCTCATCCTGACCGGCAAAGTCGTCAATCTCCAGTAAATAAGTTCTATCTGCGCCAAGCTGATAAGCAAGAAATGCATGAGATAAAAACTGTCCGGGTCCCATCTCGCAGATAACTTTCTCTTTCAGATTTTCAATGCCCATTGTTTCTAATGCCTGATAGAATACATCATTGTAATGCTTTGGTTCTGATTTTTGCTTGAAAACAGACGGAATCAATCCGGGATGTTTTGCCTCTGTCAGCTTTATCCAGTATCTCAGTTTCCACGGTATGAGATTCTTAGCCGATTTTAGTATGTTTTCCATTCCTGCTCACTCTCTCCTATAAGAATACAGCTGCGCCAATAACATGAATGCCGTTTCCTAAATAAAAATTCATTGCATCATCAATCATTCGATGTGTTGTCATATCCATTCGGCATAGCAGAAGAACATTTCCTGTTTCTTTCAGTCCATCCCATGCCGAAATATCTGCATTAATATTTTCAGCTGCTCTCACAGTAATTCCCCAGCCGCCAAGCTGCCCCGCCATCCTTTTCAGACACTCTTTCTCTCTTTCGCCAAATAAAAAATCTGATGCAGCGTACAGCTGTGTTATCTCCTGCTTTTTGCATGCAAGCCTGATTCTGTTTATCACCTGTTCTTCCGTATTTCCAAAGGCATCCTCCCATACGCCTGTCCTTCCCCTGCCTTCCAGACAAAGTCCGCCATAAACCGGAAATGTATACCGTCTTTTCATTTCTTCTGCACTTTTCACCGTATCCAAAAACATATAACGGCACGAGAACACTCCACAGCATATGAAAATCCCGGCTGCTGTTCCCAGCAGCATATACTTTACAGCAGTTCCAAAACCATTATCAGACATTTTTTCTGATGCATTTTCCTCCAAAATATCTTTTTGCCCGGCTGTTTTGTGAAAAACTGCCAGCTGCTCTGTATTCAAATCATCTATTGCAGAAGCTAAATTCGTTTTGTTAGAAGACAGAAGTGCTCTTTTATCGTGCTGCTGAGTCAAAAGTCCCATGTCTGCTGTCACACTTTTCTCGCTGCTGATCAGCTTCAGTCTGTGACTGCCAGCTGCTTTCCTTACATTTACAGCATATTCTTCCAGAATGTTCTGCATATCCAGCGCCATACGTTCTGCCTGTTCTGCATCTCTGCCCGTAATTTCTACATAAAAAAGAGAGTCAGCGGCCAGGCTGCTGTCTGCCTGTTCGTCCAGAGCAATCTGATATGGAGAACTATGTGTTTTCTGATACGCTGATATCACCTCTGCCAGATAGTTTTTATCTATCTTCCATCTTTTTCCAGATTCCTGCAGTGCGTCTGCAGCGCCGCCATTCATTACAAAATTCAGATAACTTTCTGTAATTGCCAGCAGTTCCTGTCTCTTAGCGCTGTCGATGCGGTAAAACATAATATATTTCGTTTTATGATATGCATCCAGCTGCATAAGTATAGAATTCTCCAAATATTCTTCCAGTTTCGCTGTTTCCTGTCTGAGCTGAACAGCATCATCTACAGCCTGCCGTTCTTTCACTGTAAGAACAGATTCTTGTGCTGTATCAGACAAGTTTTCATCTGCCTCTCCCTTGCTTTTCAGCCCTCCGTATACGCCAAAAACGACAGCAAATGCCAGAGCACAGACTGCTATCTGTTTCCATCGCATGCATAGCCTGTGCAGTAAATCTGTCATGTCAATTTCCGCTTCATCAGTCTTTTTCCAGGAATTGTATTTATCCATTTTAGTACCAGCCTCACTTATCATTATTTATCAGTTTTTTGTTTCCTACAGCTTACTTCTGATAAAGCAAATCCTGTTTAAGTTTCATTCATAATCTCAGCCACAGATTTCATAATCTTGATATACATTGCATAGCTGTCCGCCCTGCCGTTTTCCGTCTGCTTTTCTTTCTTCTTATCTATGCTTTCATCTGCTCCCTTTTTATCCCGCCCTTTCCCAGGCAGATTCCACATACCCAGCACCGCATCGGATGGATTTGCCACGCCCCAGAGCAGCTCGTCCGCCCCTGCATCCAGCGCCGTACAGATATTCACAAATGTTTCCATACTCATAATCCTCGTCCCGCGCTCAATATGGCCCAAAAACGACATGCTGATGCCGCATCTTTTTGCCAGCTCATCCTGGGACCACCCCTTAGCCTTCCTAACCTGACGAATCCGCATCCCCATCTTTCCATAATCCAGTTCCCGCATTATTTCCTCCTGTTTTAACCTCTGCCGGCGAAACAGCCTCCTCACTGCCTCGAAGTTTTTCATGCTTACCGCTGAAAAACAAAGCGTCTTTTCAAACTATGTCCATCTGTATCCGGAGCATAACTTTTTATTACAAAATGTTATGTTCCAGATACAGGCAAAAATCCTGGAACCCCTTGATTTATAAGCATTCCGAAAATAAATGCCGCATGCTGGCGCAAATGCTTCTGCACATAAAACCAAAAAATCCATGCGCCTTCCAGAGTACAGATTAAATCAGAAAGTCAAAAGATTTTGTAACATATGCCCAAAAAAGAAAACACAGATATTACAAAATAAGCCCTGATACTGGAAATATATACAATTTTTTCTTTGGGGTTGCAAAAATCTAAAAATTGATATAGAATACTCTAAGACAACATTTTGTAATAAAATGTTATGTATAAGAACAATTTTTCTGCCTGCTTCTCGCATCCTTTTCAAGTTCATAACCGTTCTTTCCTGTACGCATAGAAGCGTTTGTACAGACAATCCATCCACACAGACTAGCATATTTCTTTTGACATATTCCATTTTTTCATTTATATTATTTTTAAAGGCTGGGAATAGAGTGTTCATTCACAGTATGCCTTTTGGGTATCGAAAAAAGCAGAAACAGATAAAAGACAAAAACTACGGAGAAGCATTAAAAACATACTTCGGAGAAGTTCTGCTTGTTGGAGTTAATTATAATAAAAAAAGCAGGGAGCATGTCTGCAGAATCGAACGAATTTTGAAATAAGAAATGGAGGCTCTTTTTATGGGAATCTACCTGAATCCTGGAAATCACAGTTTCAGACAGTCTGTCCGTTCCAAAATCTATGTAGACAAAACCGGCTTAATCGAGCATACAAACGAATGTCTTAATACACAGGACCGCTTTCTGTGTGTCAGCAGACCGAGGCGTTTTGGAAAAACCATGGCACTGCACATGCTTGCGGCTTACTACAGCATCGGCTGTGATTCGAAAGAACTGTTCCGGGGCTGCCAGATCGAAAGCAGCCCGTCATTTGAAGAGCACCGGAATAAATACGACGTCATCTTTTTAAACATGCAGCAGTTCTTAATTGAAGCCAAAAACCAGTCTGTGACGGAATATCTGGAACAGGAAGTGACGGAAGAGCTTTTGGAAACATTCGGTTCCTGTACCAGAAACCAAAACACCGGGCTTGCCGCCCTGTTACGCCGGATTTATGCCAAAACCGGGAAACAGTTTATATTCTTAATCGACGAGTGGGACTGTGTCATGCGGGAACGGCAGGAATCAGAAGCTATGCAGAAACAGTACCTTGATTTTTTAAGAAATCTTCTGAAAGACCAGCCTTATGCTGCACTTGTTTATATGACGGGTATTCTGCCTGTAAAAAAATACGGTGAACATTCTGCGCTGAATATGTTCTGGGAATATTCGATGACAGGGCAGAAGCAGCTGGAAGAATACACGGGATTTACAGAATCAGAAGTGCGTGAACTGTGCAGAAAGTTCCATATGGATTTTATAGAAACAGGCAGCTGGTATGACGGATACCGTTTCCTGCAGTTTCAGCATATTTATAATCCAAAATCCGTAGTCGAGGCCATGCACTGCGGCAGGCTCTCGAGCTACTGGACTTCCACGGAAACCTATGATGCACTCAAAATTTATATGGATATGGATTTCGACGGTTTAAGACAGGATATTGTAAAAATGCTCGCGGGCGGACAGGTCCGGGTGAATACCTGCAGTTTTCAGAATGATATGAAACATTTTAAAACAAAGGATGATGTACTGACGCTGCTGATTCACTTAGGTTATCTTGGATATGACGCCGCAAAGACTGAAGCGTTTATTCCGAATAAGGAAATCAGAGGTGAATTTGAAAACGCTATGAGTACCGGCGGGTGGAACGAAATTATACGGATTTTGAAAGCATCCGAAAAGCTGCTGGAAGATACTCTGGCTGGAAATGAACAAAATGCAGCGAAGGGACTTGATCAGGCACATACAGAAGCTGCATCTATACTGACTTATAACGATGAAAATTCCCTCAGCTGCGCAATCGGTCTGGCGTATTACAGTGCAAGACAGGATTACAGGCTGATCAGAGAACTGCCTTCCGGCCGCGGATTTGCAGATATCGTATTTCTGCCTCTTCCACATACGGGAAAGCCAGCTCTGGTCATAGAATTAAAATATGATAAATCAGCTTACGCAGCCATACAGCAGATAAAAGACAGACATTATGTACAGGCTCTTTCCGGCTATACGGGCCAGATTCTCCTTGTCGGAATCAGTTATGACCGCAGAAGTAAGCAGCACAGCTGCGTGATAGAAAAGGCTGAGAAAGATTTTTAAATGTCAGATAAGCCAGGCAGATTCTGCCGTATTCCTGTTTTTTACGAAACAGAAATCTCCCCTCTTTTCTGAAGTTCGCTCAGCACACTGCCCATCTTCGTAACCTCCTCCAGCACCTTCTGCTCTGCTATCGCTTCACGCCAGATAACATCCTGCATCAGCATCTCGCGCCTGACTCTGCTAAAGCTGCTCATCATCTTTTCCCGGGCCTCTTCCCCGCATGCGTACAGGCAGACAGTCGCTGTTTCCAGTCCGGCGCCGTGCAGAAGCCTCTGCATTTCCGGCCCGGAAAGTTTCTGCAGTTCCTTTTCCAGCACACGGAGCTTTTCCGTCAGCTGCTTATCCCGAAATGACGGATGCATATGGGCAAACTGCAGCGCCGTTTCTTCGCTGAGACTCAGTTCCAGACGCTCCTTTTCCCGCGTAACCTCTTCCATAAAATCCTTCTGCCACTGTCTGGGTATCAGGGATAAAAACATCTCTTCTACCAGGCGCGTATCTGTTCCCTGCTGTGCCAGAAGCATGCTGCGGATATAAAAATAGCGGATTAAAGCATCGATTCCCTGCGGGTTCTGCCTCCAGTAACCGTTCGCCGCAATTTCCAATACCAGCTGCGGGTCTCTGCCTTCCGTAATAATTTCCGTCAGCTGCTGCAGATAATCCGGCGCAAAAGGCTGCACCGCCGCGGCTTTTTCAAATGCCAGCAGCCCTTCCCGCCTGGCCTTGTATACAAGCATCAGCGCGCTGGCAGCTGCTTTCACTAACGGTTCCCTGTCTTTTTCGTCTGCTGACGCCGATTTGGCAAGCGCATCCTTACAGATATCATATAAAACTAAATTCATTGCCTGCTCCTCCTGTTTTTTCAATCTCCGGCTAAATCTCAAGCTCTCTGAGATATCCTCCGTCTATCCGTATTTTCTTCCCCTGAAATGCAAATCCATACACCCGTATTCTGTCTTTGCTGCACTTTTTTTCTAATACAGCCGCATAATTTTTATCCAGAATCTGACGAATCGCAGCCTGAACCGTATCTTCCAGGCTGTCTTCCACTTCAGGACTGCATATTTTAAATTCCAGAATGATACCGTCATCCAGGCTTGGATGATATGGTTCTAAAAGGACATCATATCTTCCATACCCGCTTTCCCTGTTCGATGTTACCTGATACAGCTGCCTTAAATCCGCAGTCAGCCCGAGTACAAAACCATGATAAAAATTTTCCGGCTGTCTGAATTCTGACGGTTTTGAGCCCGTATCAAAAAAGCTGAATGTATCCATTGCAATCTCATTTAAATATTCATTCATATACTCTTTATCACCAGAAAGCAGAGCATCGGAAAAGTCGCTGTAACGAAGCCTGTTATTGGAAAACCAGCTGACTGCCATATCGTCAAAAATCATGCGCACTTCCATATTTGTTAAGGAAAGCTCATATTCCCGTTTTCCCCTGCGGTTTTTTACAATCTTTGTCACTTTCAGATATCCGCCTGCAAGCAGCAGACTCCAAATCGCAGATTTATTTGTCTCAAGGTCGCTAAAAACAATTTCTTCATCTAAGGGTTCCATAATCGATTTTCCGTGCAGCAGCTCCTCTATCCGAAGCTTCACGCTTACGTCGCTCCTGCAGATAATCCTTCCAATCAGCCGGTTTGAACTTGTATTAGCCCAGTAAGGAGCAAATTCCTTCTCTTTTAAAAATTTAAGGACAGACCACGGATTATAAATACTGTCAATCCCTCCGATGCAAAAACCGTCATACCAGCGTCTGATATCCTCTGCGTACTCCTTCAGGCCAAATTCATCCAGTGCACTGAAAACCTCGTCCTGTGTAAAGCCAAATACTTCTGCATATTTTTTGGAAGTCGTCGTAATGACTTCCAGATGGTTCAAATCAGAAAAGACAGATTCCCTGCCCACTCTTGTAATGCCTGTCATAACTGCACGTTCCAGATACATATTCGTTTTAAAAGCAGCATTCATCAGCCTTCTCATAAATCCAGCCAGCTTTTCCCAGTACCCGCCCGCATAAGCTTCCTGCATCGGTGTATCATATTCGTCCAGCAGAATAATCACTTTCTTTTTATAATAATCATATAAATATTCAGAAAGCAGATTTAACGCAGAGCAGATATCGCTTTCATTTGCACTGCCGCTTAACACTTTTTCGAAATAGTCCCTGTCTGACCGGAGCAGGCAGCCGCTTTCCATTAAAAAAGCAAATCTGCGGTATTCCCGTGCTGTCAGTCTGCATATTTCGTAATACGTTTCCTCATAATTATCTGCCTTTATGCCTGCAAAGCTTAAGAAAATCACAGGGTATGTTCCCTGCAGCTTTTGATATTCCTCGGACTTCCAGATAGAGAGATGATGAAATAATCCGCTCCCTGCATGGCTGACAGAAAAAAAATACTGCAGCATACTCATCGTTAATGTTTTGCCAAATCTCCTCGGACGTGTAATCAGCGTAACAGTGTCCCTGCTCTCCCACCATTCTTTGATAAAATCTGTTTTGTCAATATAAAAGCTGTCATTTTCTATAATTCTGCGAAAATCCTGCTCTCCGATTGCAACTGTTCTTGCCATGATAACACCTTCTTTTTGCCTGCAGCTATGCTAAACAGCCTGGTTATCTAATACAACTTTCAAAGTGTTAGTTTACCGAAATCTCATGTTTCCTGTTACAGCCGGCTCTGTCATCATGATTCATCAGCCTCCTCTAAATCCAGCATGCAGCCCGATATATCTACAGAGTTATGAAATTCTTTTTCAAACGAGTCCGTTATCACCCTAAAATCATTATCAATATCTAACCCGCCGCTGACAAAGCTTTTACAGTAAATGCTATGTTCCCCTCTCAGAGAATAGATTTCCTTCAAAATATTAACTCCGCATTCTGAAACTGAAAAGATTTTTTCAGGAAATGTCAAAATATTAATCAGTGTCTTACATCCTGTTGACAGCTTTGTTAAATCCAGCGAAGTATCATTAAATTTCGAGGTAAACCTTGTACAGCTTTCGAATTTCACCTGTTCTGCCTGCTCTATCCTAAGCCTTAGTTCATCCGTCAGCTGAAAATCCGATAATGTAACCGTTTCAAAAAACCAGTCATTCAGCAAGACCGCCTGTCTGGAATTTACGTTTATATATACATTCAGCACCCTGCACCTCCAGATTCAAACCTTTGCTTCTTTTTCATCTGCAGTCATTATAACCTGCACCTATTTGAAATGCAATGTTTCATGACCGCTATTTCACTCTGACCTTCATAGATACGGTTTTAACCATTCCATTTTTTAATGTCACTTTTGCCTTCACAACCGCTGTTCCGGCTTTTTTCGCAGTAATTTTTCCATTTGCAGAAACTTTCGCAACAGCTTTTTTTGATGACTGATAAACAATCTTTTTTACATTTTCCATATCCAGTCCGCTGCCGAAGGCAAACATCGTACTCTGGCCTTTTTTTACAGACGCCTGTGTTTTCTTTGGAACCACTGAGTTTAAAATTTCCTGACTGGCTGTTTCAGCCGCCGCTTCATTTAATAACTGGTACGTCTCGTTTTCTGGCAGCGACAGCTGAATGCTTCCGTCTTCCCCTGTGACATACCTCATACGCCCGTCTGCCATCCGGTATTTTCCAGTTTCACTGTCCAGACGATACGCCGTCAGGACATTTCCGGCAGTCAGGTCCTGAGCATCCATTTTCAGTGTATATTTCAGCCTTCCCTGCGAATCTTTGATATCCAGCGTCACGTCGCGATGTTCCAGTCCTGCATCCTGCGCATGCTGCGCCATCCAGTGCGAACTGTCATTCTTACATGCCATCACAACTGTACAGGCTTTATTTTCTTCTGACCAGAAAGCTTGCAGTTCATATGCATGTCCAATAGCCGGAAGTTCTTCTTCTCTTTCCTTTCCGCATACAGAGCAGGTTTCGACCCGTTTTCCCGGAAACGTGCACCCTGCATCCGTTCTTCGCGTTTCTGCCCATGCATGAAGATGCACATCTGATTCTTTCAGCCCCGGGCCCTGAACCAGTGTCAGGTCGCTGTCTGAATACATAGTTCTCATTTCTTTGTCATACTGATAAGTTACCCGTCTGGATGACACTGTAAAACTGTAGCCGTCCGTTATGTTTCCAGATGTATTTCCAGCCAGAAACAGCCGGGCATTATCACCTATCATTCCCTCGTCGCAGTTTGTCACATCCACCAGGTAATTTCCATATTCGCCCATATGCACGACATTCCACATATGAGGGCTGGGACCTGTTCTTCCCAAAAGCGTTCCGGTCACAATATAACTGTAAATATCATCATCCGCAAACGCAGTCATATCGCAGAGATACTGAAACGCCTTCGCATATCCTTCGCAGACTACATTCGTTGTTCTGTCCTCATCAAAGACATAGACCAGCTGCCATGGGTTCTGATTCCCCGACGGCCTGGTCCGCGCGGCCTCCTGGTTATAAGAAACCAGCCCGCATATTTTATTACAATAATATGTAAGTTTCTGGTAATCGGACAGACCCGCAGCTTCTTCTGTAATCTTCTGTGCATTTGCCGCCGCTTTCCTGGCTGTGTCCATCCTGTCCGCATATAGCTGATAATGACTGCCATAATAAGCGTCAATTGTAAATCCAAAATTTAAAACCGCATGTTCCACACACAGACATCTGCCGCGCCCGCTTTCATCCCGAAACTGTGTGCCGTCCAAAGATACCATAAAGCTTCCGTCGGCAGCTTTATCATACCAGTACAATTCATATGGAAAATCCAAAAGCAGGGCATCATAAACTCTGCGCAGCCCCTCAACTGTTATAACCTCACGCTCTATAAACTGTCCCATGGCATTCTGCTGTTCTTCTTCAGACTCAAAAGAAGCCCCCAGCTCTTCCCGTGTATACTGCAGCTGATTCACAAAATCTTTTAACGGCATCGCAAACAGCGTAGATGTCTTCTGCCCGTCTGCTATTTTTCGAATCTCCTCTGCCAGAAAATCATAAATCTTTTTCTCGCTGCCTGTCATCCTGTTTCCCGCCCGGCTGCTTCGCAGCTTAGCCATATGTTCCCCTGCTGAAAAATATACATGCCACTCTGGCAGAACAGATTCCTCATGAAATGTACTTCCTGCTTTCGGATAAGCGATACATCTGCGCGGCTGCACAGACTCCGCCGCATATGCAGATAACGGGGCCCTTGTGCATATCCAGCCTGCAGCTGCAAAGAAAACCAGCATGGATACCAGCATACGTTTTTTTCTGTTTTCTTTTTTCATAAATTTTCTCCATATTCTATAATATTGAATGCGTCTGCCCGGTTCCGCAGCCTCATTCATTTTTATCATATCATACCTCTTTGATGCTGTAAATTTCGGCTTTTTATTCAATCCCTTCAAACTGCGCCATATAAAGCTGATAATACGCACCTTTCTTCTCCATCAGCTCCTTCGGGCTCCCCTGCTCTAAAATTCCTCCTTTATCAATCACGAAAATCCGGTCGGCATTCTGTATCGTAGAAAGCCTGTGGGCAATGACAAAGCTGGTCCTCCCGGAAAGCAGCGCTTCGATTCCTTCCTGTACAAGCAGCTCCGTATGCGTATCAATGCTCGAAGTCGCCTCATCCAGAATCAGTATCTTCGGCATGGAAATCATCGTCCTTGCAAACGCAATCAGCTGTCTCTGCCCGATAGACAGTCCGGCACCGTGTTCTTTCAGCTGTGTGTCATAGCCCTTTTCCATATCCATAATAAATTCATGCGCATGGACCGCCTTTGCTGCTTCTATCATCTCTTCTTCGGAAGCATCCAGCTTTCCATATAAAATATTATCCCGAATCGTGCCGTGAAAAATGAAATTATCCTGTGTCATCACGCCCATCTGTCTGCGGAAGCTCTCTATCGACACCTTTGTCAAATCGTACCCGTCAACGGATATCACACCTTCTTCGATATCATAAAAACGGCTGATTAAGTTTACAATCGTGGTCTTGCCTGCTCCGGTCGGGCCCACAAGCGCAATCGTTTCACCCGGTTTTACCTGAAAGCTGACATCGGAAAGTACCTTTGTTTCCGCGGGCGTTCCTTTGTCATAGGTAAAGCTGACATG
This sequence comes from uncultured Eubacterium sp., assembly GCA_947384955.1. Taxonomy (GTDB): domain Bacteria; phylum Bacillota; class Clostridia; order Lachnospirales; family Lachnospiraceae; genus Eubacterium_J. The sequence goes on along the minus strand of CANDJC010000078.1, from coordinate 3,272 downwards.
GGAAAATTCCACGCTTCCTTTAATCGGCGGCAGCTCCTGCACAAAGGCGCGGTCCGTAATATCCGGCTGCGTATCCAGAATGTCAAAAATCCGCTCCGCTGCGGTCAGATTTGTTACGAGATTATTATAAAAATTGCTCAGGTTCATAATCGGGTTCCAGAACATATTAATATAACTGCCAAATGCAGCCAGCATTCCCACCGAAACCCGCTGCATCCCAAGCACGCGGATTCCCACAAGATACAGCATCATAGCCCCGATTCCCCAGCAGAAATCCACAGTCGGGCCGAATAAATCCGCATATCTGCAGGCATCCTGAAAAGACTCTTTATGTTCATCCGTCAGATTTCCAAATATTTCATTCGTCTCATTCTGCGCACTGAAGCTGCGCACCACATTCATGCCCGCGATATCTTCATGCACATAGGCATTCAGATTTGACGATTTTTTGCGGAAAATCTGCCAGCGCTTATGAGAAGCCTTCTGCACCATCCAGACTCCGGCTGCCATAAGCGGAATTGTGCTTAACGATGCAAGCGCAAGCCGCCAGTCCTTCACCACCATAATAATAACTACGCCAAATACGGTAACCAGCTCCGGCAGCAGCGTCGTCACCGAATTGACAAATACGTCTTTGAGTGAATTTACATCTCCGATAATCCGTGCCAGTATTTTTCCGGTCGGCCGGCTGTCAAAAAAAGAAAACGACAGCGTCTGGATATGCTCATATAAATCCTGACGGATTTCAAGCAGTATTTTATTGGAAATCACGGACATCAGATACATCCGAAGCTTTACCAGCACAATAAACACCAGATTCAGCGCCAGCGCAAAGATGCCGAGCCGTATCAGTCCCCGCACATCCTTTGCCGCCGCATAATCATCCAGCGCGGTTTCGATTAAAAGCGGATTTACAAGCGAAACAGCGATGGCCGCTGCCATAATAAGCAGCACTGCGCATACAGTGCCTTTATATGGAAACAGATATCCGAGCAGGCGGCGCAGAATTTTCTTTCTGCTGGTGTTATCCATCTGCTCGTCATCACGGTAAGAATTGACTGCCATAATCTGATTCTCCTTTCTGTCTGAGTCTTATATTTTTATTTTTCTTCTCACACAAATAAACAAAAAGAAACGCAGGCAAGTACGTTTCTCACTAAAATAATCCAGACTCCAGGTCATCTCATTCTGCTGGATCTTCTTCCTGCCTTGGCGGTGCCCCAACTATACAGCGAATACAGTCTAATATTTCTTTATCCGTGTGTCCCTGGCGTTCCAGCCAGCCAATCATATTTTTTATCTCAGATTTGTCCATAAATAACCTCCTTACAATAAAAGAATAATCCTTGCCCATTATTCCCCTGCTGATAATTGCATTATAACCTGCCAGTCCCTAAACAGCAATAGCTGAATCAGGCTCCTATCTGCATTCTGCCAGCCCCTCACAGCAGTTCACAGCGATATTAAAAACAGCAGGCCGGCTTTTGTTCTGTCTCTCCGGTATAAGCCCTGTACTGCGCCCGGAACGTATCATAATACAGCCCGCGTTTTTCCAAAAGCTCTTTATGCGTCCCGCGCTCCGCAATACAGCCGTTTTCCAGATAAATAATTTCATCCGCATGGCATACCGCAGAAATACGGTGTGCAATAATGATCTTCGTCGTATCCTTCAGCTCATGCAGCATCTTTTGGATTTCCTGCTCCGTCTCCATATCCAGCGCAGATGTCGAGTCATCCAGAACAAGCACCGGGCTCTGCTTTGCAAGCGCCCTGGCGATGCTGATACGCTGCTTCTGCCCGCCGGAAAGCCCGACGCCGCGCTCCCCGATAACAGTCTGGTACTGTTCGTCCATCCGCTCGATAAATCCGTCAGCCTGTGCCTTTCTTGCCGCCACGCGAATCTGGTTCATTTCAAGCTCCCTGCGTTTTCCCATCTTAATATTTTCTTCAATCGTATCCGAAAATAAAAACACATCCTGCAGCACGACATTGATGCTGCTTCGAAGCTGTGCAAGCGTAAGACGCCGTACATCCGTGCCGTCAAGGCGCACCGTACCCTCCCCGGCATCGTAAAACCGCTGCAGCAGATGTATCAGAGACGATTTCCCGGAACCGGTAGCTCCCATAATCCCGAGCGTCTTCCCCGGCTGTATTTCAAAATCAATATCCTTTAATATCTGTTTCCCGTCCAGCGCAAAAGACACATGCTCAAACGACACGCCGCCCTTTACCTGCTCTAACAAAACAGCGTCGTCGCGGTCTGTAATCTCTGCTTTTTCATCAAAAATCTTTTTGATTTTTTTGTAAGAAGCAGCCGCGGCAGACACATCATTCGTCAGCCAGCCCATCATTTCCATCGGCCAGGTACAGTTGCGGCTGTATTCAATCAGCGCCACCAGCGCGCCAAGCGTCAGATTCCCATGGATAACCGAAATCCCTCCGAGCACCGCCATCGAAACCGGAAGCGCTTTTCCTGCAAACTGAAAATACGGATAAAACCGCACCATAATTTTAGACTGCGTAATATTTAAGTCATAATATCTTTCATTATGCGAAAGAAACTTCTCTATCTCATGCTTTTCTCTTGCAAAAGCCTTCACCGTGCGCACGCCGGCCAGATTTTCCTCCGCAACCGTAGTCAGCACGGCATTTTCCTCGCTGATTTCTTCATAAACACGGTCGAGCCTGCGCTCCATCACCACAGCCATCGTCCCGCACAGCACCATCGCAGCAAGCGGAAGCAGCGCCAGCCTCACGCTGATTGAAAACATGCAGTACAGCACAAGCGAAACATGAATCATCACTTCAATCACAAGCATTCCTACAAATCCAAGCGCATTCCAGATTTTATCCACATCGTCTTTTACCCTTGCCATCAGCTCACCCGTATTGGCCTGGTCAAAATACTTTGCGGATAACGTCTGGATATGGGCAAATAAATCTTTGCGAATCTGCGAACCAATTTTCGATGCCAGCACATCAAAGATATATTCTTTCAAGTATCCAAACACACACCGCCCGACGCCTACCATCACAATTCCGGCCAGCAGCTTTGTTAACAGTTCCTGTGCGCCGCCTAAAATCACATCGTCCACAATGCTCTGGGTAATTTTCGGATACAGCATATCCAGCACAATTGACCCGGCCATACAGGCAATGGCAAACAGATAGGCGCACCAGTTACTGCCGATGTAAACATGCATTTTCTTCATAATCCTTCCTCCCTATATTGTCAAGTGATTTTCCTTAAAAAATCAAGGAATTTAAAGTTT
>CANDJC010000077.1 GCA_947384955.1 uncultured Eubacterium sp. | reverse complement strand
GTTCGCCCTGGCTTACAGCCAGCAGCTAAAGGTGCCGCTTCGGCTTCGCCGCCTGGTTTTCGGGCAGAATGCTAAGGGCTTCTAAACATTCCTCCAATGTCACAGGAATCCAGGACATCTTCCCGTCACCCGGCTGGTTTTCTATGGCTCTGCATAAAAGACTGCGGAGGCTGTGATGTATTTTGACATAATAAGCAGACAGCAGCCTGCTGTCAGAAGCTGTCTATGCTTTGTCTCAAATGTAAGCAGACTGTAAACTGCCACTAAAAGCTTTCCATGCTTTCTCCAAAATATTTTATGTACCGTTCTCCAAAAAACAGCCAGGAGAGGGGATTTGCCTGGTCTTTCTGCGGCATCGGAAGAATGTTTAGAAGCCCTTAGTATTCTGCCTCAAAAACCAGGCGGCGAAGCCGAAGCGGCACCTTTAGCTGCTGGCTGTAAGCCAGGGCGAACTAGTACACCGTAAAATAAATAACTGGTTATATTGCGCCGGATAAATCTTTGAGAGTGCATGGCAAAAAAGCGAGGGTGTACCGGGGTACATTGAGTTTTTTTGCCATGTGCTCTCGGAGATTTAGACAAGCAGGATGACCAGTTATTTATTTTACGGTGTACTAGGTGCCGCGACCGTCCGGGGCCACAGCCTGAATGCAGAATGCTTAGGGCTTCTTAACATTCTGGAGCAGCCGCAGAAAGACCAGGCAAATCCCCTCTCCCGGCGTCCGGGCAGCCATCACACATTCCCTTACCCCCATCCGCTCCCATCATCCCGCAGCACATGCATAATTTCATTTCTGCGAAACCCTCTTCGCAGCAGAAACTGAAACATCTTTCCTGTTTCCTTCAGTGAAGCTGTATCAGGATTATAATGTTTTTTCTCCAGCAGCTTTCGAATCAAAGCTTCCGGAGAAACCTCCAGTTCTTCCTCCAAAGCCCGCTCAATAATCTCCGCTGACACTCCTTTTGACAGAAGATCCATCTTCATGCGTGCCGCGCTCCTGTGCTCCTGTCTGAGCCGGATAAAAGTCCTTGCATAGCGCTCGTCATCAATATAATGATAAGATTTTACATAATCCAGTGCTTCTTCTGCCAGCTGCGGAGGATACTCTCCCTGCAGCAGCTTCTGGCGCAGCTGCTCCTCCGTCCGGTCCATTTTTTCCAGTAAATGCATGGCCCGTTTTATCGCCCGCTTCCCGACAATTTCATGATACATCTGCTCATATAACTCATCACTGACATGCATGCCCTCTTCTAAACCCAGTTTTCGCAGTTCTCCCTTGTATAAAACCAGATTCTGTGAATCGTCAAAAGATACTCTTACCCTGCTTTTATCCACTGCCGTTACTTGTGTGATAATCATGATTTCTATTGTTTTCCTTTATTTCAGTTTGCTTTCCCTGTGTTCATTTTACTGTGTCTGTCCCGGCTGCATCTTTTTCACTCGCCAGAGATTTTTTTCCAGCTTCCTCTTTTACAGCTGCGTCTTTTGCTTCCTTAGCTTCCTTAGCTTCTTTGCCTGCAGCTGCCCCTGTTTTTGCTGATAAAGCTGCTGCATTTCCTGCACCGAATGCACGTGCTGCTTTTGCTGCGGCTTCTTCTGCAGCCTTTGCAGCTTCCTCTTCGCGGAGTTTTTCATAATAGTCACGTACTTTTTTGTCAATTTCTTCGCAGAGTTCCGGCCTGTCTCTTAACAGCTGTTTGGCATTTTCCCTGCCCTGGCCTATTTTCTCTCCCTCATACGCATACCATGCGCCGGATTTATTGATAATGCCAAGGTTCGCGGCAATATCCAGAATATCTCCTTCTCTGGAAATTCCTTCTCCAAACATAATATCAAACTCTGCTTCTTTAAACGGCGGAGCAATTTTATTTTTTACAATTTTCACGCGGGTCCGGTTTCCTACCATAACGCCGCCCTGTTTCAGTGTTTCGATTTTTCTGACATCCAGCCGGACCGAAGAATAGAACTTCAGTGCCCGCCCGCCGGTGGTTGTTTCCGGATTTCCGAACATCACACCGATTTTTTCACGCAGCTGGTTAATAAAAATAACAATACAGTCCGTCTTACTGATAATGCCAATCAGTTTGCGCAGTCCCTGGGACATCAGGCGGGCCTGCAGGCCCACATGGGAATCTCCCATATCTCCGTCAATTTCTGCTTTTGGCACCAGCGCTGCAACTGAGTCGACGATTACAACATCCACTGCCCCTGAACGCACCATGGTTTCTGTAATTTCCAGCGCCTGCTCTCCGTTATCCGGCTGTGAAATATATAAATCCTCAATCTGAACTCCGATTTTCCGGGCATACGCCGGGTCTAATGCATGTTCGGCATCGATAAATGCCGCGATTCCGCCCCTTTTTTGCACTTCGGATACAACATGCAGCGCAACCGTAGTCTTACCGCTTGATTCCGGCCCGTAAATCTCTACAATCCTGCCTTTTGGCAGACCTCCCAGGCCAAGTGCTAAATCCAGGCTTAACGAGCCCGTCGGCACTGTCGCTATATTCATATTGCTCGTCGGATCTCCCAGCCGCATAACCGACCCTGTACCGTACTGTTTTTCTATCTGAAAAATTGCCGCCTCCAGCGCTTTTAATTTCTCTTCTTTTCCATCTTTGATTTCTTTAGCTTCCCTTGCCATACTCATTCTCCTTAACTTCTTCAATCGTGAACAAATGTTCGTCTTATAGTTATCATACTAATATAAATTTCCTGTATTGTCAACCATTATTTTGTCTGCGGATGCATCAGGCGGATACGCAGAGCAGATATCACAGCCTGGACGATACAAATTATTAACATTCAAATTCTGTGGGAATAAAATGATTTTGTGTCTGTATTGGTATACTGAATAAAAAGACATCTGAAATACTGCTTCAGATGTTTTTATTATAATATCGGCAAGAGGATACGTCAAGTTTTTTTCCAGATTTTTTAAAAATGGTTACGCTTTCGAAAATAGTGCTGTATGCCGGAAAAGCATAGAGGGCGGCCAGCAGCGGAAAATCCCAAGTCTATGCGTCATTCTCCCATATGAGGCGGTACATGGTTAACGGAGCATTTATCATTCAGAGCAGACAAAAATCTAATTTTTCAGATACTGCAAAATCGGTTCCGCATACTTTTTATCCGAAATATCATAAGACGAAGAAATCATTTTTATCATTATCTGTTCCTCTTGTGTCTTATCTTTTTTTGCTTTCAGTTTTTTGATAAACATTTTCATCATCAGCTTAGACGGTGCGGACATTTTCTCATAATTAAATCCGCCCGGACAATAAAATGTTTTTACCTTTTTCTGCTCCGCCGCGCTGAAATTCCGCTTGAGAGCGATGTCAATTCCCGGGCTGTCTATCGGACTTGCTCCAACACAAAATACAATCAGCTTCTTATCCGCCCATTTATTTATATTTCTCTTAAACCAGCTGATTTTACTGATACTGCCCGCACAAGCCCAGCCTCCAAAAATAATTGCTTCATATGCAGATAAATCTTTCTTCTTTGCGGCTGATAACTCAAAGCAGTCAGCCCCTGCCTCTTTCGCTATCCATTCGGCATAACGCTTTGTAAACCCTGTCTGTGAATTGTAAATTACGATTGCTTTCATCAGCTTAAATCTCCCTCTTTTATTTTCTACTGCGTTTTCATCCGGTCAGCCTTCTTTTCCAGATTCTCTATTCCGGCATACAGTTTTGATAAAAGGATAAAAAGAGTTTCAATCTCTTTGTCTGTATAAACTTCAAAAAGATATTTTAATTTCTCCTGGTATCCGGAAAAGTCGTTTTCATAAAAGTCATTTACCTTTTCTGTAGGGCAGATACACATAGCTCTTGTATCATGCGGACTTTGCTGAATGGTAATAAACCCTTTTTTCCTCAAAACATCAGCTAATTTTTTGATATTCTGTCTTGAACAGCCCAGCAGATTTCCTAACTGAGTAAATGTCAGCTGTTCCTCTGACTGTCTGACTATTGACAATAACATAAACTGCTTTAACGATAATTCTGGAATGTGATTGTCAAAAAGCGTCTGCAGCTTGTTTCCGGCGATAAATAATGTGCTGAAAACAGCCTTTTTCTGATTTTCCGCAGTATTTGAAAATTTTTGGGTCAGCTCATCTAAATTCATGCAGTCCTCCTTACTGTCAGCTTGTTACATTTCTGATTATAGCAACAAGTTACCTATATGTCAATATAAATGACGCAGATGAATGGGATTTCGCAGCAGGAATGCTGTCGCTTATGTTCCTGCTTTTGGAGGCAAAAAAAACGCATGGTTTTCACTGTTTACTCTTCCATGCGTCTTTACACTGTTATTTTAATATTTTGTTATGCTGCTGATTATGCTGAATGCATAACTTCGGCTTCAATCTCCTTTAATTCCTCATATCTTCCATCCCCCTGCAGCCAGCCTCAGTCATAATAAGTTTCTTCCACATACTGGATTTTCTCCACTTCTTCCCCCGCCTCCAGCCTCTTAATCGTCTCATCCACCAGCGGTCCGAGATTTGGATTGCATTCAAAATCCACATTAATTTCTCCCCTTTTCACCGCCTCCAGCGCTGCCTTCGTCGCATCAAATGAAATAACAATAATATCCCCGTATTTCCCATAGCTTCTCCCAGACTCTTTCATCGCCTCTATCGCCCCAAATGCCATATTATCATTCTGGCAGACCACGACATCCATATCAGGATACGTTTCCAGAAAATACTCCATCACTTCTTTTGCCTTCGCCTGGACAAACTCTCCTGACTTTTCTTCCAGCATAGTCCAGTTTTCCTGCTGAGCCAGAATCTCACTAAACCCCTCTGAGCGTCCAAGCTGGGCTGTAGAATCCAGCGTTCCCAAAAGCGTGACAATCTGAATCTGTTCCGCTTCCCGGCCCTTCTTTTTTAGATAATCAGCCAGCCATTTACCAGCCTTTCTTCCCTCTTCCTTAAAATCACTGCCAATCCAGCTCACATAAAGCCCTTCGTCCTCCGCCTGAACCGACCGGTCAGACAGAATCACAGGTATTTTGGCCTCCTTTGCCTCAGCAAGCACCTCATCCCATCCGGTTTCCGCAATGGCATCCAGGATAATATAATCTACTTCCTCCAGTATAAAATTACGGATTGCCTTTACCTGGTTTTCCTGTTTCTGCTGCGCGTCCTCAAACAGCAGATAATAACCGTTTTCTTCTGTAAAGGTTTCCCGGTAGGAACGGGTATTCGCAAGTCTCCAGTCGGATTCCGAGCCCACCTGCGAAAGCCCCGCTACGATTAAATTCTTTCTGTCTCCTGCGGAGTCCGGGTCTGGCAGGCCGTCCGCCCTCTTTCCGATGCACCCTGAAAACAGCAGACATATACAGACAGGCAGAACCATCCGCTTTTTCATACCGCATCCCCTCCTCCGCAGAATTTTTCGCCGCTCTGATTTTATTTCTTTGCCTTTATTTTAGCAAATACACTCTGCAATACAATAAAGAAACATAACAATGCCGCTACCGCGATACTCGACCACGAGCTTAACAGCTTGCCGTTTGTCTTAACCAGTGTAGAAATCGTGCCGTTAATCATAACACCAAAAAATGAACCAATGACATTTCCGACACCTCCGGTTAACAGTGTGCCGCCGATAACGGACGATGCAATCGCATCCATCTCTAAGCCGGTCGCCTGCTGCACATTGCCGGACATCGTATTCATGCAGAAGCAGATACCGCCGATAGAGCAAAGGAACGAAGACAACACATACGCTTTCAGCTTTGTCATAGGCACATTTAACCCCATCATAACCGCCGACTGCTCGTTGCCGCCGACCGCATACAGGCTCCGTCCAAATTTCGTATAGCGCAGCATCAGAAAAATAGCTGCCAGCACAAGCAGTGCAATGACTACCGATACACGGATATACGGTACCTGATAAATTCCCTTGCGGTTCATATACCCGCCGAATGGAATTTCTATTTTAATATTTGCCAGATTTTTAAACCATTCATTGCTAATCGATACCTGGTCTGTAGAAATCACCGCTGTCATGCCCCTGCCAAAGAACATCCCCGCCATCGTAACAATAAACGGCTGTATCTTTAAATATCCGACGCAGAAACCCTGCACGATGCCAAACAAAATACCGATAAAAAGAATCAGGATACATAATACCGGCGCGCTCATTCCCCAGCTCTCCATGCCGACCGCTAAAATCATACAGTCCAGCGCAATCAGGGAACCGACAGAAATATCAATCCCTCCGGTAAGCATAATGCAGGTCATTCCGCATGTCACGCACAAAAGCCCCGCGTTGTTAATTAACAGGTTTAAAAATGTCTGGAAATGCCCGAATCCTTTGTCGGCGTATATTACGCAGCCTGCCGCATACATAAAGACAAACAGCACAACCGTGATAATCAATAGAAGCGTATTACTGTTCATTTTCCTGCTTTTCATGCCGCTGCGCCTCCTTTCGCTAATTCCTTTTTCTCTGATAAATGTTTCATAAATGCCTGAAACGGCGGTGCCTGAATCGTCACGATGACAATTACGACAATTGCCTTATATACCGGCGCCTGCTCTGTCGATACGCCAAGCGCGTATAATGTCGTCGTAATCGCCTGGATGGTATAGGCTCCGATAATCGAACCGGCCAGACGGAATTTGCCGCCTCCAAGCGAATTCCCTCCCAGCGCGACTGCCAGAATCGCATCCAGCTCAAAGTTCAGGCCGATATTATTCGAATCTGCGGAAGTGATTCTGGATGACGCTACAATTCCGGCAATTCCGGCGCACAGTCCGCACACAATATAGCACAGAAAAATAATTTTTTCCGAATTTAATCCGGCAATCCTGGAAGCCTTCTTGTTAATACCGACACTCTGTATGTACAGCCCCAGCGCCGTATACCGCAGCAGAAGCGATACTGCCAGTACACATACCGCAGCGACAACAATCGGTGTCGGAACCGGTCCCAGGAAGCTTCCGAAAAAGCCAAAGGTATCATTTCTGACATAGACAATCAGGTTGTTGCACAAAAGAAGCCCGACTGCCCTCGCCGCCGAAAATAAAATCAGCGTCGCAACCATAGGCTGCACATTTAAATAAGCAACCAAAAAACCATTAAACGCACCGCACAGGCATCCCATGAAAATGCCGCCTAAAACGCCCACGATTAAAGGCACCTGCAGTTCATCTGCCGAAGCCACCCCGTATCCTGCCAAAAGCATGCAGCAAAACGATGCGGAAAGCGACATCACCGAACCGACAGAAATATCCGTTCCGGCTGAAGCGGATACAACAAGCGTCATGCCGATTGCCAGAATTGCAATTTCGCTCCCCCTGTTTAAAATATCAATCAGACGGCCGTAAAGCACACCGTTGCGGACAGAGATGGTAAAAAAGTTAAATGCGAAATTGCCGTTTACCGCGTCAAAAACTACATTTACAAGCATCACTAACAGCATGCAGAATACCGGAAGAAACAGCGGCATTCCAGTAACTTTTTTTACTTTACTCATTCGAAGCACCTCCCGCAATCGCTTTCATAACGTTTTCCTGGGTAAGGTTTTCCGTAATCTCCCCTACCTTTTCGCCGTCCCTTAACACTGCCATCTTCGAGCAGGTACGAAGCATTTCTTCAATTTCAGAGGAGATAAATATCAGGCTCTTGCCTTCCCCGGCCAGCTTCAGCACCAGCTTTTGAATTTCTGTCTTTGTGCCGATATCAATCCCGCGGGTCGGTTCGTCTAAGACCATAAAATCCGGGTCCGTTGCCAGCCATCTGCCCAGAATTACTTTCTGCTGGTTTCCGCCGGAAAGCTGTTTAATCAGTGTCTCCCTGCTCGCTGTTTTGACCTGGAGCATTTTGATATATTTATCCGCTAACGCAGTCTGTTCTTTCATCGGAATCAGCCGGAACATGCCCCGTTTTGCCTGAAGCGCTAAAATCACATTTTCCCGTACAGACAAATCCCCGATAATCCCTTCCGCCTTCCGGTCGTCCGGCAGAAGGCCCATGCCAAGATTCATAGCGTCTATCGGCGCCTTAATATCCGCTTTCTTTCCGTTCACCTTTAACGTACCTGTCTGGTTTCTGTCCGCACCGTAAATTACTCTTGCCAGCTCGCTGCGTCCGGAGCCAAGCAGGCCCGTCAGGCCGACAACCTCTCCTTTGTGTATCGTTAAATCAAACGGCTTAATCGTCCCTTTATGGCTGAGTCCTTTTGCGTCAATAAATACCTCCGCATGGCTGAAATCCGCTGCTTCATCTGTCTTAATCGCTGCCATATCGTCAAAATCTTTTCCCATCATGGCCGCTACCAGCTTCACCCTCGGAAGCTCGGCAATCGGATATTCTCCTACAAGCGTGCCGTTTCGAAGCACCGTAATCCGGTCGCATACTGCATACACCTGTTCTAAGAAATGCGTTACAAACACAATCCCTACGCCCTTATCCCGCAGCTGTGTCATCAGCCGGAACAGCTTCTCTACCTCGCTGTCATCCAGAGAAGAAGTCGGCTCATCTAAAATCAATACCTTGCAGTCCATATCCACAGCCCTTGCAATGGCAATCATCTGCTGGAGCGCGAGAGAATATTCTTCCAGATTCTGGTTTACGTCCACCGGCATATCCAGGTCTTTTACAATCTTCTGGGATTTTTTTATCATCGTTTTCCAGTCAATCGTCCCGATTTTCGTCCGCGGCTCCCTGCCGATAAACAGATTTTCCGCAACGCTTAAATTGCCGCAGAGATTGACTTCCTGGTATACGGTGGAAATCCCTTTTTTCTGTGCGTCCAGGGTCGAATGGTTTACCACCGGCCCCTGAATGCCGTCTACATGGATTTCCCCTGCCTGAAACGCGTTGATGCCCGTCAGACATTTAATCAGCGTGGATTTTCCGGCGCCGTTTTCTCCCATCAGCGCATGAATTTCGCCTTTGCGCAGTGTAAAGTCCACATTGTCAAGAGCCTTTACACCCGGAAACGTCATCGTAATTCCCCGCATCGATAATACTACGTTATGATCCATCATATCACCCTTTCTCACGTTTAAAAGGAGAGACCCGCAAGCCTCTCCCTTATAAGCACGCAGCCTTCGGATTGAAACATCCACCTATTCTGATTAATACTGTGCCTCAATAATTTCGTCTGTTACAACCGTAAGCTCCTGTTCCGCGCCGTTTACCGTAATCGAAGGAATGATATCCTCATTTACAAAACAGTGCTCGTTCATAAACACTTCTTTTTCCGGTTCTTCTCCAGCCTCCAGCTGTTTGATTACGTTTTCTACTTCCGGGGCTGCCAGCGGGTTACACTCAAAATCTGCATTAATTTCGCCGCTCATAACTCTCTTAAGTCCAGCCGTACATGCATCAAATGAAATGACAATCACGTCCTTGTCTACCCCATACTCGATACCGGCATTTTTCATTGCGGTCATAGCGCCAAACGCTTCGTTATCGTTCTGGCAGACTACGACATTGAACTGGCCTTCATAAGATTTTATGTAAGACTCCATAACTTCCTGGCCGCCTGCTTCTGTAAAATCACCCGTCTGGGAATCTACAATTTTCCATCCGTTTGCATCTGCAAGCTCCTGAAAGCCTTCCGTACGTCCGAGTGTTGCGGATGCGCCTGTAGAGCCTTCAATCACCAGTGCGTTAATCTCGCTGATTCCTTTTTTCTCCGCATAAGCTTTCAGCCACTCGCCTGCCGCAAGGCCTTCTGTTTTAAAGTTGGAGCCTACCCAGGAAACATATTTATCCGAATCTTCGATTGTACGGTCAATTACGATGACCGGGATGCCTGCGTCTTCGCACTCTGTCAGCACCGTATCCCAGCCTTTGGATACAATCGGGTCCAGAATGATATAATCAACTGCCTGCTGAATAAATCCGCGGACTGCTTCAATCTGTGCCGCCGGATCATTATCACAGTCTACAAACTGTAAATCATATCCGTTCTCTGCGGAAAAAACATCCTGGCAGGATTTTGTAGATGCGGTACGCCAGTCAGATTCATGCCCCACCTGTGCAAATCCAATGGTCAGCGTTTCGCCGCTTCCGCCGCCGGATGATTCACTGCCTGCGTTATCCGCATCTTCTCCATCTGAAGCATTGTCGTCTGATGCATTTTCATCCGAAGCGTTTTCATCCGATTCATTTTCTTCTTCTGTCCCGCCCCCGTTCTGGCTGCCTGACGGACTGCTTCCGCATCCTGCCAAAAGCGCTGCTGTTACTGCCGCACACATCATTACGCTCACAATTTTTCTTTTCATACTGATTCCCTCCGTATCTTTATGATATTTTACCAAGAATTCCCTGGCTGATGTGAGTATTATATCGTTCATGCACAAAAAACGATACGGAATTATTTCGGAATTAAGTACAATTTTTTATCAAGTTTAAAACAAATTGTGAATAAAGTATATTTTTTTCCGATAAAAGTTCAATTTCTTACGCATGGAATCATAACCTGCATCTGCGTGCCTTCCCGGTAGGTGCTTTCCAGTGTCAGTCCGTATTCCTGTCCGTAGTAAAGCCGTATCCTCTGGTCAATGTTAAACAGCCCAAAGCCCGAATGCTCCTGGTCCCGGGTACGTTCTCCCCGTATCAGCTGCCGTACCTCGCACAGCCGCTGCTTCGTCATGCCGATGCCGTCGTCTGTCACTTCGAATACCAGATTTTCCCCTTCTTTCCTGCCGCAGACCTGAATATGGCCCATGCCTCTCTTATTTTTAATGCCGTGATACAGCGCATTTTCCACCAGCGGCTGCAGTGTCAGCTTGAGCATTTCATACTGGCATACTTCATCCGAAAAATGAATCTCATATTCCATAATATCCCGGTAGCGGAACTGCTGAATCTCCAGATAGCTTTGAATATGCAGTTTTTCCTCCTCCACCGAAATAAAATCTTTCCCTTTGCTTAAAGTGGTTCTGAAAAAATCAGAAAGGGAGGTTACCATCTTTACGACATGTTCCGTATCCCCGGATTCTGAGAGCCATATAATCGTATCCAGCGTATTGTATAAAAAATGCGGATTAATCTGTTCCTGCAAAAGCTGCAGCTCCGCGGCCCTTAAATTCAGCTGCTCTATGCGGATATCCTCTACCAGCTGCCCGAGCTCTTCAATCATCCGGTTAAAGCTTTCCTTTAATACCGTTAATTCATAAGTACCTGTCTCTTCCGCCCGTACCTGAAAGTCTCCCTGCCCAGCCTGCTTTGCCACGCTGCACAGCTTCTGAATCGGCTTCGTAATGCTGCTGATTACTTTCCCGCTGACAAAAAAAGCTGTCGCAAATATCCCGGCCACCACAGCTCCGAGCAGAAAAATCGAATGCACCACATCTTTGCGTATGCCAATGCGAAGCCGTTCCATATTAATAGCCTGCTCATAAATATACTTTTGTATCTGCTCCTGAATCAGGTCTGTAATCACACGGACATTAAAATCCAGCCGGTTCATATTTTCATCATAAGAACCGCCGGCCATGACATCCTCCCGGATTTCCCCGGCCCTGTCTTCTAACGTATTCAGGCTTTTTATAATTCTTCTTAAGCTCTCTCTCGAGCTGTCCGTATCCGCCTTATCATAAAGCTCTAAAAAGGCGTCCCTTGCTTCCTCAATCATGGCCTGCGGCCTGTCCGTATCTATCAGCTCCTGCGCGCGCTCCGCGTTTACTACAATAATGTACATCAGATAATCCATATTTTCTTTAAATACAATGTTGTATGCATTGGCCAGTGTAATGTTTTCAACAATCGCATCATAGCGCTGCGAAACATCGTTCATCAGCACAAGAAGATACACCATCATAATTGTCAGCGGCACAAGGCAGACCGCAATCAGCGCATACAGCCGTTTTTTCATCGATGTCAGCCTTTTTCTCTTCATACTGTTCCCTCACCCGGCGCCTTTGCGGCTGATTTCATACGGTACTCCCTCGGGGTACACGCCTGCGTCTTTTTAAACAGATAGCTGAAATAGTGAGAGTCACGGTATCCCGTTTCATATGCGATATCCGATGTCTTTTTATTTGTATTGCGTAACAGCTCTTTTGCTTTTTCCATCCGCACAGACGTCAGATACTCGATAAACGTCCGGCCGGTTTCCTGGCTGAAAATCGTGCTGAAATGATTCGGGCTTAAATTCACGCTGGCTGCCGCCGAGTTTAAAGAAATATCCTCGCTCTGGAAATTCTGCTGAATATAACGTTTTGCATCTTCCAATAATTTCGCATATTTTTTCTGCGATACCGCATCCCTTAAACGAATGGCTGTCACAAGCACATGGCTGATATAAGCACCCGCCTGTTCAGCAGAAATAAACGCGCCTGTCATAGATTTAAAATCTCCGCATTCTTTTACCATCACATCCGGTTCATACCCCAGTTTTTCCACCGCGCCCGCCGCCGCAATATACGTATTCATAATAATATACTGGCGAAACATCAGCGACTGAATATTCTGTTCCCCAAGGCTTTTAAAATACCCTTCCACAAAATCAGAAACTTCTTCCTGCAGGCCGGTAGCAAGAAAACTGCCCACCGCATTCCGTTCCAGATTTCTTACATTCAATCCTCCCAGACTGAGCTCGCCATCCACGGTCTTATGCTCCTTCGTATCATCTCCCGTCACAATCTGATTGCGCTCCCACAGATAACGGTAAGCAAATGCATGTCCCGCCTTCGCAAAACAGACCCCCAGCTCGCTCATGCGCTCCACGGTCACTCCTATGCCGCCAAAATACTCCGCCTTCGGATATCTTTCCATAATCCTTTGAAGGTTTTCGATAAACTCCGGCATCAGATTATGGATGCTCCCTTTACTGCCCTCCTTTGTTCCTTTCAAAAGAAACGCAAACCCTTCCAGCCCTCCGCGGTCAATTAAAATAACCTGCTGCATCGTATCCGCCATCGCTTCCATATCCGCGGTAATCCGGTTTAATTCGTCAGAATAATTCTCTGCCTCCTCTCCGGTAAATACCTGAAAAAGCACGATGTTATACTGAGATGCCGCAAGCTCCAGTCCAATCTTCCTGCCTTCTTCCAAAAGACTGGAAACCGGATGCTTTCCCGACACAAGCCGCCCGAACAGCTTGCGCCTTGCCAGCTGCCCGTTTTCTGCCTGTTCCTTTTGATATGCCAGCAGATACTGCTTCTGCTGCCATTCTTCCTCTATCGTTTTTGCCATCTTTTTCACGGCGTCCAAAAGCTTTGCCCCCGTAATCGGCTTTAAAAGATATTCCGCAATGCCGATATTAATCGCTTCTTTTGCATACTCAAATTCATTATAGCCGCTTAATACCAGTATTTTAATATCCGGCAGCTCCTTTTTTACCAGACGGCTTAACTCCAGGCCGTCCATAAACGGCATTCGGATATCCGTAATCAGAATATCCGGCCTCGTGCTCTGAATCAGCGGATATGCCAGTTCTCCGTCGCTAGCCTCACCGGCAAATATAAATCCTTCCTGCTGCCAGTTTATGTTTTTCTTAATCCCTTCCCGGATTACAATTTCATCTTCTACCAAAAAAACTTTTAACTTCTTAATCTCCATGCTCTGCGCCCCCTCAATTCCTGTTATCATTATAAGCACATCCGCATTATTTTACAAGAACATCGAAGCGGTTCTGATAAAGTGGGGGGATGTTTTGGCTGCGCGGACGCCGGGAGAGGGGATTGGCACGGTCTTCCTGCGGCTGCTCCGGAATGTTAAGAAGCCCTAAGCATTCTGCATTTACGCTGTGGCACCGGACGGGACGCGGCACCCAGTTCGCCCTGGCCTGCAGCCAGAAGCTAAAAGTGCCGCTTCGGCTTCGCCGCCTGTTTATCGGGGCAGAATGCTAAGGGCTTCTAAACATTCCTCCGATGCCGCAGGAAGACCGTGCCAATCCCCTCTCCCGGCTGGTTTTTGGCTGGCGTTACGTGAAGTGAAATATTCCAGATATCGTATGAATAGTTTTCCAGCGGCAGCCTGCTGCCTGCTGTATAAAGATGCCTTACAGTATTTTCAGTTTTTCATGTAAATCCTTTGAAAAGCAGCCAGGTGACACGGTGACAGAAAGATACCCCGGGTTCCCCCTCTTCCAGCTGGTTTTTGGCTGGCATTACGTAAAGTGAGCTATTTCAGATATCATATGAATAGTTTACAGCTGCAGTCCGCTGCCTGCTGTATAAAGATATTGTACAGTATTTTCAATTTTTCATGTAAATCCTTTAAAAAGCAGCCGGGTAACCCGGTAACAGAAAGATGCCCCGGATTCCTGTGACATTGGAGGAATGTTTAAAAAGATACAGTACAGTACCTGCATTTTTTCATGTAAAGCCTGTGAAAACCAGCCGGGTGACGGGAAGATGCCCTGGATTCCTGTGACATTGGAGGAATGTTTAGAAGCCCTTAGTATTCTGCCCGATAACCAGGCGGCGAAGCCGAAGCGGCACCTTTAGCTTCTGGCTGTAAGCCAGGGCGAACCAGGTGCCGCGACCGTCCGCAGCCACAGAGTAAAATGCAGAATACTTAGGGCTTCTTAACATTCCGGAGCCGGAACTGGAATCCAGGGCATCTTCCCGTCACCCGGCGTCCGAGAGGCCCCCCCCTTACCCAAACTGCCACATCCTCTCAATATTTTATGAGCAGACACAAAATTACAAGTTGACATTCCCCCTTTTCGATACTAAAATAAATCTATTGCTCCAAAAATACTTAGCATACTTAACAAAAGAGGTGAAAAATGAACAGCAATCGTACAGAAAATATTACAGAAAACAAAATGGGAACTATGCCGGTAAACAGGCTGGTATGGAATATGTCATTTCCAATGATGGTATCCATGCTGGTTCAGGCTCTTTACAATATCGTGGACAGCATCTTCGTAGCACAGGTATCGGAAGACGCACTGACAGCGGTATCCCTGGCATTCCCTCTGCAGACGCTTGTAATTGCGGTCGGCGCTGGAACCGGTGTCGGCATTAACGCAATCCTGTCAAAATCACTTGGCGAAAAAAACTTAAAGCGCGCCAATGATTCTGCACTGAACGGAGGATTTCTTTATATTTTAAGCTATCTCCTTTTCCTGGTTCTGGGGCTGACAGCTGTAAAACCGTTTTATGAAAGCCAGCTGAAGGGAAGCTCACCAGAGATTTTTGACATGGGTGTACAGTATTTAAGCATTGTCATGATTTTTTCCATGGGAATTTTCGGACAGTTCTTTTTTGAACGCCTGCTGACTTCTACCGGCAAGACGGTTTTCAGCATGATATCACAGCTTAGCGGAGCCGTTACAAACATTATCTTAGACCCGGTTCTTATTTTCGGACTGCTGGGACTGCCGAAAATGGGTGTTGCAGGCGCTGCCGCAGCCACAGTCATCGGCCAGTGCGTCGCGGCTGTCGTCGCTTTTGTCTGCAACAGAGCCTATAACCATGAAATAAACCTGTCCCTGAAAGGCTTCCGGTTAAGCGGAAAATTAATGCTGGAAATCTATGCCATCGGCATTCCTTCCATCATCATGCAGTCCATTGGTTCCGTAATGACCTACTGCATGAACAAAATCCTTATCGAGTTTTCCTCTACGGCAGCGGCAGTTTTCGGCGTTTATTTTAAGCTGCAGAGCTTCTTTTTTATGCCGGTGTTCGGATTAAACAACGGGATTACGCCGATTATTGCCTACAGCTACGGCGCACAGCAGAAAAAGCGCATGGTAAAAACGATTAAACTGAGCATGGGCATCGCATTCGGCCTGCTGCTGTTTGGATTTGCCGGATTTGAACTCTTCCCGCACATTCTGTTAAAGATGTTTGACGCTTCCAGCGAAATGCTCGAAATCGGCTGCACTGCGTTAAGAATTATCGGTCTGCACTTTTTGATTGCATGGTTCTGCATCATTGCGGGAACGGTCTTCCAGTCACTGGGAAAATCCGTATACAGCATGATTGTTTCGATTATGAGACAGCTGGTCGTACTGGTTCCGGCAGCTTATCTTCTTGCAAAAGCCGGAGGCCTCAATGCGGTGTGGTGGGCGTTCCCAATTGCGGAAGGGATGTCTTTAGCAGTGTCCGCATACTGCCTGATACGGATTTATAACAAAATTATCAAGCCGCTGCCGGACGGAAAAGAATAAGCGGAAGATTCTCATACGACGAAACAGCGGACAGGAATGCAATTATTAAACTTTTTTCCGTCCGAATACGTATTGCAGCTTCGCAATACCTATGATATAATGCCAATAGGCTAAAAGAGAGTATAAGTCCATCCGGGCAGAAAAAACGAACCCCTTCAGCCGTATTTTCCGTACAGTTGAAGGGGTTTTCTTACTTTTTACAGCAAGCCGTCACAAAACAGCATGGCAGCCCGGCACACAGCAAAAAATCAGCTATTTTTTTTACCCCTTTACTTCTCTTTAGATAAGTATTTGCTAAGTGAATTCAGTTCTAATCATTTTCTGCAAAAGCACATACAATAGCATTATGATACTTCGGGAAAGAGGTGGGTAATGCTTGTGTATAGAAGATTATGTGCCAGCGAAAATTGAGGAACTCTGCTCAAAAGGCGGTATTAGCAGATATCAGCTATCCAGCCGGACGGGAATCTCACAGTCTGCACTGTCTGACATCGTGAAAAAGAAAAACGTGCCAACCCTGGTCACAATCGAAAGAATCTGCACAGCTTTCGGGATTACCATTGCACAGTTTTTCACACAGGGCGAATGTATCCCTGACCTGTCCGCCGAACAGAAAGAACTCCTGCTGTTATGGGACGGCTTAAAGCTGGAAGAAAAAGAGATTGTAAAGACCTTTATGAAAAGCATAAAGAAATAAGGGACAACTGCCATACACCCGACAACCGCTTTTTCATCACGCCTGCAGGCAGAAAGGAAGCCAGACAAATGCAGAAAAAAGACCAGATTACACAAGAGCTCTTCTCCGTCATCACTGAAACCAGCACCACCCAGGATATAAAAGAAACACTCAAATTATGCATTGACAGCCTCAAAAACGGCACCCTGAACACCCTTCTCGCACAAGACGCCGACTACCAGGCAGCCCTTCTCGAATACCAGCAAGCTTGTCAGCACTACCAGAACACTGACTTTACAGAATCCCAGCGAGACATTATTGACACCCTCCTGGCCCGCAAAGACGAAAGCGAATTTGAACATACCACAAATGCATACATGGCCGGCCTCCTGGACAGCTACCGTATCCTAAGAAACTTCGGCCTGACAAATGAATAATCTACAAACACATCTTATAAATAAAATCGGTACTATAGCAGACAGAAGATGATTATATGCCTGGTGCAGCAGATATTATTAAAGATTCTATAACTAAATTTTACAGACTGCAAAATTGGATGCTGTCTGTAAAAGCCAAAATGATATGGAAACTTATCATTCCATGCACGACAGATATATCGAATTAAAAGTGACACTGGCAAGTTCAGGCGTGAATCTTACAGAATTGGACAAAATCAAAGACTGATGTTCCATTCAGACAAATCTCAAAATCAGGGTGGAATCTTTCATAAAGCTGACAAACAGGTAAACCGAATCATGCAAAAACCCGTTAAAAACGTACGCCGCCCGGAGCAGCATAAAAAATCCCCTGAATTCCAAAGATTGAAATTCGGGGGATTTTTGTATAAAGCTCTACACATCGCCTGCCTGTCCGTCTGTTAATGGCAGTTTCTGATAAAGTTTACGGTTAATCTGTCTGCGCTTAAATTCTATTTCCTCAAGCACCTCTTTGCAGTTACACTTCTTAGCAACTCTTTCTATCTCTTCCAGCAAAGACAGCTGATCAAACAAATTACCATTATATTCTTTTTCTGTCATCAGCATATCATCACCACTTTCTTTAACATATTTGTGCACACGCTTATGCCATAGTTACTTCGTCACTACAGCTGTTTACAAAATTTCACCTTATAGTTATTATATTACCGCGCCATACAAAAATCGATAAAAACCCCTTATTCCCTTCCGAATTCCGAAAGTTCCAGCCCTTCGTTTCTGTCTAAAGTCATGCCCACGCTCCACTCATTGACAAACAAAAGCAGCGGCCTGCCCTTCATATCCATGACTTTTTTCATATCTGAAGTTCCAGTCAGCCGTTCTAAATCAAGCCCCTTATTTTCAATCCAGCGGATATGCTCATACGGCAGATTTTCCAGACGGATTTCCACATTGTATTCATTTTCCAGACGGAATTTCAGCACGTCAAACTGCAGTACACCCACCACTCCGACAATAATTTCTTCCATGCCGCCTTTATATTCCTGAAAAATCTGAATTGCGCCCTCCTGGGCAATCTGCGTGACGCCCTTGACAAACTGCTTGCGCTTCATCGTATCCACCTGGCGCACCCTTGCAAAATGTTCCGGTGCAAACGTCGGAATTCCCTCAAACGCGAACTTTTCCTTTGCTGTCGTAAGCGTATCCCCAATCGAAAAAATACCTGGGTCAAACACACCGATAATATCTCCCGCATAAGCCTCTTCAATAATTTTACGCTCCTGCGCCATCAGCTGCTGCGGCTGCGAAAGCTTCACTTCCCTGCCGCCCTGAATATGCTTTACATCCATGCCTGCCGTAAATTTCCCGGAACAGATGCGCATAAAGGCCACGCGGTCACGGTGATTCTTATTCATATTCGCCTGAATTTTAAATACAAATGCAGAAAAATCTTCCGAAAACGGACTGATTTCCCCAATATCGGACTTTCTTGGAAGCGGCGCATAGGTCATCTGCAAAAAATGATGCAGAAACGTCTCCACACCAAAATTCGTTAAAGCGGAGCCGAAAAATACCGGAGACAGCTCCCCTTTTGTAACAAGCTCCTGGTCAAATTCTGCGCTGGCACCATCTAACAATTCGATTTCTTCCAGTAACAAACTTCGCGCCTGCGCACCGATTTCTGCTTCTAACGCTGCATCTTCAATATCCAGTTCCCGCTCTGTGCCTTCCTTTGTCCCTTTGAGTGTATCCGAAAAGGTCATGACTTTTTTCGTATTGCGGTCATAAACGCCTTTAAATTCTTTCCCGGAGCCAATCGGCCAGTTCACCGGACAGGTAGCAATCCCCAGTTCTTTTTCGATTTCATCCAGCAGCTCAAACGTATCATTTGCATCCCGGTCCATTTTATTGATAAACGTAAAAATCGGAATATGACGCATCACGCATACTTTAAACAGCTTCCTCGTCTGCGCTTCCACGCCTTTCGAGCCGTCAATCACCATCACCGCCGAATCCGCAGCCATCAGCGTCCGGTACGTATCCTCCGAGAAATCCTGATGCCCCGGGGTGTCCAGAATATTGATGCAGTAGCCGTCATAATTAAACTGCAGCACTGAAGATGTGACGGAAATACCTCTTTGTTTTTCGATTTCCATCCAGTCTGAAACGGCGTGTCTTGCAGTTGCTTTTCCCTTTACTGAACCGGCAAGGTTAATGGCTCCTCCGTATAACAGGAACTTTTCTGTCAGCGTTGTCTTGCCTGCATCCGGGTGGGATATGATTGCAAATGTTCTTCTTTTTTCTATCTCCTGACGTAAATCTGCCATGGTAGTTTCCTCCAATTTTTTTATTAAGCTGAATGCGCAGATGCCCTGCGGGTACGCACAATGGTTTTCCTGATTTGGAATCACTGGCAGAGGATGTACTGGATATCCCTGCCAGCAACCGTAATTCTATAATAGGAGGGCGTATATGTCAAGAATGAATACGGGCGGTGCTTTGCGGAGCGAATTTTTGATGAGTGCAGGGGTTCAGATAAGGGGGGAGTGTATTGGCCTCTCGGACGCCGGGTAACGGGAAGATGCACGGGCTTCCTGCTCCGGCTCCGGAATGTTAAGAATCCCTAAGCATTCTGCGTTTACGCTGTGACTGCGGACGGGACGCGGCACCTATTCGCCCTGGCCTGCAGCCAGCAGCTACCGGTGCCGCTGCGGCTTCGCCGCCTGGTTATTGTGGCAGAAAGCTAAGGGATTCTAAACATTCCTCCGATGTCGCAGGAAGCCCGTGCATCTTCCCGTCACCCGGCTGGTTTTCTCAGGTTTTACATGAAAAAATGGGGTATGTTTTGCTGAATTTTTATTTGGAAAGCTGTAAACTGATTTTGGAAAGTTTGATGTAACGTCTGCCAGAAAATAGCTGGGAGAGGGAATTCTAAAAATTCCACTGATATCGCTGGAAGCTCGTGCATTTTCTCGTCACCTGGCTGGTTTTCTCAGATTTTAAACAAAAACTGAAAACACTCTGCAAAAATTATATAACAGAAAGAATTAAACTACACCAATTTACAGTTTTATTCCTATTGATTTATTTTTGAGAAAATGATAGCTATATTTTGTATTTAGTTATAGCAGCATAATCTATATAGTATGAAATCAAAAACATGTAACTTGTGTTTAAATTACACCAGTTTACAAGTTTTTGATTTGATACAAGATACAGATTAAATAGAAACGATATATACAAGATATAGCATTGATTATTACAAAAATATATCGAAATCTAAAAAGCTGTAAATGGGTGTATATCTTAATATTTATATCTTAATATTACTTTCATCAATCAGCTGGCTATATTATAAATAACAGCAAACTATATAAATGTAAAATATTTGTACAGCACCCGAAATGACTCATGTAACGTCTGCCAAAAACCAGCCGGGAGAGGAGATTTGCCAGGTCTTCCTGCGGCATTGGAAGAATGTTTAGAATCCCTTAGTATTCTGCCACAAAAACCCGGCGGCGACGCCGCAGCGGCACCGGTAGCTGCTGGCATTCAGCCAGGGCG
>CANDJC010000076.1 GCA_947384955.1 uncultured Eubacterium sp. | reverse complement strand
TGGCCTGCAGCCAGCAGCTACCGGTGCCGCTGCGGCTTCGCCGCCTGGTTATTGCAGCAGAATGCCAAGGGATTCTAAACATTCCTCCAATGTCGCAGGAAGCCGGTGCATCTTCCCGTCACCCGGCTGGTTTTCACAGGATTTACGTTGAAAATGTTGTAATTTTGGGCTGCGGAACGATGAGATTTTTTCAAGTACAGCTTAAAACAAATGGCTGGTTTTACTGCAGCGGATAAATTTTCGTGAATGTATGGCAAAAATCGGAGGTGTACAGGGTATGCTGAGGATTTTTGTCACGTGCTCACAGGGATTTAGACAAGCAGAATAATCTGCTATTTATTTTACGACGTGTTAATTTTGTACTAAAATCCGACACTCTGTTAAAACTTTATACAGCAGACTGTAAACTTTCACCTGAAAATATTTATGCTATACCCGAAATGTCTCATGTAACAGCTGCCACAAAACAGCCGGGAGAGGGAATTTGCCCGGTCTTCCTGCGGCATCGGAAGAATGTTTAGAATCCCTTAGCATTCTGCTGCAATAACCAGGCGGCGAAGCCGCAGCGGCACCGGTAGCTGCTGGCAAGAAGCCAGGGCGAATAGGTGCCGCGTCCCGTCCGGTGCCACAGCGTAAATGCAGAATGCTTAGGGATTCTTAACATTCTGGAGCAGCCGCAGGAAGACCGGGCAAATTCCCTCTCCCGGCGTCCGAGAGGCCAAAATAAATCCCCCCCTCCTGACCAGCCACGAAACCAGAGTGTAAGGCCTATTGAACTGCCAGGGCTTTACATTTTTTGTTTCGAAAGACCGGGCATCAAACTTCGGCCTTATGTATGCATAAAAAAACAATACGATACATTTATATGTGCTAAAATAAAAACGGTAATACGTTACATATGCATAAAACAGCCGTATCAGCTGCTCTGTGCATGCTGCAAAAGAAAGGGGTTGCACAAAATGTTTGCAAATTTAAAAGTCCGGACCAAATTAATTATACTGACTGCTGCAGCAGCCATATCCATGCTTGTTATGGGCATCATAAACATAAACGGCATGAACCAGTCGTATGAGCAGTCGGTGTCCAGCATAAAAGAACTGCTCTACAACGATTATGACGCACAGATTAAAGGCCAGGTTGAAAATGTAATCACATTGTTAGAAGAAGAATATGAAAACTGCCAGAACGGACTGTGCAGCGAGGAAGAAGCCAAAATGACAGCCGCAGCCATCGTCAGGGAGCTTCGCTACGGAGACAGCGGTTACTTCTGGATTGATACATATGACGGTGACAACGTCGTCCTGCTCGGCCAGGAAACAGAAGGCACGAACCGTCTGAATGCAAAAGACAGCCAGGGAAACAGCTTTATTAAAGACATCATTAAAAACGGCCAGCAGTCTGACGGCGGATATACCGAATACTATTATCCAAAGGAAGGCGGCAGCGAGCCTTTCCCGAAACGCGCATACAGCAAAGCCTTTGAGCCGTGGCAGTGGATTGTCGGCACCGGGAATTATGTAGATGAGCTCGAAGACCATGCCGTACAAAGCAACGAAGATGTCAGACAAATCTTTGACCGTACGAGAACGCTTTCCCTTACGTCGATGACGGTATCCATTCTGCTGATGATTGTGATTGCACTCTTAATTGTTACGGATATCGCGAAATCTTTAAAAGCCGCCACGCAGGAATTAAATCAAATGGCCGCGGGAGACTACACGAAAGATTTTACGAAAAAATTCCAGGGCCGCAGGGACGATTTCGGCCAGCTTGCAAAGTGCATCCAGGATATGAAAACCGCAACGTCGAATCTGATACTGCATGTACAGGAAGAATCTGAAACCATCAGCAATGCTGCCGGCATGGTAAATGAATCTGTCGCAAAGCTAAATGATGATATTTCCAGCGTATCTGCCGCATCCGAAGAGCTTTCTGCGGGCATGCAGGAAACAGCCGCTACGACAACAATGGCCAATGAATCTGCCAGCGAGGTTCATTCCGCCGTAGAGCACATTGCCCGCCGCTCTCAGGACGGAGCCCAGGGCGCCGCGGAAATCAAAGGCCGTGCCGGAGATACCAATGTAAAAATAAAAAATGCCCAGCATAAGGCCGAGCTTTTGAAAAATGAAATCCAGCAGGATTTAGAAACCGCGCTTGAAAATGCAAAGGTCATCGACCAGATTTATGAATTATCGGGTGTCATTATGAATGTCGTTTCCCAGACAAACCTCTTGTCCTTAAACGCTTCCATCGAGGCAGCAAGAGCCGGAGAGGCAGGCAAGGGCTTTGCCGTTGTCGCGGATGAAATCGGCACGCTTGCCGAACAGTCCAGACAGACGGTCATTCAGATACAGGAAGTCACCCAGGAAGTTACCCAGGCGGTAGAAAACCTTTCCTCAAATGCCCGCAAGCTGCTTGATTTTGTCGTACAGGATGTAACCGCTGATTACGAAGGATTTTTAACCATCGGAGAGCAGTATGATAAAGACGGCGGCTCCGTCGACGCATTAATGAGTGAGTTCAGCACCATTGCACAGGAGCTTTTCAGCAATATGGAAAACATTAAAAGCTCCATGAGCGATATTTCCAAAGCGGCGGAGGAAGGTGCCCAGGGCACTACAGAGATTGCACAGCGCGCTTCCGTGATTGCACAGGAATCGGAAGAAGTATTAGCGCAGGTTATGAAAACGAGACAGAGTTCCGAAACGCTGCGCGACGAAATCGGAAAATTCCATGTCAGTCAGACAGCATAAAAAACAGCCCGGATGCTGGTTTCTTCCAGCGTCCGGGCTGTTTACCGCAATTCACAGCATTTCCTCCAGGCAGTCTGTAATAGCCTTGCAATAAGGCATATAAACTCCATTATCTTTATTCGAATAGTATTCAATAAAATTTCTTATTTCTTCTTCTGAAAATTCTTCATCATCAAACACCTCGGAAGCTTCTATAGCCTGACGCCTGTCCCTTTCAAGATGAAAACTATCCAGTCCGAAATTATGTATCATTTCCTGTGCGATATTGGACGATGAACTGCCTCTGACACTCATAATTTTTCCATTCGGCAGATATTTAAATATTTTTTCTGCTTCTATTTTTGCCGGAGAAATCATCCCCTCTTTCCACCAGTTATTTTTTCTATGGCCGCAGTGCTCATCATCCGTTACAGCCGTTCCTTCTCCATTGCAGGAAGCAAACAGATTTTCATATGATAAATCTTTATCTGCAAAAAACTCCTTTGGCCAAAAATGTTCAATATGAGAAGAGCTTACGGATATCCTCCTCATACAGTAACAGCATATTTTACCCTGTTCCTTTACCAGATTTTCTCTTAATCTATGTCTCCTGTTTTTTCCGTCTATGCCGTCAGCAGAAAAATCACCCTTATAATGGGCGTTTCTATGATTCGCTGTTTTAAAATCTTTTTTCCAGTCTTCAAACCACTGCGGAGACTCCTGCTTATTGATTCTTTTCACGTCTTCTCCCCCTGGAAATAAGAATTCTTGCTTTTGCAACTCCCTGCGCATATCCGTTCGATTTTTCATCTAATACGTCGGCAAGCTCTTCTGCCTGTTCAAATTTCTTTTCTTCAATATATAAATACAATTTGTCCAGCATTCTTTTCATATTCTGATTTACGGAGTCTGTGTTCATTACTTCTTCTAAAATCACATTTGTATCCCACCCCATAAATGACTGATACGATTTCATTGATATCTTCTTTTCCTCTTTAAACATATACAGCAGATTCAATGTATCGTCTGCTTCTCCCAGAATCTGCGGGGAATGTGTGGTAATGATAAACTGTACATTTGGAAATGTATTCTTTAGTACGCCCAGCACTTTACGCTGCCATGAAGTATGCATATGCAAATCTAACTCATCGATTAATACTACACCCGTTCCTTCTAAAGGATTCTCTCTTTCAGGATTTGCCAATGCCATTCTTCTCGCCAGATCCCCGAATAAGGCTATCGTACATTTTTCTCCATCCGATAACTGGTTGATTGTTAAATACTCTCCGTCCTTTCTCACTTTCATTGCCAGCGGCTTTCTATCTATATGAATGTCGTCAAATCCATCTAACATTGCCAGCATCGCACGTTTTACAGCAGCTAAGCTTTTATCTTCATAGTCTGAATTATCGCGTACCTTTGCCTGATTTTCTAAGTCTTCCTGGTTTCGAAACCACTTAAACAGATTTCTAAAATCGATTGTACTCTCAATTGCCTTATCAAACGCATCCAGTTTGACAAACTGTTCTTTCGATGCCCGCACCGGAACATCTAATACAATTCTGTTGACCCCGTAATTAACAAAAACCGGCATATTTTTATAATCAGCTTCTTCTATCCAGTTACCATTCCCATCATCGTGTCCTTTTACAAGATAGGAATCTTCAAATTTATCAGCTAATAATTTCAGTTCAGCTATATTGTGCTTTTTCCCGGCGGCTCTGCCAAACGAACAGCCGTACTGCATGTCTGTTCCATCTTCAAAAGAAAATACAGCATTTATATTTGCCTGAGATTTTCCGTAGCTAATATCATCGCAGTCCAGTTTTGCCGTCCTTATTTTACCAGTTCCTATCAGTTTCGCAATGATATTTGCATAGAGCAGGTCAACAGCTCGAAGAATCGACGATTTACCAACACCATTGATACCAAAAAGGACTGTTGTTTTTCCATTCAAAGCCAGAGTCAGTTTCTCTATTCCTCTAAAATCCTGTAATGTAATCCATTTGAGCTTCATATTATCCCTCACCATTATACAATAAACTTCTGACAGCCCTGTCATTGTCTGAAGCCTTAGAAAAAACCTCTGCACAAAATCACACGATTTTGCCAGAGGCATTTCTTTTCCATTTCAGGCTTTTTATAATTTATGCTTTCCACAATCCATGCAGGTTGCAGTATGCATAAACTGCTTCCACTTCGTCACCTTCGCAAAGTGCAAAGCATACTTCCGGCTTATCTCCCGCATGCAGCACTTTACGCTGATTGCCCTGCTTTGTCTGCAGGGAAACCCACTCAATGCTGTGTTCCGGCATCATCGGATGTTCTACAGAGCCTACCTTTACTTTTACCAGATTTCCCTCAACAGTATAAGAAGGCACATGCTTTTCAACCGCTGCATCCACAGTTCCCGGAATGATTTCTTTCATCTTCTGTCCGCAGCACATCACCGGAACTCCGGCGTCTTTTACCATTGCAATGATGTTGCCGCAGTGTTCACAAACAAAAAATTTCTGTTCCATATCTTTTCCTCTCTTTCTTTGAAAGCCGCTGTTTACAGCTTTTCCCTATCATACCCCTGCTGCGTGTAAAAAGCAAGTATCAATTTAAATCACAGCGTCCTATAACAGAAGCGCTTTTTTAATTTCTTCAAGGTCATTCAGCAGGACCGCGGAGTATTGTACCGCTTCCCGGCAGACACTCTCCGCCTTGCTGTAATCCCCGTCAAACAGCGCATCCACTGCCTGTTTCCCATAGGCATGAAATTTTTTATGCTTGTCGCCCAGCTGGTTCCAGAGCTTACGGACTTCCGGCCTGGCCGGTTCTGCTGCATAGTAAAAATGACCGAATCCGCACTTTTTATCATCCACCTGCAGCGGCAGAATCGTCCGCTCTGTGACAATGCGCTCCAGATTTGCCAGCCAGTTCTTATGAGCTGTAACTGCCTTTTCGATATACTCTGCAAACGTGCGGTCATCCAGCCTGTAAAAAGCATCCTTTGCCATCGTTCCCATCATTTTAACGGATTCATCCAGCGTCGATTCAATCTCTTCCAGCGGTCTGACAACCCCATTGATACTTTTGCCGTGTTCCCGTAAATGCACAGTATCCTCGTGCAGCACGCCGCACTGAACATTGATATCCTTAGAACGCGACTCGAGCTCGATGACCGAGCTGCTAATCTCCTCGCTCAGACTTGCCAGGGACGAAATATTACTGGTAATCTTCTCTACATACTGCCGGTTATCTTCGTTCAGCTCCCACACATGGCTGATTTTCTGCGTAACGGTTCCCAGCGATTCGATAGTGCTGTCCGCGCTCTCCACACTCTTTGCGGACGCGCTGCGTATGTCCGCCACAAAACGCCCCATGCTCGCAGTCAGGTTTCTCGTTTCATCTGCCAGCTGACGAATCTCTTCTGCGACAACCGCAAAGCCTTTGCCTGCCTCTCCTGCTCTTGCCGCCTCAATGGATGCATTCAGGGCAAGAAGATTGGTCTGGGACGAAATAGCGTTAATCCCTTCAATCACGTCATTCATCTGGCTGATAATCTCAGACAGCCGGCTCATATCCTGCTGCATCTCTTTTGATGCGCTGATTGTATTGTCAGACAGCTCTCTGGTCACCGTCAGCTCCTGCTGGCTCTCATCAATGCGCTGATAGACATGATTCGACTCCTCCGAAATTTCAATCATGGTACTGGTCAGCTCTTCATGCTGTACAGAAACTGCTGCAGCAATCGAATCCGCTTCGTCAGAAGCCGAGTGAATCAGCTCAGCAGCGTTTGAAACACTGTCCGACACTTTCTGAAGAATTTCAGAATAATGATTCAGGGAAAGGTCCAGAGAGCTAATCTGCATCACGGCATCCAGAATATGTGTCATCACTTTCTCAAACCGGCCGCGTCCTGTAAGAAGACGGCGGTAAATCTGTTCCAGCTCAGCAGATTTTTTTCCATAATCCGCCTCTGCAAGTTCTGAAACAGACAATAGCAGGCTTTCTTTTTTTGATTTCTTAAAAATACCCATGGCTGTTCCTTCTTTAATTATAAATCCTATCATTTACGGCTGTTTCGCTGCCGTATCAGCGTTACTTTTTCCGGCAGTCCGGACAGATTCCTTTGAACATAATATCGTAATCCAGGAATTCAAACCCATGCCTGTCTTTTACCCTGTCTATCAATCCGGTCACAGCTTCCATATCCACATCAAAAGCCCTGCCGCATTTACAGCAGTGTATGTGATAATGGTTTGTGCAGTCATGGTCGAAACGGTCAGGTCCGTCGGGAGTTTCCAGTTTTCTGATTTTTCCCTCCGCGCAAAGACGGCTCAGATTCCGATAAACAGTTCCTTTGCTGATATTCGGATGCGCGGACTGCACCAGCTCGTACACTTCATCCGCTGTTGCATGATTATGAAGCTGCTTCACGGCATCCAGTACCAGCTCTTTTTGAATTGTAGTTCTTGGAATCATAAAAAACTCCTTATTAGTAATAATTTCTAATAAGGAGTTTATATCATTTGGTAAAAAATGTCAATTATAAAATTTCCCTATGCCCGGCCTATTCTGTAATCAGCTCGACTTCCACCGGAATCTCTTTTTCCACACTTTCGCCAGCCATCAGCTTTAATGCTGTCTCTACTGCCGTCGCGCCCATCAGGTCCGGCTTCTGGGCAACGGTTGCAGCCATTCTGCCCTCGGCTACTGCGGTAAGCGCATCGTCTGTAGCATCAAATCCCACCACATAAATCTCTTTATTTCCAATAGCTTCTACTGCGCCAAGCGCCATTTCATCATTATGCGCAAACACGCCCTGGATATCCGGGTTTGCCTGAAGCATATTCTCCATAACCGTCATGCCTTCCGAGCGGTTAAAGTTTGCCGTCTGGCTGGATACTACATCCAGTTTTTCGTCTGCTACATTGTGAAAGCCTTCCCCGCGGTCAATCGTTGCACTCGCGCCGGATACGCCCTGCAGCTCTGCCGTCTTTGCATCTTCGCCAGTCAGGCTGACTAAATATTCCGTCGCCGCTTCTGCACCGGCCACATTGTCAGAGGCAATCGCACAGTCTACATCCACGCCGTTTACAACACGGTCGACCGATACGACCTTGATTCCTTTTGCCACCGCATCCTTCACCGCCGGGGCTACCGCGTCCGAATCTACCGGATTTACAATCAGAACACTGATATTTCTGGAAATCAGGTCTTCAATATCACTTGTCTGTTTCGCAGCGTCATCGCCGGCGTCTACGACAATCAGCTGCGCGTCTGTTTCTTTGGCCGCGTCTTTTGCGCCTTCGCTTAACGTTACAAAAAACGGGTTGTTCAGGGTGGACACCGCAAGGCCGATGGCACCGCTGCCGGCATTGCCGTCTTCACCGTCTCCGCTGTCACTGGAAGACTCCTTCTGGTCTTTCGAGCCGCCGCCCTCGCCGTCTACCGACACCGCGCTGCAAGCTGCCATAGAAAACATCATAACGGATGCGAATAAAACTGCTGCTAATTTTTTGATTTTCATAGTAAATTCTCCTTTTCCTGATTTCATTTTTACGGTTTCCAGATTTCTTTCTGCTTCTGCTGCAGGCTGCCCTGCCGCTTTTCAGGCTGATTTTTCTTATCGTTTCCGGTCTGACATTACCGCGATTAAAATTACAATTCCTTTTACCACGTCCTGATAATAAGAAGAAACGCCAAGAATATTTAACCCGTTGTTTAATACCGCAATAATCAAAACGCCCACAAACGTTTTCCAGATTCTCCCGCGCCCGCCGTTCATGCTGGTGCCGCCTAATGCAACCGCTGCAATCGCATCCAGCTCGTAACCGTCGCCGAGTGTCGGCTGCGCAGAGCCGAGACGGGAAAGCAGAATCAGCCCGGATACTGCCGCCATGCACCCTGATATTGCATAAGCTGCCATTTTTGTCAGGTCAATGTTTACGCCTGCCAGTTTTGCAGATTTCCAGTTGCTTCCAGTCGCATAAATCCTGCGTCCGAATGTCGTCTTCTCCAGCACAAACACAAAGAGCGCAAAGATAACCAGAAACAGAATCACCGGAACCGGAATTCCAAATATGTTCCCTTTTCCAATCAGCTTTAAGAAAAAACTGTCCCCAAGATTGGAAATCGGCTTGCCGTCCATAAAAATCATCGTCAGGCCCCTGTATACCGTCATTGTAATCAGTGTTGCGATAAACGGCTGCAGACGTCCCTTTGTTACGAGAAGGCCGCTTAATAAGCCAAATCCCGTGCCTATGACAATGGCTAAAAGCATCGCCAGCCCGACCGGCATGCCGCCTGCGATAAAGCTTGCGCAGAACGCGGTTGTAAGCGCCAGCACGGAGCCTACCGAGAGGTCTATTCCGCCAGTGAGTATCACGCATGTCATTCCGAATGCGATAAAGCCGTTAATGGATGACTGCCGAAGCAGCGATAAAAAGTTGCTGACTGTCCGAAATTCCGGACTGATGATACTAATCATCAAAGCCAGAAGGACAAGTGCGATTAATGCGCCCAGTTCCTGGATATAGCTTCCTGCCTTTTTACTATTCATGTAACTCCCCTCCTGTTGCGAGTATCATTATATTTTCCTGGTCTGCCTGCTCCTTATGCAGAATGCCTCTGACATGCCCTTCTCTTACGACCATAATCCGGTCTGACATGCCGAGCACCTCCGGGAGCTCTGACGATACCATAATAATTGCCACCCCTTTTTCTGCAAGTTCATTGATAATGCTGTAAATCTCCTTTTTAGCCCCGATATCCACGCCCCTCGTCGGCTCGTCTAAAATCAGCACCTTCGGCTCTGTATAAATCCATTTTGCAAAGACCACTTTCTGCTGGTTGCCGCCGCTTAAATTGCTGCATTCATGCTGCGGGCCGAAGCACTTGATATGCAGCTCGCCAATGCCCCGTTTTACCAGCTCAGCTTCGGATTCTTTACTCAGCACGCCTCCTTTGGATATCCGCCCGAGGTTTGCAATCGAGATATTTTTCTGTATGCTTTCTTCCAGCATAAGCCCTTCTACTTTGCGGTC
Source organism: uncultured Eubacterium sp. (assembly GCA_947384955.1). Taxonomy (GTDB): domain Bacteria; phylum Bacillota; class Clostridia; order Lachnospirales; family Lachnospiraceae; genus Eubacterium_J. The sequence goes on along the minus strand of CANDJC010000076.1, from coordinate 12,125 downwards.
TTCTGTAATAAAGCCGATGCCGTTTTTCATCGCTTCCTGCGGACTGCGGTTTTGGATTTTTTCGCCGTTCAAATAAATCTCTCCGGTTACATGCGGCATATTTCCAAAAATGGCCTGCATGATTTCTGTCCTGCCGGCTCCCATCAGCCCGGAGACGCCGAGCACTTCCCCGGCATGCACCTGAAACGACACATCCTCAAACACGCCCGGACAGGTCAGTCCTTTTACTTCAAAAGCGATATTCCCGATTTTTGCTTTGCGAAGCGGATAACGCTCGCCGATTTCGCGGCCAATCATCATCTTGACCACATCGTTCATATCTGTCTCGCTGATTTTCTTCGTTCCGATGTAAGACCCGTCCCTTAGAATCGTAATCCGGTCACAGAGCTCGAAAATTTCCTCCATGCGGTGGGAAATATAAACAATGGACACACCCTTTTTCTTCAGGGAATTGATTACCTGAAACAGCACCGTTGTTTCGCTCTGGGTCAGCGCCGCCGTCGGCTCATCCATAATAATGACCTTCGCGTCCACCATCAGCGCCTTGGCAATCTCAATCATCTGCTGCTGTCCCACAGAAAGCTCGTTCATGCGCTGCCCCGGGTCAATATTTACGCCGAGGCGGTCCAAAATCTTTTTTACTTCTGCGCGCATTGCCTTCTTATCACAGATGCCAAACCCCTTTTTTATCTCTTTGCCAAGGAACATGTTTTCTTCCACGGTCAGGTCAAACAGGACGTTTAACTCCTGGTGGATAAATACGATTCCGGCCTTCTCTGCTTCCTGCGGATTTTTATAACAGACCTCCTGTCCGTCTACGGTCACGGTTCCGGCATCTTTGGTGTACACGCCTGTCAGTATTTTCATCAGCGTAGATTTCCCGGCGCCGTTTTCCCCCATCAGTGCATGCGTTTCTCCATGGTCTAACAGAAATCCCGCGCTCTTTAGCACGGCGTTTCCTCCGAACGACTTGTCGATGCCATGCATCTTAATCTGCATACCCCTTCCCCCTTTCTCCTAAAAAATACAGCCGGACTGCAGAATGATATTCGCATATGGCGTTGTTTCTCCTGTACGGATTACCGCTGCGCATGTTTTCGTCATTTCTTTCAGCTGCTCATGCGGGACATATTCTGCTTCCATTTTAAAAGGCATTCTGCTTCCTTCTGTTTCTTGTGTTTCTCCGCTGCTTTTTTCTGTGAAACCGGTTTCGCAACCGGTTTCAAATTCTGCAAAAAGCCGGAAAATATCTTCCTCCGTCTGCGGATTGTTCTCTTTTATTTCCTGTGCGAGATAAATCTTTTCGATTTTCATATCCTTCGCCACTTCCGCTAACACTTCCATAAAAGAAGGAGTGCCGAACCGGAGCGCTAAATCAATCCGTTTTGTCTCCTCCGGTATCGGAAGGCCGCAGTCGCCGATGCATATCCGGTCAGTGTGCCCCATATAAGAAAGCACCCGGGATATTTCACTGTTTAGGATTCCCTGTCTTTTCATATTCCTTCCTAATCTCCTTTCTGCAGCCGCTTTTGAAAGCCTGGTATTCTGGTTCTGCGGCATTGTCATCTTTCTATCCGGCCTTTTGATAATTCTTCTTCGACCTCTTCTGCCGACGGCATTCCGGCCTGTGCCCCGAATTTTTCCGTAGACAGGCTTGCTGCGGTATTCGCATACAATAAAGCGGATTTCAAATCGTCGCCTGCCGCTCTTCTGACACAGAATGCGCCGTTTAAAGTATCCCCCGCGCCTGTCGTGTCAGCCACCTTTGCCGGCCTTGCCGGAACGTGCAAGATTTCTCCTGATTCCAGGCACGCGCAGACTCCTTTCGAGCCCTGTGTAATAATGAGCTTTTCCGGATACTGCCTTAACAGCTCCTCTGCCGGCTTTCCTTCCCCGAAAATCAGCGCTGCCTCATGTTCATTCGGTGTTAAATAAGTCACCTTTTCAATCACATCCATCGGCACTTCCGCAGCCGGAGCCGGATTTAATACAGCCTGGATTCCGTTTTCCGCACAGAAATCCACAACATAGGCAACTGTTTCTAACGGTATTTCATGCTGAAGCACGACCATGTCATATTCCATAAGATACGGTTTGATTTCGTCTATGTATGCCTTGTCAGCTCTTCCGTTTGCCCCTGGAACTACTACAATGGTATTGTCATTTTCGGCTACCGTAATCATCGCGATTCCCGTCGGCGTATCTTTGCAGATTTTAATATGCTCTGTCTTTACCCCTGCCTTTTGTAAATTCTGCAAAAGCATGGAGCCGTTGCTGTCGTCCCCCACACAGCCGAACATTTCTGTCTGCGCTCCGAGCTTCGCCATTGCCGCCGCCTGGTTTGCGCCTTTGCCGCCCGGTATCAGACGGATGCTGTCTCCGCGCAGCGTTTCGCCTTTTAACGGAATTCTCTCTGCAGTTACCGTCATATCCATATTAATGCTGCCAACAACTGCAATTTTTTTCATCTTCCCTTCCCCTGCCTTTCCTGCTTCCAGTTTTTCTGACTCAGATTTTTCACTGCTAAATCTGTCTGTTTCCTGCCTCATAGCATCACTCCTTTCTCCTTGTCGTCTGGCGTTCTACCAAAGAAACGTCCAGAATGTTTTCCTTTTGAAACGGCAGCCCCTGGCCATGGCGGATAATCATCTGAACAGCCATCGTTCCCATCTGTGTAATCGGCTGGATAATGGTCGTAAGTTCCGGCGTAAACAGCCAGCTGAATTTGATATTGTCAAATCCGATTATCTGAATGTCCTGCGGCACACGGTATCCTGCATTTGTCAAAATCTTATAAGAAGCAATCGCTACCATATCGTTGCTTGCAATCATGCCGTCTGCCTCAGGAAAACGCGCCGCCAGCTCTTTTGCCGCACGCAGCCCGTCTTCGTATTCGTACAGGCAGTCAATGCACTGTTCCTGAATGCCATGCTCCCTGCAAGCCTGCTGATACCCCTGATATCTGCGCATTCCGCTTGATAACTCTAACGGCCCCCTTAAAAATACGATATTGCGGCATCCGCAGTTTAACAGATGCTCCATTGCCATCCGCCCGCCTTTATAATGGTCTGCCTCTATATACGCGCTCTGCCCGCTTCCCGTCAGCTGTCTGTCCACAACAACCGCCGGAATCCGGCATCTGGCAAGTTCTTTACCAGTCTTGTCACTGTAAGTCAGTATAATAATTCCGTCCGCCTTCATCTGATTTAATATCTGAATATTCATCAGTTCTTTTTCCGTATTATTGTTGGAATTGCATAAAAGCATCCGGTAACCGTTCCGGTACGCCTCTTCCTCCACTGCTTTCGCAAGCTCGTTGTAAAAGGGGTTTTCAATATTCGGAACGATGACTCCTATGATTTTTGATGACTGCTTGAACAGCGCTCTTGCCAGTTCATTTGGTTTGAAACCCGTTTCTTCTATCGCCGCTAAGACTCTCTGCTTTTTTTCTTCGTCTACATTTGCTGTACCGTTCATAACCCTGGATACGGTAGAAGCGGAAACCCCGGCTAATTTTGCTACTTCCCGGATGCCTGCCATTTCTGTTTCCTCCGTCTCGATATTTGAAACGCGTTTCTTGTTGTTTAAAGTATATATGCGGGTCTTAATTTTGTCAATCTGTTTTGTGATTTTCGCCTTATTGCATAGTTTTCATGTTTCATTTTTGTGCACTTTTTCTAAATTTCGCTTATAAGTTTATTTTCTATGGCAATGATGTTATAATAATAATCAGTTATATGAGTCAAAGCACCGCCTGAACGGAGGAAATTGTAATGAATACGATGGAAAACACAGTCGCAATGATGAAAGCGTTGCCAGAAACAGAACTGATAAAAGTTCAGAAATTCACAAAAAAACTCATCCGCCAAAATGAAAATAAGGCAATTGATAATGCTATGGGAATGCTTTTGCCTAAAAAAAGTGCCAGGGATATTTACCATGACCTTGAAGTTTCCCGCCACCAAATTGAAAATGGTCAGTACAGGGAGGCTGATACGGTTATAGCAGAACTGAGGTCACGGTATGAGCTTTGAGGTTATTTTTTCTGAACAAGCCGAACAGAATCTTGATAAAATCATAAATTATTGCTTATATAAACTCCAAAATACTCAGGCAGCAATGAACATTTTAAAAGATGCTGAGAGTACATTAAAGCGTCTTTCTTACATGGCTGGCAGTTTGAAGCTTTGCGAAAATACCCGTCTGCGTGACCTTGGGTATCGTAAAATCCGCCTCAGGCAGCATAGCTGTTTCATGCTTTACCGAATAGAAGGTAATAAGGTTTATGTTGATGCTGTTTATCATGATTTGCAGGATTATGAGGGTGTTTTTAAATAAAATACCCTCATATACAGTATAACCATAAGCCGGCATCGCTGTTTGGATTTATCATTCATGATATTGAGCATTACAAAAATCCCTCAAAATCCCGACTGCCTTCCTATCAGCCCTTTTCGAAAATCCATGCCCCGCATTTTTTATCATTTCAAATCTGACCACTCTGTCTGTGCTGCTTTTCCAGTAAACACGGGCAGCTCTTTTCGCATATTTCGGATGTACAATCCTGTCTTTTTCTCCATGAACAATCAGAACATCACCCGAAAATCCCCGAATCTCTTTGTAAGGCTCCATTTCTATCACATCTTTCACATAACATGCCCCTAATTTCATCGGGCCGCATTTGATAAGCTCCGGTATATGCCTGGGGTCAAACTTCGCCCACATCATCTTCCCCGCCCTTGCATCATGCGGAATACACAGTGCCGGATAAAACAGCACCAGCTTTTTTATCGGAAAATTTCCCTTTGCCGCACACAGTGCTGAAACAAATCCTCCCTGGCTGCATCCCATCACCGTTATATTCTCCGAATCTGCATAATCTCTGCCCGCCGCATAGCAAAGCACGCTTTCTAAATCTTTGATTTCTGTCAGCACAGACATTTCCGTTGTGAGCCCGTCACTTTTTCCCTTTATGGCACTTCCGCCACAGAAATCAAACGTATAGGCCAGATACCCCATATCCGCCAGCGCAGCAGCATACTGTTTTACCGTATCCTGGTATGCCATAAATCCATGGCATACTACCGCTACAGGCAGATGAGAGCCCTGGGGCCTGTACTCCGTCCCGCGAATTGTCAGTCCGTCTCTTTTGCATTGAAAACTGCTTTTTTGATAACTGCTTTTTTGAAATACCGCCTTTAGAACTCTTTTTTTGAAAAATTCTCCCGCAGCCATTTCTTTTCTCATAATTTTTCACTCTCCTTTTTGGTATCACTATATCAAAAACAGCTTTTGCATTCAATGCGTTTTTACTAAAAGTGTTTCGCTTCTATCCTTCTTTTATCTCCTTCTTTTATCTCCTTCTTTTATCTTTGCGGGCAATCCGCCACACAGCAATGCTCAAAAAAGCATACATTCATCCGCTTTCTCTGCTCGCTGAAACCTGCAGTCTGCCTGTCCTCGATATGCGACTGTATTTCTTCCGCAAATAAAACAAAGCCGGAAACCTGTTTTTTAGATTCCCGGCTCATCAGTGCCATTTACATATTCTGGTCAGCTGAAGTTTTAGCAAATATCACTTCATACGGCTCCGCACCCATCCGAAACCCTCCCACAGCCTCATATCCGAGCCGGAAATAAAAATGCTGCGCATATTCATCCGACTGCGCAGAGGTCATAAGTGTCTGATACCCCCGCCGCTTCATTTCATTCTCCCAAAACATGACCATCTGCCTGCCGGCTCCCTTTCCTCTGAACTCTTCTAAAATATAAAGCATGTTCATAAACGGAATGCTGTCCCAGAACATGCCGTAACGCAGCCAGCCTGCAAACTGTCCGTTTTCTTCCGCAGTCAGAATACGTTTCCGTGATAGAATGTCTTTTAATTCATCTGCTTTGATATGCTTATCATACCGAATCAGCATATCCCGGTCCCTGCTTTCTGCAAATCTAATCTTCATAGTCTGTCATTCTCCTAACTTACATGCTGAATGCACTTTCGGTATCACTATATCAAAAACTGCGGCTGCATACAATATAAAAAATATTCATGCTGCGCATCCAAAATGCATAGCATGCGTACATTATCATTTTTATCACAGAAAAAATCATATACTTGCATATATATAAAATATTTGATATTACTATATTAAGAAAGGAGATGCTGTCTGATATTCGGTTATACGATTGACAATAAAATATTGCATGTTGTGGCAAGTGATGAGGGCAGTATGTCACGAATAATTACAGCATATTTTCCGAGCACCGATAAATTTCATGATGATTTTAAAACCAGAAAGGAGCGTTAATTATGGTTTGTATGAGCTGCAAATATGGGGAAATGCAGGAATCAGTTACAACATATTTTACACAGTTAAATAATTGTTATATTATTATAGAAAATGTTCCATGCCTAAAGTGCGACCAATGCGGAGAAGAATTTTTAATTTCTTCAGTAGCAGAAAAAATTGACGGCATTCTGGATAATATCGAAAAAATTGCAAGTAAAATCTTTATTCTGGATTATGATAAAGCTGCTTAATATCTATGATATTATTTCCTTAATCCACAAAATTTCATTGTCATTCCTGCTTCTGAAACACAGACATCCTATTGAAATCGATTCACGCCGGGATTTATCGAACGAAATGCAGACACTGTCATATGGTCTGTACAGCAATTGCACAGACCGTATGACAGCTGCTTTTTCTGCTTTCGCTTCTTGTCAGCGGTACTATTTCAGGTATCTCATACAAGCCTGCCTGATATCCACATATCCCATTGCAAGCGATGTATCCGTAAATGCCCCGGCCCCGCCATACGTATCCAGACTGACATACAGGTTTCCAAGCTCCTCCTGTGTCGCAGTCCATGCCATATGCACCGTAACCGTTTCGCCCGGTTTCACAGACTCAATGTAATTATTATTCCGCTCTCCCCCGTGCACATCATAATACGGCATTTCAAACCGGCTGGACAGCCCGCGGTTTGCCACCTGGTTCCAGGCATCCGTATCGGAAACCTCCTCATAATTTCCTCCCGGCATCATCCGCATCTGCCCGTCTTTTTCATAAATTCTCTCCAGACTTCCAAAAAACAGTACATCGTTAAGCTCCCTGTCTCCGGTATTTGTGTATTCCACCGTAACATAAACCAGTTTTTGCGGCACCTTTCTTGATTTTACCACTTCGCTCAGAGAGTCCAGGTTTCCATTTTTGATATACTGAATCACCGCTGGTTTTAATTTTCCGCTGCTGTCTGTTTCCGCCCTGAAATCCTCATCGTCTTTGGATAAATCTAACAGGCTGATATCATCGGTCACCTGTACATCGGTCACCTTTGCCGTTAATCCAGACTTTTCATCCGCCTGCGGATTCTCCAGAGAAAAGCTTTCCCCGACAGCATGTGTATGCTTCATCTCTTCCTTTGACACAGAAGTCCGCTCTGCGGTTTCTTCCTGCGCCGCCGTGTTTTCCTGCCGTGCATCTTCCTTCTCACTGGCAAGGTATGCGCTCCAGTCCCATCCCCGGATTAGATTTTTATCCCCTTCCCCGTCGGTCGGAACCAGCCGGATGCTTTCGGCGATTTTCAGCGCTTCTTCTTTGGACACATCCGATGCCGCGTACATTTCCATCACATAATGAACATCTGTAAATGCCGCATAAATACGCTGGTTAAATGCGATTTCTTCTTCATACAGATGCGGATATTCCAGATATACGCCGTCAAATCCGTTTACGGAAATATCTTCGCTCGAAAGGACATCCTGGTGCAGCATCTCAAACTGGCTGTCTCCGGTATCCATGCGGTAAAATGTAATGGATATGCCTCCCTTATGCAGCGCATTTTCATAGCTGTATTTCCCTTCATCCGTCTGCACCATTCCATCCGGAAGATAACCGATTTCCATTTTTACATTTGGTATCTCCTGCGGCTTTCTCTTATCTGCCGCGTCCGCCTCCTGCGCCGTTTCCCCGGAATGCTCCCGTACCTTTACATTCACTCCGTGCTCAGAAACCTGCTCGCGCTGCATGCGGTAAATGCTGACCCCCGCAAATACGGTCGTTCCTAACAGCATCACAGCTGCCAGCGATGCGGCAAGCACCTTTCCCGCGGCCTTTCTGCCATTCGAAAACGAAACCTGCTCTGTCTTTATCTGCTTTTCTACTTCCTTTTCTATCATCGTTCTCATCTCCTGTGGCATTTTCGGAAAATCATATTTTAAATCCTCAAATCTCATAGCTGCCTCCATTTGCCTGTGTTTAAATATCCAAAACGCTGCTGCCTGTACTGCCATGCCCAGGCCTGCCCCTGTTATTCACCGCCTGTTCCAGCTGCATACCATACGCAGCTTTGCGCCGGCTCTCTTATGTCACCGTCTGTTCCAGCTGCATATGCAGCTTTGCCTGCCCTGGCTCCGGCCCTGTTATGTCACGGCCTGTTCCAGCTGCGTGCGCAGCTTTGCCCTGGCTCTGGCCAGACGGTTTTTCACCGCGCTTTGTGTAATATCCAGAATCTCTGCCGTCTCCTTTACACTGTAACCCTCCAGATAATAAAGCGTCACACAGATGCGGCTTTCGTCCGGAAGCTGTCTGAGCGCTTCATATAAATCAGAATAATCCTCCGCCTCAGCAGCCGCCTCTTCCTGCTGGTAATCTTCCAGCGATACGATACGCTTTTCCCTGCGCATAATGGCATAGCATTCATTCATCAGTATCCGGATAAGCCAGGTCTTTGCATACGAATCCTTTCGAAGACTCTGAATACCCGCAAATGCTTTTACAATAGCTTCCTGAATCGCATCCGCACAGTCTGCGTCATTGTAAAGCAGTGTTTTTGCGACGCGGTACAGCGTATCTTCAGACTGAATAATCATCTGTCCCAGTTGTTCCTTTTTCATAATATCCTTTCTGCCGGCCAGCATGTTTTGTATTTACACTAATTAGATGCACAAGCCTTTCCAATGGTCGCTGCTTTTTAAAATTTTTTCAAAAATTTCCCCATGCATAAGCTGAAAAAGACATACAAAAAGCGGGCACTCAGCCCGCACTATTTTTCCGCCAGCATAACCCTGCACCGTTTTTTATAACACGCAGTCCCATATTTTAAAATATGCTCAATTCCGTCGTCTGCAAGTTAGTCCCGAAATCTTCTGTTCAGATATGCCTCTATCACTTCCTGGAATTCTTCGCTGAATTCATGAAGCTCTTCCATACTGACCGCCCCTTCGCCAATCAGGCTTACAACATTAAAAATCAGATTAGACCGCTTCATTTCCATCTGAACGCCGCACTTTTTCTTATCTTCCCTTATCCGTTCCTCCAGCTTCCAGAACTTTTCCGATGCTTCTTCCTCAGAGCTTAGCAGCTCCAGATATTCCCTGGTCAGCTTTTCCATAAAAGCCTCCTGCCAGTCAGGCGCTTTTTTCCTGAAAAGCTTCCAGTCCTTTTCCGTAAATCCCTGTACCATCATTTTGTATCCTCCCGGTTCTGACCTTATCCGGAAACGACTCTGCACCGTTTTTTATAACATGCTATGCCGTACTGATAAACCGTTTTCATTCCGTCGTCAGTCAGTCTTTGTGTGTAATTTTTTTCCTGTATCTGTCTGAGCGCACTGCTGCATGCGGCATCAAAGCAGGCGTTTTCCGCATATTTCAATTCAATCACAGCGCCCTTTTCCCTATCCTCGTCTTCTATTAGAATATCACAGTATCCGTCCCCTGCTTCGGCATCAGACAGAACATGCCAGTTATCCATATGTCCAAAAATCCCAAGCAGAATACCGTGATAAAAATTTTCCTTCACTTCCTTTCTGACAAACGTATCGCGTATACTGATTGTCTTTTTCAGGTACGAGTGAAAGCCTTCTTCAATCGCAGCCGTATTATTTTCTAAAAATGCCTCACAAAAATCCGCAGACATCCTGTAAGAACCGCAAAATACAGGCTGTCATTCGATTTCAGCGCCTGCGTCAGCAGCCCCCGGATAAAATCCGACATATCGTCATAATATCCGAAACGGTATGCCTTATCAAGCGATACATCGTATTCATCAATCAGTATGACTGTCTGCTGTCCGTAATGCTTTAGCAGCAGCCGTGACAAAATCCGCAGGCTGTCTTTTAAAAGCACGTCATCCATTGTAAAAGACCCCGTGCTGCTGACTCTGATAAATGCCTGATACTGCTTACATTCTGTCTGGGAATTTCAGCATGCTTATATTCAGCGTCTTGCCGAAACGCCTCGGCCTTGTAAATAAATTCACTTTTCCGATATTTTTTATAAGCTCTCTGATAAATCCTGTCTTATCTGCATAGTAATATCCTCTTGTACGCATTTCTGCAAAATTTTCAATTTCCATGGGAAGTCCTGCTTTCACTGGTTATCTTCCTTTCTGCTTTCTGTATTTTGCAATGATAAGATTACTTTATCATTTTTGGAGAGTTTCAGCAAGGTGTTTTTGGCTAACGCTGTTACGCGGTCCTTACTTTACGCCAGTTTCACAACCAGCGTCACAAAAAAGCACCCGCTGCGGATATCCGCAAACACCTCCCCGCCCATAAGTGACATCACCCGTTTGCAAACATCTATATCATAGGGCTTTTCAATATAATCATCAGCATCAAGGTCATATTCGCCGTATCTTATCATCGAATAAATATAATATTCCGTCATACATTCCGCGGACACACCGTTTTCCGCAAGGTTCTGTTCCACCGTACAGCTAAGACAGAACAGGAGAATTACAGCCGCTGTCAGAACCGCGCAGGCAGCATTGATAAAACCGTTACTGCGTATCCGCGTCGCCCGCAAAGACAAAGCTGTCGGATATATCCGCTATCTGGGACAGGGTCTTGTCAAGGTCTGCGGTGTGTATATATAATAATTTTCCGCCGTACATATTTTTATCGTCTTATCAGACATATATTCGTCAAAGTCTCCGCCGTTCAGGATAAACCTTTTAAAGCCCATCAATTCCGTGCCGCAGTATTCTGCCCCGTCGCCCTCCGTTTTGCCTTCTGGCGGGATTTTCTTTGTCTTCTATTTACATATCGTGTATCCAGTCCCTTACAGGGGCTTTCCATTTTTTCTTTGCCTCATCCCACAGTTCCTGCTTACATGCCATTTCTTTTTTCCTCCCATAGTGCAAGGAAATCCGATACAAGGCTTTCCTCCCTCTTATTCGTACATTTTCCAAGCAGAGCCTCACTGTCATTTAGCATATCTGCCGTGTGGTATATGCCGAATTTCTTATTCAGACGGAGAATAGACTTTATAAGTTTACCATCTGCCCGTATTCCTGCGGCTGCAAGCATTTTTTCTATGCCTGCCTGCTCCCTCTGTTCCGCCTCCACGCTCTGGTATATGACTTCTTTATGCTTCGTGTCTTTATTTTCCCTCACAATCCTTGTTATCTCATAACGGTATGGCAGGTCACGGAAAAAAGAATCCCTGTCACGGTCATTCTGGTACGTCGTCATAAAAGAATTGCAGTGGTAAATGCCTTTTCCACTCTCTGATTTGACAAGCCCCAAATGCAGGATTTTCTTCCCCGTCTCATGCACAAGCAGGTAATCGCTCTGAAACTCCGATTCCTTATTCTTCTCTTTTTCATACAGGTACAGCTTTGAATAAGACGAAAACATTTCCCCTAATTCCCCAAGGTTATCCAGTTTCCGGTGGAGCATTTCAAGCATCCTGCGCTGTTTTTCCTCCGTCTTATAGTATTTCCGCACCAGCTTTTCCACCGATTCCATCGTGACACGCTGCTTTTTTATTGCATAAGCGCCAAAGTCCCCGGTGAACTGGTTTGGCTTTCCAAGATACTGCATCCCCATTAAATGCGGTATCTTAATCTCTGAATTTGTAAGGTGGAGGATACGCTTCTGTGTGTGGATATAATAGTCATACCTGCACAGCGTCTCTTTCGTATCCTGAAAAATCTCCAAAAGTGTCCGCATTGTCTCATCCTTCCGTAAAAAGAAACTGCCTGAGCGGTTAGGCTCAGGCATTACATTTCTTTTTTGAATTGCAATTCACGCTTATTGAACTGCTAATGTTCAATAAGATTGGGAGCAGTCCTATGATAATTCCATAGGCAGAGACGACCTTTGTATTTCTATTG
>CANDJC010000075.1 GCA_947384955.1 uncultured Eubacterium sp. | reverse complement strand
GAGATTCGAATGGGTGACTGGAGTTCAGACGTGTGCTCTTCCGATCTCCCGGCGTCCGTCCGCCACTACCCCCTGGCCCGGCGTCCGTCCCGCCACCAGCCCCCTCCTGGCCCGACGTCCGTCTCGCCACACCCCCTGGCCCGGCCTCCGCCCTGACTCAAATCCCCATCCCGCCACCAGCCCATCCAAAATCCCCGGCCTCCGGAGCCACACATAATCAGAAAAATTAAGAAATCAACAACCACACGCAGCCCGCAAAGCAGCACAAAGGAGTCTTTTATGGGAAAGGTAATCATAGTAGAAGGATATTCCTTTACAGATGAAAATATGGCAAAACAGGCACGCACAGAAGCAGAAGGCGTCCGATACGCAAAAGGACGTACCGACATGTCCAAGCCGGACCAGGTATTTTTAGTATACCACCGTCTGATTTCCCAGAAAATGTTTCAGACGCCGGTAGGATATGCCTATCTGAAAGAACTGCAGGAATATTTAAAAACAATGCCGGGCATTCACGCCGAAGACATCAAACCGATACCGGTCGCCCCGAATCTGGTCGTGCACGATACCCGCGGCATTACAGAGCGCTGGAGCAGGCGGCTGGAAAAAGAACAGAATAAGCTAAAGATGTCTGTCGTAGTGAATTTTGCCTTTGCCGTATCCATTCTATTGATGTTTCTGATTACAGCCACAAGCGGCCAGACGACGATTTTAAACTATGAAAAAAAGATACAGGACCGCTATGCGCAGTGGGAACAGGAGCTGACCCAGCGGGAAAAAGCAATCCGGGAGGAAGAACAGGAGCTTGAGCTGGATTTTGATACCGTGCTGGATGAAGAGGAAGAAGAGGAATTAAGGGATTTGGAATAAGACAGGATGAAAAGCTGCTTTGTACACATTTTTTTCATAATGCTGTGATAAAATATCAAAAACGATGGGAATCAAAAGATATCTGTAACAGGTAATAAAATGGAAAAAGCATAAGGGGTGTCTGAAGTGGAAAAATTAAAGGTACTGGTAGTAGATGACGAAAGCAGGATGCGCAAGCTGGTGCGTGACTTTCTTGTGAAACAGGATTTTGAAGTGCTGGAAGCAGGAGACGGGGAAGCGGCGCTGGATGTATTTTATCAGGAGAAAAACATTGCGCTCATTATATTAGACGTAATGATGCCGAAGATGAACGGCTGGGAAGTGTGCAGGGAAATCCGGGAACACTCCAAAGTGCCGATTATCATGCTTACGGCAAAAGGCGATGAAAGCGATGAGCTGCTTGGGTTTGAAATGGGAGTGGACGAATATATTTCAAAGCCGTTCAGCCCGAAAATACTGGTAGCAAGGGCTGAGGCGATTTTAAGGCGCTCGAATAAGCTCGCGGAAGGACAGGCAGTGGAAACGGGCGGCATTGTTGTGGATAAAGCAGCGCATCTGGTTACGGTAGACGGAAACCGGATTGAATTAAGCTACAAGGAATTCGAGCTTTTGTCGTATTTTATCGAAAACCAGGGCATTGCGCTTTCCCGTGAAAAAATACTGAATCATGTATGGAACTATGATTATTTCGGAGATGCAAGGACGATTGACACGCATGTAAAAAAACTGCGCTCTAAAATGGGCAAAAAAGGCGATTATATCAAGACCATCTGGGGCATGGGATACAAGTTTGAAGCAGACGGAGGCAGGCCATGACAAAACGTTACAGGGCATTTGGCAGATATTCTCTGACAAAGCAGGTGACGCTTGCAATGATTGCGCTGGTAGCGGGCACCGTTTTGCTGTGCCTGATTTTAAATACGCTGTTTCTGGGGCAGTTTTATTTATGGAATAAGTCCCAGATTCTGTCAAACAGCTATTATAAAATCGATGCCGCGGCAAAGTCGGAAAGTCTTTACAGCGAAGAATTTGATATCGAATTTGAACGGATGTGCGCGAATAATAATCTCGCGATTTTGATTATCAATCCTGACCAGACGGTAGTACAGTCTTCTTTAAACGATTCGCAGACCATGCTGAAATATTTTATGGAGCTTTTAATCAGCTTCAGCGAGTCGTCGCCGGATAAATTTATGATACAAAAGCGCCATGATATGCGCATGGATTCGGATTATCTTGTGATGTGGGGCGTTTTATCTGACGGGAAGCTGATTATCGCGCGTTCCGCGTTAGAAAGCCTTCAGGAAAGCAGCAATCTGACAAATCGTTTTCTGTTTATGATCGGAGGAATTGCGGTTGTAATCGGCGCTGCGGTTGCGGGCTTTGTGACGCGCAGGATTACAAATCCGATTTTAGAGCTTACTGAATTATCTACCCGCATGGCCAATCTGGATTTTGAAGCCAAGTATATGCCGCGGACGTATCAGAACGAAATTGATTTTCTCGGCGAGCATATGAATGAGATGTCTGAAAAGTTAGAAAAGACGATATCGGAGTTAAAAAGCGTAAACAATGAGCTGCTCTTAGATAACGAAAGAAAGACCCAGGTTGACGAAATGCGCAAGGAATTTTTATCCAATGTCTCCCATGAGCTGAAGACGCCGTTAGCGCTGATTCAGGGCTATGCGGAAGGGCTGCAGGAATGTATCAACGACGATGCGGAGAGCCGGGATTTTTACTGCGAGGTCATTATGGACGAAGCGGATAAAATGAACCAGATGGTAAAAAAGCTCCTTACCCTGAACCACTTAGAGTTTGGCGATGAGGCGGTCAGCATGGAGCGGTTTGATTTAACAGAGCTGATTGAAGGGGTCGTAAATGCTTCTTCCATATTAATCCAGCAAAACGGGATTACGGTCTGTTTTGACAGTGCGAATCCGGTGTATGTATGGGCGGATGAGTTTAAAATCGAAGAAGTGATTACGAATTTTTTAAGCAATGCCATTCATTATGCGATGTATGAAAAGCGGATTGACATTTTTTATACCATGAAGGAAGACTGTGTGCGGGTGAGCGTATTTAATACCGGAAACCCGATACCGGAAGACGACCTTGATAAAGTCTGGATTAAATTTTACAAGGTAGATAAGGCCAGAACAAGGGAATATGGAGGCAGCGGCATCGGACTGTCGATTGTCAAAGCCATTATGGATTCCTTAAACAGGCAGTGCGGAGTCTTAAACCGGGACGGCGGAGTGGAATTCTGGATGGAGCTGGATAGAAATGGATACTGTTTAGACAGAAAGAATGAAGAAATTGCAAAAGAAAGCATTGCTTAATTCGCGCAAAAATGATAACATAAACTAGTAAGCATGATATTTACAAAAACGATGAGTGCTGATGTACTGCAGTATTGACATTTTGCAGAGGATGTGGAATATGAATGCTGCAGTACACCAGAGTCTGACAGTAAAATGCGTATATTTTGTGCACGGGAGTAAGCAGATGAAAAAAAGAAGGTTAGCCGCAGGAGCCTTAGCGCTTGCGGTGTCTGTCACAGCCTGCGGCTGCGGCGAACAGATTTATGAGATGACAAAGGAAGAAGAAGCAGTTATCGTACATTATGCGGCACACGCTGTTTCCAAATTCAACAAAAAACAGCCGGAAGGAATTGAGGACGTCACAGCGTTAAAAGCCCTGATGGAGGAGGAAGCTGAGCAAAAGGAACGGGAGAAGGAAAAAAAGCGGCGGGAAAAGGAAGAAAAAAAAGCTGCTGAGGATAAAAAACAGGCTGACAGTCCGTCTTCTGATTCTAAGAGCGGGCAGGACGGACAGCAGAAAAAGTATGTGTCCTTAAGCAGGGCTTTGGGGCTTGGCAAAATCAAAGCTGTTTACCGCAGATATGAAACGGCTGCCGCTTATCAGGCTTCCCAGAGTTATATGATACGGGCAGACAGCGGAAATGAGCTTTTGGTTCTTCATGTGAATCTGAGAAATGACACGGATGAAACAGTGAAGTGCGATATTCTTTCTAAGATGCCGGTTTTCAGGCTGACAGCTGGCGGTGAACTGAGCGTGACTGCGGATACAACGATTTTGCTGAACGACCTTGGTACTTACCAGGGCAGCATTCAGGCAGGGAAGAAAGCAGGGACAGTGCTGATTTTTCAGGTGAAAAAAGGTGCGGTGAAATCGTCTGACAGCCTGGAACTGGAGGTTACGGCAGGCGGGAAAAGTTCGCTGGTGCAGCTTACTGGCTAAAGATATGTATATATTTGTGAAAAAAATTTAAAAAATACATGTCAATCTGGTCAATAGTGTGATATACTGATTATAATTTGAGAATGGCTTGGGAGGAAATTAGGTATGGATACAAACATTCTGTTAGAAAACGGAACGAATGAGCTGGAAGTATTAGAGTTTACGTTAAACGGAAATCATTATGGCATCAATGTGGCAAAAATCCGTGAAATTCTTACATATCAGCCAATTACACCAATTCCAAATGCACATCCAAGTGTAGAGGGAATATTTATGCCGCGTGATACAATGATTACGGTAATCAGCTTAAAGACGTGTCTCGGGCTGCCGGCAGATGGAAATGAAGGCCTGTTTATTATTACGAACTTCAATAAATTAAATATTGCGTTTCATGTAGATCAGGTCATTGGAATTCACAGGGTCTCCTGGGCAGATATCATCAAACCGGATTCGACAATTAATACGGACAGAGGAGAAGGCACCCACGGCGGCGTGTCCACAGGCGTGATTAAGCTGCAGGATAAGCTGGTAGTCATTCTGGATTTCGAGAAGATTGTAACAGACATCAGTCCGGAAACAGGCCTTAAAGTCTCCGATATCGAAGCGCTGGGCGAACGCAACCGTAATGATTCGCCGATACTGGTAGCTGAGGATTCACCGCTGCTGGGCAAGCTGATTACTGACAGCTTAAAGAAAGCCGGCTATACGAATATTATTATGTGCATGAATGGCAAGGAAGCATGGGATAAGCTGGTCGGCTACAAAAACAGCGGCAATATTTTTGATAAAGTACACTGTATCATTACAGATATTGAGATGCCGATAATGGACGGGCACCGCCTGACCAAACTGGCGAAAACGGATGACGTATTAAAACAGATTCCGCTGATTATTTTCTCTTCGCTTGTAAATGACGAAATGAGGAGAAAGGGAGAAGCATTAGGCGCGGATGCACAGCTGACCAAACCGGAAATCGGTTCTTTAGTAGAAGCAATTGACGGCCTGATTGATAAAAAAATCAGGGCATAGAGCTTATGGGTTTTTAAATGAGCGGGAGGGCCGTGGATGAAGGCAGTCAGTTACGGTCCTCCCGCTTTTTGTGCGCACAGTCCCAAAGATCAATTAAGATAAAGGAGATGTATGCATGAGCAGAAGTGAAGATTATCTGGACAATCTGCTGACTTCGGTCACTGATCAGCTGAGTGAGTTTGATGAAGATTTTGAGCAGAACAGGGAATCTTTAAAAGAATCATATCAGACACAAAACGACCTTCCGTCCAAAACACAGAGCGCATTAGACGAAATCCGGGAAGAAAATTTTCTGCGCGAATTTGAAGACGAGCTGCATAAAAGCGGCTCGGATGACAGCTTTCTGCGTGATTTTGAACGGGAATTAAACGGAGAGGCTGACGATGCCTATCAGTCGCCGCAGACAGATGATTACATCACACAGATGGCAGATATTGCTAACGATACCAGAACAGACGCAGATGACGTAACGATGAAAATCGATACGATGCCGCAGTTAGACCAGGATTTGGAAAACTTATTTCAGGATACTGCTGACCCGGGTACAGATGCCGGTGCGCAGAACAGCAGTTCTGGCGGCGGATGGGACGGCGGGCCCCGGGACAGCAGTTCTGGCAGCGGACAGCAGACAGACAGCGGCCTGGATACCAGTACAGACGCCGGATGGGGCAGCGGGCCGGATATTGATTTTAACAGCCTGAATGATGTTACGGCCCCGGATGACGGAGCGGCCGGGAGCCTGAATGACGGACTGAATCCGGCTGCAGATGCCGATATCGGTCAGACGCAGGCGTTAGCAGCAGATACAGGCACAGGGGAGGAAGGATTCTCACAGATGGCAAAGGAACAGGAGCAGTCAGCAGCGCCAAAAGGAATGGAAGGGCTGGAAGATATATTTGGAGACCTCTTCGATGAAGAAACAGCCAGCCTTTTAGAAGAACTGGGGGCGGATGACATAGATATGCCCGCAGATACCGCTGCCGCGAAGGAAAAGCCCGCGGACGACAGCCTGACGCAGATTTTAAGCGAATCGGATGACGCGGCGATTTCCGAATTAAACGGTACGCAGGATTTGCAGGAAGAGACAGCCTCGGCAAATCCGGATGACAGCATCCCTATGGGACCGGATTTTTCCTATGAGGAATCAGCAATCAATATCGACGATGCGGACAAAAAGAAGAAAAAGGAAAAAAATCCAAACAGTCCTTTTGCAAAGCTTTCCCGTCTTTTATTTGGAACGCCGGAAGAATTAGATCCGCAGGCCGCCGCTGAATACGAAGCAGCGAAAGCGGCAATGGGACAGAGCGAAGAATTAGACGCTAAGGCACGCAAAGAAAAGAAAAAACAGGAAAAAGAACTGAAGAAACAGCAGAAACAGGAAGAGGCTGAGAAAAAGAAACAGGAAAAAGAAGCGGCAAAGGCAGAAAAAGCCGCAAAGAAGGCAAGCAAGCCAAAGAAAGAGAAAAAGCCGAAACAAAAGGATAAAATGCCGAAAGAGCCTCCGCTGCCAAAAGTACCGGTTACCATGATGTGGATTATCGCGCTGTCTATGATGGTACTGATTTTCTTAGGGACAGTTCTGCTCGGATATTCCGTTCCGGTCAGCGAATCAAAAGAAGCCTTTGACAATGGCGATTATGTAACGGCCTATGCGAAGCTTGGCGGGGTAAAGATAAAGCCGGAGGATGAATCTCTGCTGCACGCCTCGGCAGCGTTAGCGGCTGTACAGACCGAGCTGGATGCCTATACGGCCCTGATGGAGCAAAGGCAGTATGAAATGGCGCTCGATGCCCTGATACGCGGATACGGCAGATGCGCGGTGCATTCCGCGGATGCCGAAGAATGGGGCGTTGCACAGCAGATGGCGGATATGGAAAGCAAGCTGGATCTGCTATTAAAAGAACAGTTCGATGTCAGCAAACGGAAAGCAAAGAAGCTTTACAGCATTAAAAAACGCAGCGACTATACCATGGAGCTGCACCAGATACTGGATAAGCTCGGGCTGTCAGAGGACTAACTTACAAAGAATATGAGAAATGAAATCACATGCGGTATCAATGATGCAATGATGCCGCATGTGATTTTAGAAGACAGGGACGAAAAAATGATTGCAATTATTGATTACGATGCCGGAAATTTAAAAAGCGTGGAAAAAGCATTTCAAAAACTGGGAGAAGAAGCAGTCATTACCAGTGATTTTCATGCGATTCTTCACGCAGACAAAATCATCCTTCCGGGAGTCGGAGCCTTTGGCACAGCGATGGAGCAGTTAAAAAAGCGGGAGCTTGACCGGGTAATCAAAGAAGCCGCAGAGCGAAAAATCCCGCTTCTCGGCATCTGCCTGGGACTGCAGCTTTTATTCGATGGCAGCGAGGAAAACGGGGGAGCCGAAGGACTTGGCATTTTAAAAGGCCGGATTGTAAAAATTCCGGAAGCCGAAGGACTTAAAATTCCCCATGTCGGATGGAATCTGCTGACACTTCAGAATCATGGAAGACTGTTTCAGAAAATGCCGGAGCAGCCTTATGTTTACTTCGTGCATTCCTATTATCTGAAAGCAGAAGATGAAACGATTGTAAAGGCTGTTACCGAATACGGCGTAACAATCCATGCAGCGGTGGAGTGGGAAAATGTATCCGCATGCCAGTTCCACCCGGAAAAGAGCAGCACCGTGGGACTTCAGATACTGCAGAATTTCTGTGCGTGGCAGCCTGGCAGAAGCAGAGAAGCAACGGCCTGACAGAAGCAGCAGTTCAATAGAAGGAGTACACAGGATATGTTTACAAAACGGATTATCCCCTGTCTGGATGTGAAAGACGGGCGTGTGGTAAAAGGCGTTAATTTTGTGAATTTAACAGATGCCGGTGACCCGGTAGAAATTGCTGCGGCATATGATGCTGCCGGAGCAGATGAAGTTGTATTTTTGGATATTACAGCATCCTCGGACGCGCGCTCAACCGTCGTGGACATGGTGCGCCGGGTAGCGGAGCGGGTGTTTATTCCGTTTACAGTCGGCGGCGGAATCCGTACCGTGGAAGATTTCAGAGTGCTTCTGCGCGAGGGTGCCGACAAAATTTCGATAAATTCGGCAGCGATTGACAATCCGAATCTTATCCGGGAAGCCGCAGATAAATTCGGCAGCCAGTGCGTAGTCGTGGCAGTCGATGCAAAACGGCGCAGGGACGGCAGCGGCTGGAATATTTATAAAAACGGCGGACGCATTGACATGGGCATCGATGCCATCGAATGGGCAGTACGCGCAGATAAGCTCGGTGCAGGCGAAATCCTGTTAACAAGCATGGACTGCGACGGAACGAAGGACGGCTACGACCTGGAGCTTACGCGCCGTGTGGCAGAGCAGGTTTCCATTCCGGTGATTGCTTCGGGCGGAGCCGGGTCAAAGGAACATTTTTATCAGGTGCTGACAGAAGGAAAAGCGGATGCGGCGTTAGCGGCTTCTTTATTTCATTTCAAAGAGCTGGAAATTATGGATTTAAAAAATAACCTGGCAGAGCGCGGAGTTTCTGTCAGAAGATAACAGGAAACGAAAGATACAGGCAGCAGTTCAGATTTACGAAAAGCGGGGATAAAAAATGGGAATGATTGCAAATGACTGGCAGCCGGCGGTACAGGCGGAGTTTGGCAAGCCATATTATAAAGAATTGTATCAGTTTGTGAAAAAAGAGTACAGCACGCATGTGATTTATCCGCCTTCGGATGATATTTTCAATGCGCTTCATTTAACGCCTCTGTCCGAAGTAAAAGTGCTGATACTCGGGCAGGACCCTTATCATAATGAGCACCAGGCACACGGCCTTAGTTTTTCCGTGCTGCCTGACCAGAAGGAAATACCGCCTTCTTTGCAGAATATTTATAAAGAACTGTCCGATGATATGGGATGTTATATTCCCAACAACGGGTTTTTAGAAAAATGGGCGAAACAGGGAGTGCTGCTGCTAAATACGGTACTGACCGTGCGCGCCCACCAGGCCAATTCGCATCAGGGAAAGGGCTGGGAGCAGTTTACAGACGCGGTAATCAGAGCGGTAAACGAACAGGACCGTCCGATTGTATACCTGCTCTGGGGCCGTCCGGCGCAGAGCAAAATTCCGATGTTAAACAATCCAAAGCACCTGATTTTAAAAGCCCCGCATCCGAGCCCGCTGTCGGCATACCGCGGATTTTTCGGCTGCAGGCATTTCAGCCAGGCAAACGCATTTTTAAAAGAACATGGAGTTGAGCCTGTGGACTGGCAGATTGAAAATATCTGATTTATAAAATCCTGTCTCAAAACAGAATAAGGCTGGAAAATGGAAGGCGGTTTTTAAAATGAAAAGTACAGGGCTGGACAATGTACAGGATGGAAAGCTCTTATATCATCTTACGAAACTGAAAAATATGAGGGCGATTATTGAGGACGGCCTGTGTTCAAGAAAATCTTTAAATAAACGTAATCTGCAGTTTTACGATGTGGCAGATGCCAAAATCATAAATAAGAGGAAAGAATTAGGCCTGGATCAGTATATTCCATTTCATTTTCATCCATATTCAGCTTTTGACAATGCCGTGAAAAATACTTATGAAAAAGAGAAATTTGTATATATCTGTATCAAAAGGGCATTTGCCGAATATAACAATTTTAAAATCTTAGTCAGCCATCCGTTATCAAAGGAGGACTGTATCCTGTATGATTATAAAGAGGGGATAGAAAGAATTGACTGGGATACCATGAAAACAAAAGGCAGAAATGATTCCTATGCAAAGAATGTTAAAATGGCAGAATGTATTACGAAAAAACGCATTCCGGCAGAATTATTTCAGTGTGTTTACGTTCCTGATTCAGATACAAAAAAGTACATCACAGATTTATTTCAGAATAAAGGAATTACGGAGCATCCGCCGTATACAGATATACAGCCAAAGTGGTTTGTCAATTGAAAGAAGGAATGTTATGATATCATATACAACGGGAAATATGTTTGACTGTGGCGCTGACTGTCTGTTTAACGCCGTGAACTGCGAAGGATTTATGGGAAAAGGACTTGCTTATCAGTTTAAAACACGGTTTCCGCAGAATTTTAAATCGTATGCAAAAGCGTGTAAGTCAGGGGAGCTGACAGTTGGAAAAGTTCACTATACTGTTGAAAACGGGGTTACCGTGATTAATTTTCCTTCAAAAAATAAATGGAAGGAACGTTCAAAAATAGAATATATAGAAACCGGCATGAAATATTTCACGGACCTTCTTCCCTGCCTGAATGTGAGAAAAATTGCAATACCTCCGTTAGGCTGTGGCAATGGAGGACTGCTTTGGGACAGCGTAAAGAATGTAATTGTGAATGCAGTTACCGGATATAAGGACAGATATGATTTTATTATTTTTGAACCTTCCTTTCTGCCAGAGCAGAATGTAAAAAAAATGGTAAAGACGGACGTAGAAGAACTGGTCCTGCTGGAAATGATACAGAATCTGAAAAATTATAAATACAACATGAAAAGGCTGCAAAAAGCCGGTTATTTTATGAATATATTTTTGGAAGAAGAGTATTTCAGATTTTCGGAAGACAGACTGTATTCGGAAGACGGACCTTATTCTGATGATATCACCAGAATCGCGGGCGTTTTAAAAGAGTATCAGAAATGTTACGGAGTGAAAGATACCAAAACAGCTTCAGCACAGATTTATCAGACGATATGCAGCGAGCGTGTAGATAAGAAACTGGAAAAACTGCTTAAAGCTGTAAAAAAATCCACCGATTATATTAACAGTATACCGACCGATGAAGAACTGGATCAAATAGTAAAGGTACTGTATTTAGTGCTGAATGGGGAGCCCAAAAATAAAGAAAAGATTATAGACGGTTATAAATTATTTTCGAAGGATGATGAAAATACAAAAAATATATTGGGGTGTATAGAATCTTTGGAAAATACAGCAATTATTACATCGGATATATTTGGTAATTATACAAAAAGCGCGTCCGGTATCTAAGATACTTCATACTTGCAGAACCTTGGCAGGTATGCTAAACTAAAGAAAAAGAGAAGGAGGATTTACCAAATGGATCAAAACTGTGCTTATTGTATGGAAGGGGAGTTATCTGCAAAATTCGGCATCAAAATCTGTGAGCTTGAGACAAGCAAGGTCTATTTATTCAAGGAACAGAGCCACAAAGGAAGGGTTATCGTAGCGCATAAAAAGCATGTCGGAGATATGAACGAGCTGACTGCTGAGGAGCGGGGCGCTTATTTCGAAGAAGTGGCAAGAGTGGCCAGAGCGCTGCAGGCGGCATTTAAGCCGGATAAGGTGAATTACGGCGCTTACGGGGATACGGGACATCATCTGCATTTTCACCTTGTACCGAAGTATGAAGGGGAATATGAATGGGGCGGCGTATTTGCGATGAATCCTGAGAGAGTGTATCTGGAAGAGGGAGAGTATGCTGAGATTATCGATGCGATAAAGAAAGAGCTGGGAATTTAATAACAGGGGGACAGTTTTTGGGAACTGCGCGGGTATCGGAGGGTGCTGCGTGGGTTCCCAAATTTTGTATGCGGAATGGATTCTGGTAAGAGGGGGGAGGGGGATTTAGTGGCTTCGCGGACGCCGGGAGAGGGGATTTGCCCGGTCTTTCAGGGGCGGCTCCAGAATGTTAAGAATCCCTAAGCATTCTGCAGCTAGTCTGTGGCCCCGGACGGTCGCGGCACCTAGTTCGCCCTGGCCTTATGCCAGCAGCTAAAGGTGCCGCTTCGGCTTCGCCGCCTGGTTGTCGGGCAGAATGCTAAGGGATTCTAAACATTCTTCCAATGCCCCTGAAAGACCGGGCAAATCCCCTCTCCCGGCTGGGTATCGGAATGCGATACGATGAGATTTTTTGAATGCAGTGAATGTGGTTTTCTGGCGGCAGTTTACAGATAATTTGCTTGTATAGAGATTCGTAACTATATGGTGCAGTGTGTATTGATTTATGCTGAACGTATGAAAAACAGCCGGAGAGATGCGCTGAATTCTCCGGCTCCCGGCGTCCGCGCAGCCATAATCCCCCATCCCCCAATATTCCAAAATCCAAACCTTCCCAGTATGAAATCACCCTCAAAGATACAAAATAAAAAGAAAAATAAGCCACACATAGGCAGAAAAGCAAACTGTCAGAAGCAGAACACAGCACTGCAGTTACGGAGACAGAACCTTTATGAAACATGAAACAGCAGTCCTTTTGAAGGAAATGGATAGAAATGCAGTACAGACGCAGATTCTTCTGCACTGCGCACCGCTGATTGCGGGCATTAAAATAGCAAATCTTCTGATTGTACAGGACACGCAGATGAACACTGTGCGGGAGCTTTTTGAAAAGAGAGAGGGGAAATTTGCCTGTAAGGTATTATACAGCGGCGCGGGAAAGCTGGTTCTGCTGGTGTACCGTGCGGAGCAGATGGAGGATTATTTATCGCTTGAGAAAGTAAAAAAGATGCTGTATCAGGCCGGATACCGTGATTTTGCAGTACAGGCGCTTTTGCATGAGTTTGCAAAGAGGTTTGCGGCTTACAGGGAAAAAAGGGGAAGCTTTCCGCATGAAATGGGGCTGTTCTTAGGATATCCGCCCGAGGATGTAAAGGGTTTTATAGAAAATAACGGGAAAAATGCTTTATGCACAGGTTACTGGAAAGTGTACTGCAGGCCGGAGGAAAAACAGCGGCTGTTTCGGGGCTTTGACGCGGCAAGGGAAGGGCTGATAAGGCTGGCGGCAGGAGGAATCTGTATGGAAGATATGTTAAAATATGGATGATTTTGGAAAAAAGTATTGACGGCTGGGACGAAGATATAGTACAATTATATCCAAGCAACTTTTAGGAACTGTGCAAAAAGCTGTTTCGATTGGCAGCGTTTGATCATATAGATCCAACCCCTATATGGCAAAATGATTTTTGTACAGTTCTTATTTAAAATGAATAGGATGTGAATAAAAATATCCTCTTGCAGTATATCTGCAGGAGGATATTTCTTATCCTGAACATTGTAAACGAATATATGCCTGAAGCATAGGTATTGTATGTAAGTCCTAAGAATTATTTTAGCTTAAACTGTCCCACTAATTGCTCTAATGCTTCTGACTGTGCAGATAATTCCTCGCTGGTTGCAGATGTTTCTTCAGCGGCGGCAGAATTGTTCTGAATCACTTCGGAAATCTGTTCGATACCTGATTCTAACTGTTTCATAGCATCCGCCTGGGAATCAGACAGTTCACTAATTTCATTGGTAGAATCTGCAAGGCTGTTAATTCCTTTGATTACGGAATCGATGGCTGCAGTTGCTTTTTCAACAATGGCATTTCCATGGTCGATTTCTTCCAGGGAATGCTCAATCAGTTTCTTCGTATCAATCGCTGCGGTCGCACTGTCGGAAGCCAGCTTGCCAATCTGGTCTGCGACAACGGCGAAACCTTTGCCGGCTTCACCGGCTCTGGCGGCTTCGATGGAAGCGTTCAGTGACAGCAGATTTGTCTGTGAAGCGATATCTTCGATAGTAGCGATAATGGTTGCGATTTCATTGGAAGTATTGTTAATACGCTCCATAGCTTCATTTAAGAGCAGGATATCTTCATTGCTTTCTTCAGCCTTATGCTTGAACTCTTTTGCGTTCTGGTAGGACACATTCGCTTTTTCGGAACTGTGAATTACGGTTTCTGTGATATTCTGAATGGTTGCTGTTAATTCCTGTACCGATGCAGCCTGGTCGGTCGCGCCTTCCGCAAGAGCCTGGGCACTTTCTGCCATCTGTCCGGCGCCCATGGATACCTGATTGGATGATTCATGGATATTTGTGAGCGCTGTGTTTAAGGAATTGGTAATCGTATCAATCGCTCCGTTCAGTCCTGAAAAATCTCCTTTGAATCTGACTTCGGCAGCAACTGTGAAATCACCATCTGCAAGTCTGCCTAAAACTCTGGTCAGCTCCTGAACATACTGTCTTAAAATGCGGATTGCCAGATTAAAGGAATCTGTCATTTCACCGATTTCATCCGAATACAGTTTTTCTACCTGAATATCCAGGCGGCCTTCTGTAAGCTCGGCGGTTGCTTCCTGTATCTTAATGGTAGGCTCTGCGATAATTCTTGCAACCATTTTCGAGATACGCATGGCAACGACAAATGCACAGATAATAATTACCACCATCAGGGCCATCATTGCATAAGACTGAATGGTGAGGCTGTCCGCCAGTTTATTTCCGCTTGTGACCTCAAGATCAATCAGAGCCTCTACAGAATCTGTAAGTTCTTTAAATTTAGGCTTTGCCTCGTTAATAAGCAGGTCAAATGCATCATCGTTATGATTTTTCATTGCAAGGTCCCTGACTTCGTCAAAAAGAGCACGGTATTCAGGCAGCAGCACCTCAATCTGGTCTATGTATACAAGCTCCTGTTTCGTCTGGCAGTGTGCTTTCATTGCTTCGTAGGATTCATCGGTAATTGTCTGTATCCCCTGTAATTCAGTATAGGACTCCTGCATGGACGCTTCGTCATCTAAAAGAATCAGTTCCCGGATAATCGTTGGTTCTTTGCTCAGGTAAGTGCTGAAAATGCCGATTTCCCCCTGGGAAAAACCGTAATTAATCAGCGCATCATTATATCTTAAATTGCAATAAATTAAAATGAACAGCCCGATAACACCTGAAAGGCTGGCCAGAAGAATAGCGGTCGAAAAGCAGGTCTTTAATTTCTTTTCAACTTTCATATCTTTGATTCTGTTTAACATATTCTTTTTCCTTTTCTGTATAATTTAGTCTTTACTGCATACGGGTGGCTTAAATACAATACAATATTCGTTTGTCAAGGTGCTGTGTATCATTGTGCAGAATTAAGCGGGTTAGAAAAGCAACAGTCCAGATACCTTCACGGCTGCTTTATCTGAACTGTTACTTATTAAGCACAACGAATTCCTGAGTATATTATATCACTTTCCAGAAAAGTTACAATCCTTATTTATCAATTAAGTATTTCATTTGTGGGATATTTAAAATAATTACGAAAAATGATACATATTGCTGTAATAATCCGGTAATATTTTTATAAAATTTATGGAAAAAACTATTGAATATCGGGAACAGTTATGTTACAATACAAAAGTCATAAATCTGCAGACACAGCAGCGTCTGGAATGCAGAGTATTTACAAGATGGAGGTGTCAATTTTGGCTGCAGTTAAGGTTGCTTTGGAAGTTTTATTTATCGTAGTATGTATCGCGTTAACAGTTATTATTTTAATGCAGGAAGGTAAGTCGGCAGGCCTTGGTGCAATTGCTGGCGCAGCAGATACTTACTGGGGCAAAAACAAAGGCCGTTCCATGGAAGGGATGCTGGTTAAGCTGACAAGAGTGCTTGTAGTATTGTTTATTGTAATTTCAGCAGTCCTGAATATCGGAAGCTTTAATTAATTAACGAATGAAACTGTCGCGGGGTGCGGCAGTTTTTTTGTCATTGAGGAAAATAGAAATATGGATAAAAAATTATTAGAAGACAGAAAAGAGATGATTTATGAGTTCGTCTGTGATGAACTTTATGTGCCGATGAAGGCAAAGGAAATGGCCGCGGTGCTGCAGGTGCCAAAAAGCCAGCGCGCGGAGCTTTTAGAAGTATTAGACGCACTTGTGGCAGAGTGTAAGATTGAGGTATCAAAAAAAGGAAAATATTCCAAGTCCCAGGGAAATATTCTTTCAGGCATATTTGAAAGCAATGCAAAAGGATTTGGCTTTGTCATTGTGGAAGGGCAGAGCGAGGATTATTTTATCGCCGGGGAAAACAAAAAAGGTGCGGTGCATCTTGACCAGGTGCAGATAAGGCCGCTTCCTTCCAGGAGCGGAAAACGCAGGGAAGCCGAGATTATTAAAATCATTTCTCACGGGCTGAATGAAATCGTGGGGACTTACCAGGCCAGTCCGAATTATGGATTTGTCGTGCCGGATAATCAGAAATTCGGCCAGGATATTTTTGTGGCAAAAGAGCATTCCCTCGGGGCGGTTACCGGGCACAAGGTAGTTGTAAAGCTCACAAAATACGGGGAGAAAGGCAGAAAGCCGGAAGGAAAGATTATAGAAATACTCGGGCATGAAAACGACCCGGGCGTTGATATTTTATCGATTGTCAGGGATTTTGACCTGCCGGAAAAATTTTCGGAAAAAGTGCTGCAGCAGGCTGTGAATGTGGCAAAAGATGTCAGCAAAGCGGACATGCAGGGAAGGAAAGATTACAGAGACTGGCAGATGGTGACCATTGACGGGGAAGACGCAAAGGATTTAGATGATGCGGTATCCTGTGTGATGGAAGGGGACTGTTACCGTCTGGGCGTGCATATCGCGGATGTCAGCAATTATGTCCAGGAGCATTCGGCGCTGGATGTGGAAGCCTTAAAACGGGGAACCAGCGTCTATCTGGCAGACCGCGTGATTCCGATGCTGCCGCATAAGCTCTCAAACGGCATCTGCTCGTTAAATGAAGGGCAGGACAGGCTGGCCTTAAGCTGTGTGATGCTGATTGACCGCACAGGAAAAGTGACGGACCATGAAATTGCGGAAACAGTCATCAATGTAGACAGGCGGATGAGCTATACAGCTGTGAAAAAGATTCTGGACGAGCACGATGAAGCCCTGATAGAAGAATACATGGAGCTTGTGCCGATGTTTGAGCGCATGAAGGAGCTGGCGGCTTTATTAAGAGGCAAACGCATGCAGCGCGGCTCGATTGATTTTGATTTCCCGGAAACGAAAATCATTCTGGATGAACAGGGAAAGCCGTTCGAAATCAGGCCGTATGAGCGGAATGTGGCTACGAACCTGATTGAAGATTTTATGCTGATTGCAAATGAAACGGTGGCGGAGGATTATTTCTGGCAGGAAGTGCCGTTTGTATACCGTTCCCACGAAGCGCCTGATACCGAGCGCGTGAAAAAGCTGGCGGCATTTATTTCCAATTTCGGCTTCACCATCCGGGGACAGCGTGAGGAGCTTCATCCGAAAGAGCTGCAGAAACTGCTGGCACAGACTGCGGGCACGCCGCAGGAGGATTTAATCAGCCGCCTGACTCTGCGCTCCATGAAGCGGGCAAAATATACCGTGGACTGCCTGGGGCATTTCGGGCTGGCGACGAATTATTACTGCCATTTCACATCGCCAATCCGGCGCTATCCGGATTTGCAGATTCACCGGATTATCAAAGACTGCCTGCGCGGACGCATGAATGAAAAAAGGCAGATGCATTATGACGCGCTGCTGCCGGAGACGGCGAAGCAGTCCAGCGATATGGAACGCCGCGCGGACGAGGCGGAGCGGGAAACGGATAAGCTGAAGAAAGTGGAATATATGCAGGAGCATATCGGTGAAATTTTTACAGGCGTGATTTCAAGCATTACGTCCTGGGGGATTTATGTGGAGCTGCCGAATACAATCGAAGGCATGATTCATGTAACGGCCTTAAGGGATGATTATTACCAGTATATCGAGTCTTCTTATGAGATGACTGGGGAACGGACGGGCAGAAGCTTTAAGCTCGGACAGTTTGTACAGGTACGGTGCGTGGCAGCCGATAAATTTACACGGACGATAGATTTTGAACTGGCTAATGAGGATTCGTATGAGCACGGGGATGGAGAAATAGAAAATGGGCAAAGAGAATTTTAAGCTGATTGCAAATAATAAAAAAGCCAGACATGATTATTTTCTGGAAGAGACTTATGAGTGCGGAGTCAGCCTTCACGGAACGGAAGTAAAATCGCTGCGCATGGGAAAATGCAGCATTAAGGAATCGTTTGTGCATATTGAAAACGGCGAGGTGATTTTATACGGAATGCATATCAGTCCTTATGAAAAAGGAAATATATTTAACAGGGACCCGCTGCGTCCGAAAAAGCTGCTGATGCATAAGAGAGAGATTTTAAAGCTGCAGGGAAAGATAAAGGAAAAAGGATATACGATTGTACCGGTTCAGGTATATTTGAAAGGAAGCCTTGTCAAAGTGCAGATTGCGCTTGCAAAAGGCAAGAAGCTTTATGACAAGCGGCAGGATATTGCCAAAAAAGACCAGAGGCGGGAGGCAGAGCGGGATTTCAAGGTAAGAAATCTGTAGCAGCCTCAGCGCGGGGAAATCTGGCGAAAATATCAAATAGAAGGAAAAGGCAGAAACCGGGATGGAACATGAGATAAAACCGTCTGTAACAGACAGGGAAGGGGAAAGACTGCTGCCAGTCAGGGTTTTATATGGAACCCGCAATACAGCCAAGCTGTCCGAAATGAGAGAGAGACTGAAAAGCCTGCCGATAGTATTAACCGGTCTGGCGGATTTGAAACAGGATGTACCGGATATTGCGGAGACGGGCAGCACGCCGTT
Organism: uncultured Eubacterium sp.; assembly: GCA_947384955.1. Lineage (GTDB taxonomy): Bacteria > Bacillota > Clostridia > Lachnospirales > Lachnospiraceae > Eubacterium_J. The sequence goes on along the minus strand of CANDJC010000075.1, from coordinate 3,606 downwards.
AGAAAATGCCAGGCAGAAAGCAGAATTTTATTACCGGACCTTTCATATGCCTGTATTTTCCTGTGACAGCGGGCTTTATTTTGACCGCGTGCCTGAGGATATACAGCCGGGCGTTTATGTAAGGAGAGTACACGGAAAAAATCTGACCGATGAAGAAATGATTGCTTACTATTCCGGCCTGGCCCGTAAATATGGAAATCTAAAAGCCAGATATAAAAATGCGGTCTGCTTTGTATTAGACGATACGCACCGGTATGAGGCTATGACGCCTTCGATGGAGAGCAGGGAGTTTCTGCTTACAGACAGGCCGCATCCGGTAAGGGAACAGGGATTTCCGCTGGACAGTCTGTCGGTGGATGCTGCATCCGGGCTTTATTTTCAGGACCTTGGGCAGGACGCATGGGAGAAGGAAACGGATGGAATGCTGGAATTTTTTCAGGAAGTATTTGGGAAACTGGCCAAAGTGATGAATGGAACAGAATAATCCCCGCAAGGCAGCTGCTTTGCGGGGATAACAGTGTGATTTTTAGCTTTAACTGCACAGTTCAAATTTCTGTACCATTTTATTCAGTATCTCAGCCTGTGAAGCCAGTTCCTCTGAGGTAGCGGAGGTCTCCTGCGAAGCCGCGGAATTATCCTGTATGCCGTGAGAGATTTCCTTAATACCGCTGCGCAGCTGCATCATATTTTCTGCCTGGACCGCTGCGTCCTGCGCGGTTTCCTGAATCATTTCGTTGACCTGGTTTACAGCGCTTACCGATTCTTTCAAAGAATTCATGGCGCTGGAGGCAATCGTATTTCCTTTATTGATTTCTTCCATCGATATTTCAATCAGCTCTTTCGTATTGCTTGCGGCCTGGGAACTTTCCAGCGCCAGCTTGCCGATTTCATCCGCAACGACAGCGAATCCTTTTCCGGCTTCACCGGCGCGGGCAGCTTCTATCGAAGCATTTAACGATAGCAGGTTTGTCTGTGAAGCAATTTCTTCAATGGTCTGAATAATTCCTACCACTTTCTGGGAAGTTTCGTGGATATTATTCATGGCATCCATCATCTGTTTCATTTTTTCCTGATTCTGCTCAATCATGGCTGCCGCTTTTGCGGTTGCTTTTGCAGAAGTTTCGGTTTTCTTCAGGCTGTTTTCTACCTGGTCTGCTACGGTATTTGTCGTCTCTGTAAGCTGTGCAACCGATGAAGCCTGTATTTCCGCGCCTTCTGCCAGAACCTGGGAAGCGGTGGCCAGTTCGGAAGCGCCGACAGATACGCTTTCTGAGCTTTCGTTAATGCCGGACATGACCTGGTTCATGGAACTGGAAATATTCAAAAGCGCCGTTTTGATTTTCTGGAATTCTCCGGCATAGTCATTCTGCAGTTCGATACTCAGCCTGCCGTCAGCAATCTGAGCAAGTACCTGCGAGGTTTCGTCGATGTATGCAATATATTCTTTCAGACGGTCCGCAGTTTTCTGGAAGGAAGCGGCAAGCTGTCCGATTTCATTTTCAGCAGTAATCTGCAAATCCACATCCAGGTTGCCGGCTGCCATCTGCTGAGCCGTTTCATTCAGCATAAGAATCGGCTGGGTCAGGTTTGCAGCGCTTTTTCGGATTCGGAAAGCAATCAGGATGATTCCAATGGCAAATATAATAATAAGAGCGATAATCATTGTAAACAAAATTGCATAAAATTCGGATGAAGGCATGCTGCTGAGCACCATATATCCGGTATCTCCGGCATGCTGCAGGTAACCGTATTTTGTAATGCCGCCCGCTTTATATTTTAAAAACTGATTGCTGCCGGAAAGCACAGCATCTATGGCATTCTGCGACATATCGGTGTCTTTGATGTTTTTTTGTACGAACTCGTTTTGCGGGTGATAAAGGAATGTGCCGTTTTCAGATAACAGGAGCATGTATCCGCTGCGGCCAATCGTGTATTCGCTCATAATGCCTGTCATGTGGTCGAGTGCAATATCCATGCCTGCAGCCCCGAGAACATTTCCCGTGTCGTCGTCGATTACCGGACATGCTGCGCTTAAAATCAGTCTGCCTGTCGAGGAATCCACATACGGCTCTGTCAGAATGGTTTCTTTTGTTTCGATACAGCCGTACCAGCCGCGTCCTGTAATGTCCCAGTCCGCATCGCTGATAAAACCGTCTGACTGCGTAAGCGCGCTTGCATCCAGGTCGGAAATCCATGCGGCCATGACATTTTCGGTATCGGTACCAGCAATATTTACCAGATTTTCCATAACAGTATCCATTTTTTCAGCCTGCCGGATATCAAAGCCAGGAGTCACCTGTTTCATTACATGCTTTATTTCAGGATTAACAGCCAGCTGTTCAGCACTTTTTGTATACTGCTCCAAAAATCCGGTCAGCTCGTTTGCAGCGGCACTGGATTCCTGGATGAGTTCTGTTCTTTTAGATGTTATGCTCAGCCATCCGGTCATGATGATTGCGGCTGCAGCGAGGAACAGAAGTACAAAAATGACACTGCCGCCAATCTGGTACAGAATTTCATCTGCAATTTTTTTCTTTGAAGCCTGTTTCTTTTTTCTCATGTTAAACCTCCCTGGGAATAATACTCCCTTCTGCTTTCTATTGTATCGCTATTTAGGAGGTAATACAATATATATTTAGACTTTTTTGCTTCTGCTTAAAAATTATCTTTATTTTCCGCAATCATTTTAAACGTGGCAATCCGTGATTTTTCCAGATGCGCGGTCATATCCCCGGCCGCTTTGTCCCATTTTTGTTCCAGGCAGCTGTCAATAATTACCATGTGTTCTGCAAACGTGTCTGCAATCCGGTTTTTAACAAGAGAACCGGACAGGACGCGCAGACGCTGGTTCATATTGCTGATATTCTCATACGTGTCCATCAGGTACGGGTTTGGGATTGCGCTCATGATAAATCCATGAAAGCGGTCATCCAGCTCGTAAAAATTAGCAGTCTGTATCGGGTCCTGACTAGACATGATAAGGGCAAAACGGTTAAATTCTTCCGGGTTTAGTTTATTTCCATAGCGGGAAAGCGCGTAAGGCTCTAAGAGCATGCGCACTTCATAAATCCGATTGATATCATAAATCTGAAGTTCTGATATGATGACGCCTTTTTTGGGCAGGATGTTTAACAGGCCCTCCTGTTCCAGACGTCCCAGGGCGTCGCGTACGGGCGTGCGGCTGATTCCTCCGATGTCTGCACATACCTGCTGTTCATTTAAGTATAATCCTGGCTTGTATTCGCAGGAGAGGATTTTTTCTTTGATACATTCGTAAGCCAGCTGCTTGAGCGGCTTGTTCTTATTCTTAGGCTGTTCTGTCATTGGCATTTTCCTTGTAAGCAGTAGATTTTTTTAGATGTATTGCGCTGCAGAGAGGGTAAGAATGTATGGCTGCGGTATACGGCATCCATTGTGCAGCGGGTGGGGGTTTATTTGTACAGATAAAATCTATTATATAGTAAGAATATTTTATATTCAAGTGAATTATTTATAAACTGATTACTTCTTTAGGGGGAGAGACAGGAGGGGGATTTCTGCGTGAGTGGCGGACGGACGCTGGATGGAGAAATTTTTTCCTTCGGATGTGCGGCTTCCAAAAAGCAG
>CANDJC010000074.1 GCA_947384955.1 uncultured Eubacterium sp. | reverse complement strand
CCCCAAATCCTGGGTATTGGGCAGAAAACTAAGAACTTCCAGCTTTTTTCCAGAGCCATTGCAGGGCATAAGAAGGAAAAAATTCCCCCGCCCGGCTGATACTGGCTGAATTTACGTTATGATTCTGGCTGGAAGTTATGTATTCATTATAAATACTGGCTGCTTCTGGTTTCGATGCGATTTATTTCCGCAAAATGTCAGATACTGCCGGTGTTTTACCTGGCTGGAAATTAGAGTTCATCACATGGTGATTTGCGCCAGTACAGTGCTGTAATGAAAGTTTCCAGATGACGAAAGCATATCTTTGTCGGAATTCTGTCTTGCATTGATACAAATTTGCCTTTTATTGATACAAATCAGACTGAGTTAAGTTTTCATTTCCGGCCGGATGAAGCTGCCTGTGCAGCAGTAAAATTTTATACAGAGGAAAATTTATGCAGCAGAATGAGCCGTACATGAATTATCCTTAAAACTGACAAAAAGTAAAATAACTGCCATAATGTAAATATAACCAAAACCAGTCGGCGGAGAAATATTATTCTTAAAACTGACAAAGTGTAAAATAACTGCCATAATGCAAATTCAGCCAGCGTAAATTCAGCCAAAACCAGTCGGACGGAGAAATGTTTTCCTTCGGATGCGACTCTGGAAAAAAGCTGGAAGTTCTTAGTTTTCTGCTCAATACCCAGGATTTGGGGACACACTGCCTATCGTCTGATAAAACTTTGAAGTCCCCAAAAGGCGCCTGCCTGATGCCAAAGATTAAATCCAGCCAGTAACGCCAGGGCATCAGGCGCCGGTCCGTCCGCTGCCACAAGCCCTGCCGCAGAAAACTTAGAACTTCCTGCTTTTTGGAAGCGGAGTATCCAAAGGAAAACATTTCTCCGTCCGGCGTCCCAAAAGAAACAGCATATAACCATAAACTGCTCATCGCAGATTCTAAAATTTCATTCTCCAATCCCAAACACTTCCGCCATAAACAGTATCTTCTCAGCCCAGTTCGCATGTGTTTTCACCTCATTCATCCGCTCCCTTGCAGGATTTGCGGCCACTAAAGATTCCCTGCACACATCCCAGTTTTTAATACTCACAGCATCCTCATAATCCTGCCGCGTAACCCGGTAAGCTTTGTTTACAACAGGAATCTGATTTGGATGTATGACGGTCTTTCCGATAAATCCACAGAGCCTGTCGTCGGAGATTTCGTTTATCAGCCCGTCTTTCCAGCAGCTGCCGCTGTAATATTCAAATACAGGGCCGGATATGACATAATCCATTCCGTAGGCGGTGATGATGTCTTTGAAGATATCAGCAACCGGGCGGATTTTATGGATGGATTCGTCTGCATGGCGCCGGAAAGAAAAGAGGTGACACAAATCATTGCCGCCTACCCGGATATTGAGCACCAGTTCCTCGATTTGCTTAAGTTTTTCTTTCAAAGCATAAAGGATGTCATAACGGCTTCTAAGGTCTATCAGGCTGGCGCTTTCATAAATCGGCATGCAGTACAGAGGTTTTTTTGCCTGTTCGTTTGCCGAAATAACAGCCTGTATGTAGGCATCTGCGTTTTCAGGTGAGAATTTAGGGATAATAAATCCGCTTAGGATACCGATGCTGTCTTTCATCAGATGCATCAGACGCAGGAGCTGACCGGGATGGCGTACACGGATAAATATTTTGGGCAGATAAAAAGAGCGCTGCTTTTCTGCGAGGAAAATCTGGTCCAGGGAGGCGGCGAGGGTATGTTCGGCGGCTTCTACACAGTTATCATTAATGGTATCTTCCAGGCACAGAGCCAGAGAAAAATGGCTGCCAAAATTCTGGCGGATAATGGAGGCGGCTATTGTTTCCCGGCTGGCGGGGCAGTATAACAGCGGTCCGATGCTGTAATATAAGGATGAATTTTTCATGGTATGTATTCCTTTTCTTGTTTTTCATTCTGAACGGCTGTTGTAACAGTTCAGACAGGTCTGTGCATTTTTTCATGTAACAGTGAAGGTATCTGAACTGTTAGCGGCTGTTACCCAATATATCATATATTCATATGAAATGGTAGATAAAAATAGAAACATGTGATAGAATAAAGTTACAGTGTCCGTATCCAGGGGCATTCTGGAAAAAGAGTAAATTCTGCCGGGAGGGAATCTGAGTAAATCTGGCCAGGCGCTCCGGCGAAAGACAGGCGGGTGATAGGAATGGAAAAAACTGCAGGATATGGGCATAATAGCATAAAAACGGATTTTCTGGAAGGATTTGCTGATATCAGAGGCAGTTTCAAAGAGCATAGCAGGGGGATTTATTTTGTAAGGATACTTGGATGGAGCAGTGAGCTGTGCGGTGCAGTCCGTGAAATGGATAAAAGACTGACAGAAGAGATGAAACATGGAAACCTGTTTTATCATATGGTAAATGCACTGCCAAATCTTCTGCCGGCGGAGAATACCAGATATTATACGCAGCGTTATGAACATCTGGCAGCATCAGGATATACCGGCATCGGAAAACCTGGAGAAGCTTTCAGGCAGCCTGGAGCGGCTTTGCAGGAAATTATTTCTGTTTACTGTGCCGCAAAGCCGTCCGTTACGGATTCGATGCGCAGAAATTTTGCTGTAAAAATACTGTTCTGGCTTGATTTTGTACTGAAAGGCATCAAACAGCAGAAAGGGAACGGGTGTGTGAAAATTGCGGCCCGGAATGTGACAAAGGTTCAGGAATATCTGTTTTATTATTTTCTGGCACTGACTGGATGTGATGTATTACTGCTTCAAAGCAGGCAGGATATACAGGGAGAGGAAATGCAGAAATTTTCAAAAGCGGTACGGGCCGGGGATTTTTGCATGGAAGAGATTCCGGCTGCTGAAGGGGGCAGAGAGGCATCGGAGGAAAACAGGCAAAAGCCTGCTGTGAAAATCCCGCAGCGTGTCAGGCGCCGCAGCACGCCGCAGCTGGCAGATACAGCGCCGCAGCATCCGGCAGATACATCGGCACGGCATCCGGGAAACACGCATGCAGTGCTGGAGCATCCGGGACAGCCGGCTTTGCGGGGGATGCAGCCGCGGCGGGAGAAGTCTTTTGAGGAGCTGGCGGCGCTTTCTTCCTCGGTTGTGATGATTGCGGTGCGTGATAAAGAAGGAGAAGTTATTTCCACAGGCTCCGGCATTATGGCCGGACGCGGCGGATACATACTTACGAATGACCACGTAGCAAGAGGCGGATATTCTTATTCTGTGCGCATCGAAAATGACAGCGTGGAATATCAGACTGATGAACTGATTAAATATAATCCGGTACTGGACCTGGCTCTTTTGCGTATTGACCGCAGGTTAAGCCCTCTTGAAATCTATCATGGGGACAGACGGCTGGTGCGCGGGCAGAGTGTTGCGGCGATTGGAAGCCCCTTAGGTCTGTTTAATTCGGTATCGGACGGCATTATATCCGGGTTTCGGAATCTTAACGGTGTCGATATGATACAGTTTACCGCGCCGATTTCAAGCGGCAGCTCCGGCGGCGCGCTCTTAAACAGGTACGGGGAGGTCATAGGCATCAGTACAGCGGGTTTTGACCGGGGACAGAATATTAACCTGGCTGTCGGGTATGAGAATATCAGGCTGTTTTTGCAGGGATTTTTATGATACAAGAAGGTGAGGCTTGTGTTTAGACATTTAAATATTCAAAACGTAAATGATTATTTCAGACCTTTAAACGAACGGGAAAATCCGGGTGTATATTTTTACAGAGTGAACGGTTATAACGAGGAAGCTGCACGTTTTATCCGCGCTTATTATGAAGAGGCGGTAAAAAACGGAGTCATTATCGAAGGAAGGCTGCCAAATCCTGATGAAAAGAATCTGTCTTATTATCATGAAGTGATGGGCATGTATTTTGAAATGGATACAGGATTTTTGTCTGCGAGCCTGAAAAAATGGCTTCCCCGGATGAATGACCACCAGAGGGAGCATGTAGCGCTCTCGCTCTATGACGCATTATTTTTGCTGCAGAAGGCGGGAAAGACGGAATACATGCTGAAAAATGCGTATATTAAATGCATGTGCTGGCTGTATTATAAATTTGAGCGTATCGTAAACCGGCTCGGGGAAAATCAGATTCCAAAGATTTTATATGAGGGGGATATCAGTTATTATGAGCTGATGCTGTTGTCCATTTTATCGAATGCAGGCTGCGATGTCCTGCTGGTGCAGTATCACGGGGATGCGAATTATTTAAAATCCGATGCGGCGTCAAAACTGTCGTCAGAGCTGAAGCTGCCGGGCATGAAGGAATTTCCGCCGGATTTTAGTTTAAAGCGGATACGGGAAGAAATCAGGCGTGAAACAGACCTTGAGAGGCTGTATGGACACAGGCCGCAGCGCACAAACTGCACCAATGCATGGATGCAGGGAAATGCAAATGGAACAGGCTATGAAAATCCAGATGAATCCATGCCTTTGAATGTGTTTTCGGATTTTAAGAAAAGCATGCCGCAAAGGGGAGACGACCCCCGCTTTTATTATAACTGTTTTTGTAGGATTACCGGTGTCTGGGATAAAGTCTCGTATGTCCAGGATTTATACCAGTTCCAGCTGGAATTAAAAAACAGCGGGCACAAGACTGTGATTATCAATGAAAGCATGGGGCGGCCTTCCATGGAAGAAATCGCGTCTGTTCATCGAAACCATTATACAAAGACGGACCAGCTGATACAGGATTTGTCGTCGAATATCCGTTTTGCCGCGGATACAAAACTGCAGCGCATGATGATAAAAGCCTTTGTGGATGTGATTCGTCTGGAAGCAGAGGAATCTGACGAGCCGGTCAGCTTAAACAGGCTGACCAGCCAGGCAGTATATCTTTTGTGCTGGCTGAAAAGATACCAGGGCAGGCTTTTTGCGGACTGGAAGGAATCCGGCCCGGGCTGTTTTATTTATATGGGCGGATGCAGGGATGCGAATGAGGCATTATTTTTAAAGTTTCTGGCAAGGCTTCCGGCAGATGTGCTCATACTCTGTCCGAACCGGAATCAGAAATGCTGCTTAAAAGACCGTCTGCTGTATGAAATTCATTATCCGGCATCGGCAGATATCCGTCAGTTCCCGGAGGAACATACAAATGTACAGATGGCTACCGCAGCCTATCATGCGGAGCGGGAGCTGGATACGCTGATGTATCAGGATACTGGCATGTACCGTGAAAGGCAGTTTCAAAAAGCGCATACCGTTACGTTAAAAACGATGTATGAAGAAATTAAAATACTCTGGCAGGAGGAGGTAAAATACAGGCCGAATTTTTGCACAGTGGAAAACGAAGCCCATATTCCGGTGATTTTTGCGAAAATATCCGGTGTAAAAGACGGGGATGTGCAGCAATACTGGCGGGGAATCAGGGAGCTGGTGACAGAGGATACGTTTGTGATTAAAAAAGCGCCGTATTTAGAGCACGGGGCGCCGAATCCCATGAGAGCCCGTGCGGCGGAATTTTATAAAAACGGACGTCTTAAAAGAGATAAAATCAAGGCGCATCCGGATTATCCATATGCTTTCTTAAGGGAAGAAATACAGGATTATATACTGGATAAGCTGCAGCTGCTGTTAGAGCAGAAGGCTGTCAGGGGAATGTTTGAAAACGGTACAGAGTATACGGCCATCGCGGTTATTTTAAATCTGCCGAAGGAAATTGTAAGGCTGATACAGAAGTTTGATTTTACGAAAAAAAATCCAAAATTAATATACATTAATACTACTGAAGAAATCATATCTTTAGAGGATACCATTCTGACGGCATTTTTGAACCGGATTGGGTTTGATGTGGTATTTTTTGTGCCGACAGGTTATCAGAATATAGAAAAGCATTTTAATGGAAACAAGGCTGAAGAGCACCAGGCAGGCGAATATATGTATGACCTGAAAGTGCCGGATATCGAAAACATCCCGGGAAAGACGCTTATCAGATGGCGGGATAAATTTTTTAAGAGAGGAAAATAAGTATGGGACTGGATTTTAGCAAGGCAGCGTCTGCGGCGCAGACAGCAGGAAATGGGAATTATGGGGCAGAGAATAAGAATGAAATCGAGATTGTGCAGCAGTACGATATTGCAGCGGACCGTGAACACTTAAACGAAGTGCTCGTAAACTCGCCGGAAGTAGATGAGCTGACAAGCATGATTGAAATCGATAATCTGGAAACGATTGTTTCTTTCGGGGCACAGGCAGCAGAGGAGGTATCCAAGGCATCCGATGTGGTACTAAACAGCATGAATATGTCCCAGATTGACAATTCCAGCGAGATGTTAAATACACTGGCAAAAATTATGGATAAATTTGACATTGATGAAATCCAGGAAAATCCGGGCCGTTTTGCGAAACTGTTTGGAAATATGAGAAAACAGCTGGATAAGATTTTAGACAAATATCATACAATGGGGGATGAAGTCGATAAAATCTATGTGCAGTTAAAGCAGTATGAATCCGAAATCAAACAGGCAAACCGGAACTTAAACCAGATGTTTGAGGCAAATGTAAATTATTATCATGAGCTGGTCAGATATATTTTAGCCGGGGAACAGGGCTGCGGGGAGCTTCGGGCATATATTGCCCAAAGGGAAGCCGATATGGCGGCTACGGGCGATACCTCGATTCAGTTTGAGCTGACCACCTTAAACCAGGCGCTTATGATGCTCGAGCAAAGAACCCAGGACCTTCGCACCGCGGAGAGCGTGGCTATGCAGTCGATTCCGATGATTAAAACTATGGAATTCAGCAATATGAATCTTGTAAGAAAAATCAATTCTGCGTTTATTATTACACTTCCGGTGTTTAAACAGGCACTGGCTCAGGCGATTATGCTGAAACGCCAGCGGATTCAGGCAGATGCCATGTCAGCCCTGGATAAAAAGACAAATGAAATGCTGATTAAAAATGCGCGCAATACCGTAGAACAGTCTAAGTATACGGCACAGTTAGCTTCCGGCAGTTCAATTAAAATTGAAACGCTCGAAACGACATGGAAGACGATTGTATCCGGTATTGAAGAAACAAGGCAGATACAGGAGCAGGCTAGAAAGCAGCGCATCGAGGACCAGGCACGGCTTGAGAATATCCGCCAGGAATTTCAGCAGATGTATCATGTGCCGGAAAAACGGGCGTAGGATGGCAGGATGCTGGATAAAAAATAAAAAGAGGCAGAAAAATGGTAATTAGAAAAGCAGTCTTTGATGACTTAGAAGTAATTTTAAATATTTATGAATATGCCAGAAAAAGGATGCGCCTGTCTGGAAATCCGAACCAGTGGAAGCAGAATTATCCGCCGAAAGAAACAATAGCAGGCGACATTGCAGCCGGGAACAGTTATGTGATTACAGACGATAAGGAAATTGTCGGAGTATTTGCATTTATAATCGGAGAAGATGAAACTTACCGGTGCATCGAGCAGGGAGAGTGGGTAAAGCAGGGCTCTTACGGAACGATACACCGCATGGCTGGAAATGGAAAAAGAACCGGCTTATTCCGCATCTGTGAGCAGTTCTGCGAATCCAGGATATCAAACATCCGGGCAGATACGCATGCGGATAATGCGGTTATGCAGCATCTTTTAGAAGAAAACGGATATCAAAAATGCGGGCGCATTTACGCAGCAGACGGAAGTCCCAGAATTGCATATCAAAAAGCCTGGAGCTGAAAGATACCGGGCGGCTGCCGTAATGAATGTTAGAAAATACGGCTGCGGAAAGGAGTAAATATGAATCAGAAAAATCAGAAACAAAAACTAAAAAAAGCGGTGCTTGGCATCCTGTTAATTGCTGCCATGGTCATTCCGATGATACAGGCAGCTTCGCCCGGCACCCCGGCTCAGGCGAAAGAGCAGGCAGTTACGTACCGCAACCATGTATTTACGAAAAAGCTATATCAAAAAACGAAAAAAATCGGATTTGGTTCCGATGGAAGCCAGTCAGCAGAAGACAGCAAAACGGTAAAAAAGATATACCGCCTGCTAGCCGGAATGGAGCTGAAAGAAATAAAGAATACGGCAGAGGAAACGAAAACCGGTTTTGTAACACTGGTCATTTACAAAAAAGACGGCACGAAAAAAACAGCATACTTTGCGGGAAATAAGATGCGCACGGGAAATAAATACTATAAAATTACCAAAAATAACCCGCTTGATGATATCCGGGCGGTTTACGGCATGAATGATGGAAACGCGGTGGTAAAGGCTGTTTATCCGAAGGTGTCTCCATATCCGGATGAAGCGGATTATACAAATGCAGACGGTGAATTTGACGACAAGGGTTATTCCAAAGCATACGATGCCTGGCAGGAGGATGTCCGTGCGCGGCGTGCAATTACAGGCTATGCGGACGGAATGGACGGATTTATGACAAAAAGCATCCGTCAGTTTTTATCCGGGGCAGAAAAGGAAAACCGCATCTATTCTCCGCTCAATGTTTATATGGCGTTAGGAATGCTTGCGGAAGTTACGGACGGCAGCAGCAGACAGCAGATTTTAGACCTTCTGGGCAGCAGTGATATGGAATCCCTGCGCAGGAAAGCGGCAGATTTGTGGAATGCCAGTTACCGCAACGACAAGGCGGTAACGAGTATCCTGGCAAATTCCCTGTGGCTGAATAAAGATGTAACATTTCATACCGGCACGCTGCAGTCACTGGCTGACCATTATTATGCGTCGTCCTTCAAAGGCAGCATGGGCTCTGACCAGTTTAACCAGATGCTGCAAAACTGGCTGAACGAGCAGACCGGCGGACTTTTAAAAGAGCAGGCGGCGAATGAGGAATTCAGTGCGGATACCGTGATGGCGCTTGCCTCCACAATCTATTTCCGGGCCAGATGGCATCATGAATTTTTAAAAGAAAATACAAAGCAGGATGTCTTCCATGCGGCATCTGGCGATGTGACCTGTGATTTTATGAAAAAGGATAACATGCAGGATACGTATTACTGGGGAGAAAAGTTTTCGGCGGTATCCCAGAGACTGGAAGGAACCGGCAGCGTGTGGTTCCTGCTCCCGAATGAGAACACGACAGCAGAAGAGCTGTTAAGTGACAGCGAGGCGCTGGAGTTTTTTGTGACAGCAGAAAAAAACAGCTGGGAGAACCAGAAACATGCGGCGATAAATCTGTCTGTTCCGAAATTTGACGTAACTTCCCGGTTTGAATTAAAGGACGGACTGAAAAAGCTTGGGGTAACCGATGTATTTGCGCCGGAAACATCTGACTTTTCGCCGATGACAGAAGATGATAAAGCCCTTTATGTATCAACGGCAGACCATGCGGCACGCGCGGCTGTGGATGAAGAGGGAATCACGGCGGCAGCTTATACGGTAATCGGGATTGATGCTACCGCAGCGCTGATGCCGGAAGATGAGATTGATTTTGTACTGGACCGCCCGTTTTTATTCGCAGTGACCGGAAGTGACGGACTGCCTTTATTTACAGGCATTGTGAACCAGCCGTAAAATGACATGAACCTGTTATTTGCTGATTTAGACAATACGCTGATTTATTCTTATAAGCATGATATCGGGGTGAAAAAGCGCTGTGTGGAAATCTGTCAGGGACGCGAGATTTCTTTCATTACAGAAAAGACATACCGCCTGTTACAGACAGTTATGAAGCAGATGCTTCTGATTCCGGTAACGACAAGGACGGTGGAGCAGTACAGCCGCATTCAGCTGGGCATCGGGAATATCCGGCACGCACTGGCCTGTAACGGCGGTGTGCTGCTTACGGACGGGAAGACAGACGAAGCATGGTACCGGCAGTCATTAAAGCTTGTGGAAGAAAGCAGACAGGAGCTGGAAAAAGCGGCGTTTTATCTGGAACGTGACACAGGCCGGACGCTGGAAGTGCGGGATATTGCAAAGCTGTTTGTTTTTACAAAGCACCGTGCTGCGCAAAATGCCGTACAGTATTTAAGGGAACGGTTAAATCCTAAGCTTATCGATGTATTTCAAAATGGGGAGAAGATTTATGCGGTTCCTAAAAATCTGAATAAAGGCATGGCGCTTAACCGGATGAAGGAACGCCTGAACATCCGGGATACGGTAATGGCTTCGGGCTTGCAAAAGGCAGCGGTGCCGGCTGGAAAGCGGGAAAAATCCGCGGTCATATTTGCAGCGGGGGATAGTGAGTTCGACATTCCTTTGTTAGAGCAGGCAGACGCCGCAGCGGTTCCAGGCGGAGGCATTGGCAGCCTCAGCCTGAGCCAGGGCATTTGCAGAATGCCTGGAAAAGCAGTGTTCTCAGAAGAACTGCTGGAATTTGTACTGGGAAACCAGGTTAAATCGTAAAATATAGGCAGGAACATATGCGGACTGCGCTGAAACAGAGTAAGCGGTGAAAAAAGAGCCATACTGATAAAGGAGGTGGTTTCTATGGCAACATCAAGTATTACGAAGAATTTTGTTATATCGGGGCAAAAACAGGTGGAGATGTTTATTAATGCGATTGAAGAATCTGCTAAAAACCGGCCTGTTCAGATACCTATATCTGTAAACGAGATAACTGACGAAGCAGAACTGGCGGAATTTATGACAAAATGGGAGAAGGCAAATGCTGGAAGCAAATAGATATTCAGTTATCAATATTCGGCGTTTTCTTAATAGTGATAATCCAAAACTCGGAGAGAGCAGGCTTCTTCAGGTTCTCTCCAGTTTTTCCTGTCCAAGGAATCCGGATGTTGAGCATTTTTTGAAAAAAAACTCGGCAGAGTTTACGAAAAAAAATCAATCAGTAACCTATCTTGTATTTGATGCAGACAGCATGGTGCTGGCTGGATATTTTACTCTTGCATTAAAGCCCTTGACAATAAGGGGAGAGACAGTAAGCAATACCGTAAAGAGGAAGCTGCTGCGTGTCAGTGAACTGGATGAAAGTTCAGATACATATACCATGTCGGCATATCTTATTGCCCAGCTTGGCAAAAATTATGCAAATGCTGCAGAGAAAAAGATTACTGGAGAGGAATTGCTTGTACTGGCATGGAATAAAATCAAGGAGATGCAGTATCTGGGCGGCGGCATGGTAACATTTCTGGAAACAGAAAATAAGGAAAAGCTGTTATCTTTTTACCGTAACAATCGTTTTTCACAGTTTGACACCAGACAGACCACATCAGAAACGTATGAATCGCATGAGCTGGTACAGCTTTTAAGGCTGCTCTAACGTGAATGGCAAAATTGCAATTTGCTGAATGGTAATTTTTTTCTGTCTATTGACGCAGCAGATAAATGGTACTATGGTGCTTTTAAAGTTACAAAGAGCTGCTACAGCAGCTGACACGGAGGGAAAGATTATGAACAGGGAGGAAGCCTGGAATTTATTAAAAGAATACAATAAAGATGAATTTCATCTGGAGCATGCACAGACTGTGGGGAAAACCATGCGCTATTTTGCAGAAAAGCTCGGTTACGGGGAGGAAAAGGATTTTTGGGAAACCGTCGGGATTCTGCATGACCTGGATTTTGAAATGTATCCGGACCAGCACTGCATCAAAGAACAGGAGATTCTGCGTGAAAGGGGCGCAGACGAAAGGCTGATTCATGCTGCGGCAAGTCATGGATACGGGCTGACTGTGGATATTCAGCCTGAGCATGAGATGGAAAAGGTGCTGTATGCGGTGGACGAGCTTACAGGGCTGATTGGCGCGGCTGTCATCATGCGGCCGTCTAAAAGCGTGCAGGACCTGGAGGTGAAGTCTGTTAAGAAAAAATATAAAAGCAAAGGGTTTGCGGCAGGATGCTCAAGAGAAGTGATTCAAAGAGGGGCGGATATGCTTGGATGGAGCCTGGATGAGCTGATACAGCAGACGATTGATGCGATGCGGACGTTCCGGCAGTAAAAAAATAACGATAACCCATTTTTCAAAGAGGTTATCGTTATTTTTCATTATATCTGTCAGGTTATGTCCCGTACAGGTGTTTATGTGCCAGCAGCGTTTTTGCAATGGTGTCTAACAGCACAGGAATATCGACAGGTTTGGGCAGATGCGCATCCATGCCGCTTTCGATGGATTTGCGTCTGTCGCTTTCAAACGCATCCGCGGACAGGGCGATAATCGGAATCCGCGACAGTGCTTTATTTTTCAGCTTTCGAATCGCCCTTGCGGCCTGATGGCCGTTCATCACAGGCATCTGAATGTCCATAAGAATCAGCGCATAGTCGCCTGGATTTGCTTTTTCCATAAGCTCTACCGCAATTTTCCCGTCGGATGCGGTATCAATCTGAAATCCGAGGCTTTCTAAAAGCGCGGTTTCAATTTCCAGATTAATCTCATTGTCTTCAACCAGCAGAATTTTCTTGTCCGCTAAATATGTAATGGTATCCTCTGCACTCATAGAAGGCATGACAGGATGCGACTGTGTGCGGAAGCGGAGGGTAACAATGAATTTGCTGCCGCTGCCCGGGGAACTCTGTGCGGCAATCGTCCCGCCCATAGCTTCTACAATATTTTTAACAATGGTAAGCCCGAGCCCTGTGCCGAGCACGCCGCTGAAGGTAGTATTTTTCTCCCGTTCAAATGGTTTGTAAAGAGATTTCATAAAATCGCTGCTGATGCCGATGCCGTTGTCTTCTACAATAATCTGATAAATGGCATAGTCATTTGGCAGTGTCTGCAGTTCGGCTGCGCTTATTAAGACCCTGCCTCCGTCCGGCGTGTATGTGACTGCGTTGTGAGTCAGATATATCAGAAATTTTTCTAATTTATCCGGGTCAGAGTAGATGTCACAGTGAGTCAGTCCGGTGAAATCTAAAGAGAGAGTAATATTTTTATCCGCTGCCTGTGCAGACAGAAAATCCCTGACATTTTCAATAATCTGTGTCAGGCTGCATTCGGTTTCCAGAATTCCGATATTATCCGTATCCGACCAGGTGAGCTCTAAAACCTTGTCAATTAAATCCAGCAGCTGTTCGCTTGAGGCATTGATTTTATCCAGGTAATAATTTACCGTATCCGTGTCCTGCAGGTGGTTTTTCGCAAGCGCTGTAAATCCGAAGATAGCATTTAACGGCGTGCGGATGTCATGGGACATATTAGAAAGGAACGTATTCTTTGCGTTAATGGCAAGATTTGCGTTATTCAGCGCGTTTTCTAACAGTGTTTTTTGCTCCATTTCCCGGCGTACTTCATCATCCACCCTGCGGTAACCCATGACAATCTGGGAAATCCGGTCTTTGTTTCCCACATTTACAATCCGAAGCTGTAAATACTGCGGCTTTGCGTCTTTTAAGACTCTGTAATTCAGGTAAAAGGTCTTCTGGCCAGAGAGCCTGTCGCGGATATATTCCGGGTCTGTAAGCTTTGCGACATATTCACGGTCTTCCGGATGCACCCATGTTTGGATATAATCCGGAAGATACCAGCTGAGTCTGCGCGGCTGAAACGTCTGTTCAAACTGTACGATGGTACGGCTGCTTAAACGGTACGGCAGCACTTTGTCTGTATCCAGGTCAGCATAAAGAATCGATTCATAATTGACACTGAGTCCTTCGATGACCTCAAGACGGCGCAGATGCTCCTGGTTAATAACCTTGCGTTCTTTATTATAATCATTCAAAAGGTTTTTCAAATGCTGTTCCTTTTGTGACTGTTCCTGCAGAAGCGTCTGATGGCTCAGTATTTTTTCGGTTGCATCTCCGATAAATACATAGAAAATGTCCCCAATCGAGGAATTGCGGACAAAATGCCCGTAATCTTCAATCCACAGAATTTTGCCGTCTTTGCGCTGCAGCCGGTATTCTACATAGTCCAGGTCATACCGGCTCTCGGCAACCTGCTTTTTGATGCTTTCCTCCACAGCTTCCAAATCCTGAGGGTATACAAAGCCTTTGAATGAATTACCGGTAAAATCCCTGAATTCTGCTAATGTCTGGCACTGGCAGATTCGAAGCAGCGCTTTGTTTGCATAGATGATTTCTTCATCGCCATCTGCATGATAGATTAAAAAGCCGCCGGGCATTTCATCCATAAACCGGATCAGGCCGCACGCTGTCTGGATATTTTGGGAATTTTGTGTACACTGCCTCTCATCCGGCCTGCTGGAAGTATCTGTCAAACCGTTTTCGGGAATGTACAGCAGGGATAAAATATATTCGATTAAACTGCGTTCTGTTTTCTGGCTTTTCATGAAGCATTCTCCTCCCTGAATTATTCAGGCGTGTTTTCGTACTGTGATTGTATCATAAAAAAATTGCTGTGTCATTAATAAATTTTTCGCAAAACGGACAGGAAGCCTGAACCGCCGCATGAAATGACATCCCCCGTACAGATATTCTGAAAAACTTCGTGACATCCCCTCTTTACTGTGATAAAATAGAAACCAGAACTTTCCAGCAGCAAATAAATAAAATATAGGAGGAAGCAGTTATGCCGATTAATTTATCAAAAGGCCAGAAAGTAGATCTGACAAAGGGAAACCCGGGTCTGAAAAATATTATGGTTGGTTTAGGATGGGATGTCAATGCGTTTGATTCCGGCGCAGATTTTGACCTGGATGCCGCAGCGTTTATGACCGGCGCGAATGGAAAATGTCCTACAGAAAAAGAGTTTGTATTTTATGGCAATTTAGAGCATCCAAGCGGTGCGATTAAGCATATGGGCGATAATCTGACCGGTGCAGGCGACGGTGACGACGAGCAGATTGAAGTCGATCTTACAAAAATTCCGCCAAATGTAGAAAAAGTGGCCTTTACCGTCACGATTTACGATTCAGATATCAGAAGGCAGAATTTCGGGCAGGTTTCCAATGCTTTCATACGGATTGTAGATGAAGCGACGGGCACAGAATTAATTCGGTATGATCTGGGAGAGGACTTTTCTATAGAGACGGCTGTTGTAGTCGGAGAATTGTACAGACATAACGGAGAATGGAAGTTCAACGCCATTGGCAGCGGTTTCCAGGGCGGACTGGCGGCACTCTGCGCTCATTATGGAATAGAAGCAGCATAAAAGCAGGAAAAAAAGCAGAGACTGAAACAGAACAGATAAATAAACCAGAAAATCAGAACAGGGGCAGTATAGGAGGTTTGAATCATGCCAGTTAGTTTGCAAAAAGGCCAGAAAGTAAGCCTTACAAAAGGCAATCCGGGACTGAAAAAAGTAGTCGTAGGCTTAGGATGGGATGTGAACCAGTTTGACACAGGCGGGGATTTCGATTTGGATGCCGCAGCTTTTTTACTCACAGATACAGGAAAGGTATCCAGGCAGGAGGATTTTGTTTTCTTTGGAAATCTAAAGCATCCGTCCGGCTGTGCAGAGCATATGGGTGATAATCTGACGGGCGCCGGAGAAGGGGATGATGAACAGATTAGAGTGGATTTGTCAAAGGTGCCGGACAATATTACGAAAATTGCCTTTACCGTGACCATTTATGAACCGGAAAAAAGGCGTCAGAATTTCGGACAGATTAACAATGCGTTTATCCGTATTTATAATGAAGATACTGGCGAAGAGATGCTGCGGTATGATTTGGGCGAAGATTTTTCGATTGAAACGGCAGCGGTATTTGGCGAAGTGTACAAAAGCGGCAGTGAATGGAAGTTCAATGCGATTGGAAGCGGCTATCAGGGCGGTCTTGCGGCACTGTGCGCTAATTACGGCATAGATGCGGAGTAGATGCCAGAGTGAGTGAAGGAGGAATTTCATGTCAGTTAGTTTGCAAAAAGGGCAGAAGGTAAGTTTAACAAAGGAGCATGCGGGCCTTTCTAAAATTATGGCGGGGCTTGGATGGGATGAAGCGCAGAAAGCCCGGGGCGGTTTTTTTGCACCGAAGCCAAAGCCGATTGACTGCGACGCTTCTGCCCTGCTGTTAAGAAATGGCAGGCTTTGTGATAAGTCTGATATTGTTTATTTTGGAAATCTCGGGCACAGAACCGGCGCCATACAGCATTTAGGTGATAATCTGACGGGGGCCGGAGAAGGGGATGACGAGCAGATTTTAATCGACCTTTCCAAAATTCCGGCAGAATATGACCGCATTGTGATTGTGGTAAATATTTATCAGGCCGTGCAGCGCAGGCAGCATTTTGGAATGATTCAGAATGCGTTTATCCGTCTTGTGGACCAGAGAGATAATAAAGAGATGTTAAAATACAGCCTTACGGATGATTATTCCGGGATGACAGCTATGATTTTCGGCGAGATTTACCGCCATAACGGAGAATGGAAGTTCAGCGCTGTCGGACAGGGCACAAACGACCCTGGCCTTGGCGAGCTTGCGAACCGCTATGTATAACTTTTAAGCGGAAAGCGGCACAGAAGCTGTATAAAAACAGATTTTTACGAAAGAATATTACTATATTATGAAATAACATGTTTCCGCCGTCAGAGCGGGACGAAAATCATAACAGGGTATATGTGTTATGGAAGAATAACTGGAGGACAGATTACTTATGAAATTTAACGGGCTGACAGATAAAGAGGCGGAGGAGTCCAGAAGTAAATACGGCTCAAATGAGATTCCGGATTCGGAGCCGACCACATTCTGGGAAGAGTTTAAGGAAACATTCAGTGACCCGATGATCAGAGTGCTTTTAGCCATTGCGGCTCTGATGATTGTGATGTTTTTCTTTGGCTACGCAGAGATTTATGAGCCGCTCGGCACCATTGCAGCAGTGCTCATTGTAGCTTTTGTGTCAGCAAAAACAGGTGTATCGAGTGATACAAAATACAGGGAATTAAAAGACAGTACCAAAAAGGATGAATGTAAAGTATACCGTAACGGCGTCGTTACGGTGATTGATGTAGACGATGTGGTAACGGGTGATAAGGTGCTGCTTCAGTCCGGCAATAAAATTCCGGCTGACGGCATCCTGGTTTCCGGGTCGCTGCGGGTCGATAATTCTGCTTTGAACGGAGAAGCGGAAGAATGCAAGAAAACAGCAGCCGAAGAGAGCTTTCAGCTGCCGGATGATATTACAGGCGATACGTTTGTAGATGCGCATTCCCTGTTTCGCGGGGCGGTTGTATTTGACGGCGAAGGCGTTTTGGATGTCCGCAGGGTCGGCCTGAAAACGATGATGGGCCGGATGGCAGAAGAAATGCAGGAGGACGAACCGGATTCTCCGCTGAAGGTCAAGCTGGCAAAGCTGGCAAAACAGATTTCCACGTTCGGCTATATCGGCGCGATTGTGATTTCTATTTTGTATTTTGCGTATTTTATTGTCTCGGCTGGCGGGGTTTCTGCTTATTTTGCAAACAGCATTCAGGATATTATCCAGGATATTGTCCAGGCTGTTTCGCTGGCAGTTGTCATTATTGTCTGTGCGGTGCCGGAAGGACTGCCTTTGATGATTTCCCTCGTGCTTATGCAGAATACAAGCAGGATGTTAGACCATAACGTGCTTGTAAGGAAAGCAGAAGGGATTGAAACGGCCGGTTCTTTAAACATCCTGTTCAGCGATAAGACAGGCACAATTACAAAAGGAATGCTGGAGGTTGTAGATTTCTTTACCGCGGACGGCGCTTCGATTCCGATACCGGAGCTTGGAAAGCATGCGAAGGTGAAAGAACTGTTAGATTTAGCCATTGGAAAAAATACGCAGTCGCTGTTTGATGCCGAACATCATGTTATCGGCGGCAATGCTACAGACCAGGCGCTGATGAAGTTTATGGGCGAGGAAGCGTTTAACGCAGCCAATGCAAATCAAAATAACACGGTTACACAGAGCCAGGGATTCAATTCTGCAAATAAATTCAGCCAGGCCAGAATCGAAAACCTCGGAAAGACATTTTATAAAGGCGCACCGGAAAAACTGCTGGCACAGGCAGTAAAATTTGTAGATGCAGACGGGAATGTAAAAGAGATTGACAAGGCGGCGTTAAATGAAAAAATCGACGCGCTGGCTTCGAAGGCGATGCGTGTCCTTGCGTTTGGATATTCCGAAAAACCGTTAGTGGAAAACGCGGTCAACGATGATATCGTGATTATCGGTTTAGCCGGTATCCGCGACGATGTCCGCCCGGAAGCAAGAGATGCGATTAAAATGGTGCAGGATGCAGGCATTCAGGTTGTCATGATTACCGGAGACCGTCTGGAAACCGCGGTCGCCATTGCAAAAGATGCAGGGCTTTTAAAAAGCGAAGAAGACAGGGCGCTTTCTTCTGCCCAGCTGAATGAAATGTCGGATGAGGAAGTTAAGAAAATCATCCCGAATATCCGTGTCATTGCCCGGGCGCTGCCGACGGACAAATCCAGAATGGTGCGCCTCTGCCAGGAAATGAACCTTGTAGTCGGCATGACCGGGGACGGCGTCAACGACTCTCCTGCGTTAAAGCGCGCGGATGTCGGCTTTGCTATGGGAAGCGGTACGGAAGCAGCCAAAGAAGCAGGTAAAATAGTCATCCTGGATGATAATTTTAAATCTATTAAAGATGCCATCTGGTACGGGCGCACGATATACCATAATATTTTAAAATTCTGCAAGTTCCAGCTGGTAATCAATGTGGCGGCCGTTGTTGTCAGCGCCATTGCACCGTTTTTCGGCGTAGAGGAGCCGCTTAAGGTAACGCATCTTTTATTTGTAAACCTTGTTATGGACAGTCTTGGCGCGATTATGCTCGGCAATGAGCCTGCGCTTGAGAAATATATGACAGAAAAGCCGCGCAGAAGGGATGAAAGCATCGTAAGCAGAAAAATGATGTCACAGATTCTGACAATGGGCGCATGGCTGATTGCGGTCAGCTTCCTGTATCTGAAGCTGCCGTTCTTTACAGGCTTATTTGAAACAGAGCAGCAGCATCTGACCGGCTACTTCGTTTTGTTTATTGTAAGCGCTCTGTTTAACGGATTTAATGTCCGGGATGATGCTTACGGTATTTTTAAAGGACTCGACCAGAATACCGGATTTTTGAAGGTATTTTTTACGATTATACTCGTGCAGGCGTTAATCGTAAATGCAGCGCTGATTCCGTTCCCGCTGTTTACATGGATTGGGAATATGTTCAGCTGTGTGCCGTTTGGCATAACAGGCTGGATTACGGTCGTGATTCTCGGCGCTACGATGATTCCTGTGGATTTACTGCGAAAGGCGGTTACTGGAAGCGGGAAAGAGTAATCTGGCCGCTGGAAAAATAAGCCGCTGACCAGCTCTTGCAGGATTCAAATAGAACCAGGACAGAGAAGAGGACAGACAGAAAAAACCGCCGTACAGGGAATGCCCTGTACGGCGGCAGGTAAAGGTTATTTACCAAGCAGGCTGCTGTGTGACCCGGTGCGGGATAAGGTCAGTACCAGGACATCTTTGTCAATGCGATAGATGAGCAGCCAGTTTGGGAGCACATGGCATTCACGGTGCCCGGCCCAGTTTCCAGACAGGGCGTGGTCCCTGTTTTTCTCCGGGAGGGGGATTCCCATGGCAAGACTGGCGATTATGTCATCCAGCAGCTGAATGTTCAGCCCGCGCCTGACTGCCAGTCTGTAGTCTTTCCTGAACAGTGTGGTGGTTTTGACTATATATTTTGTGTTTCTCATGTTTTCAGGTCGGCGAATAGTTCGTCCAGATCGGTATACCCTTTTACTGACGGGTCTTTCGCAATCCTTTCTGCTTCCAGCATTGCGGCAGCTGTTTCGCTGCCGGGCTGGTTGAGGGAAATGTCAAAGGGAATCCTTCCCTCACGCAGGGACTGGCGGATAAAGATATTGAATGCCGTTGTCAGGTTCATGCCGAGTTCCCCGAACAGTCTGTCAGCCTGTGCTTTCAGGTCTGAATCTATGCGGATGCTGATGTTCGTAGTAGAGCCAGCCATATAACCATCTCCTTTCCTGCTGGTGATTACAGTATATATTATCTGCACGAAAAATGCAATGTTTTGCACGAAGAATTAACAATTTAATCTATCCCAAGCCGTATCCCGCCGCTTCGTTCTGTCGGCTGTATAATCACGGTCACAGGCTGGTTCCCGCTCCATTCAAACGCATACGATTCCCCGGAAGCCTGGCCGATAAATGTTTTCCAGTTGAAGTCGGCTTTTATCTGAGGGTCGCAGTAACCGGACTGGCTCATCCAGCAGATGACAGCATCCGGGTCTGCGGAAAGCGTACTGCGGCTTTCGACATTGCTTAATACAATCGGGTTTCCGTTAGACAATACAGCGACATAGGAATTTTGTCCGTTTCCGGTCAAAAGGGTAGTAGCCAGCCCCTTCTGGGAAAGGACGCCGCAGCCGATAAAACGGACTTCGTAATGGCATTCCTGAGTAAAAGCAAGGATGTTTTCCGATTCTACAGAAATCACTTCTCCGGGAGCCAGTTTGTAAATCACAACATGCTGGCTGCAGTCTGCATAATAAGTAACCGAATTTCCGTTCATCATGACTTTCATCAGCGGGATATTTTCTCCGGTCATGCGCCGCACAAGGGAGCCGAACGCAGCCTGTGCAAAATTATTCTGCGGGCCGAGCAGCAGCTTTTCAAACCGGTAATTCTTTCCGCCCGGGCTGTCTCCGGCAATAAAGGAACCTGCCTTTGCAATCAGCACATCGCTGCCGCTGCAGGTGACTTTCAGAGTTAATTCATTGACTGTTTCAAAAGTTAACATAGCTCAATCCTTCCTGTCGGGCAGTCTGTAAGCATAAATCTGCAGAACTGCCAGGACATTTATTTATACAATCTGTTTTCATAAAGATGCGTTATCTGGCACAAACCAGTCTGTGAATACGCAGATTTCTGTCCTGATAAGCACAGGTATCTCAGCCGCTTACTTCTACGCCATAGAGTCCGCAGAGTCCGGCAAGGTCTTTGGACACACCGTTTCCAACCGCATTGAATTTCCAGCTGTCTTTGTACTGGTAAATCTCTCCAATCATCATCGATATGACATTCGAATAATATTCCGGTATCTGAAAACTGACAATTTCGGCCTCATTTTTATCCAGAATCCGTATATAGGCATCTTTCATCATGCCAAAATGCAGCCTCTTAGCAAAAGCCTCATGAATCGTCAGTACAAATACAATCTTTTTTACGTCTGGATGCAGCCTTCCAAAATCAATGGTAATCGTTTCGCGGTCTGCACGGGATACGGTCTGAATCCGGCAGCTTTTATCAGGGCTTTCAGTCTGCCCGTAAAAAACAAACCAGGAATCACCCAAAACCTTTCCGTCAGCGCCAAGCAGAAATGCAGATACATCCGCATCGCACTGCGCGTTTAAAGCATTCCATCCAAAGCAGGCCTTTAAAACACCGGGAGAGCTTCCGGCACAAAGAGGGGCCTTCTGTCCTTTTAGAACCGGCTTTTGAAGGGCTGGGGGTCTGTGCTGAACAGGCGGTGCAGCCGGAGTTCTGTGCTGAACAGGTGAAGCGGCAGATGACCTGTGCTGAACAGGCGAAGCAGCAGATGGCCTGCGCTGAACAGGCGGTGCAGCTGCTGGCACGGATGTTTGTGCGCTCTGGCGGGATACGGGCTGTCTGGCAGAGGACTGGGGCCTGCTGTATTCGTAAGCGCGGTTAAGTGCAGTGATGTTCTGTGAGGTAAAGGCGCCCTGGGAACGGGTCTGGCTGGCTGACAAAACAGTGTTCCGGTCAAGGGCTCCTTTCGATTTTGTAACAATGGGAATCATGCGGCCTCCTGTGATATGATAGAAAATTTTGTACATTTGCCGGCGGTGTGTGTATAACTGCCGTATTTTTGTGTATTCTAATATTAGATTATAGCAAACAGAAGGGGAGGTGTAAAGATGGATATGGGGGCTTTCGGGACGCCGGAGGGAGGAGATGTTTCCTTTCTGATGTTCCGCTTCCAAAAAGCAGGAAGTTCTAAACTTTCTGCGGCAGCGCTGTGATAGCGGACGGACCGGCGCCTGACACCCGATAAAGCGGGGCGGGCCCTGCCCTGGCGTTTTCGCGGGCTCTATGCATTGGCATCAGGCAGGCGCCTTTTGGGGACTTGAAAGTTTTATCAGGCGATAGGCATTGTGTCCCCAAATCCTGGGTATTGAGCAGAAAGTTAAGAACTTCCAGCTTTTTTCCAGAGTCACATCAGAAAGGAAACATCTCCTCCCTCCGGCTGGTATTGGCCCAATTTACGCTGTTAGAATTTACATTATGGCAGCTGCTGAGCAATTGCAGTTCAAACCCAAAACATCCAGTATTTTATATAGCCAATAACCAACTTTCATCCAGAATCAAAACGTAAATTCATCCAAAGTCAGCCGGGCGGGGAAATTTTTTCCTTCTTATGTGACTCTGGAAAAAAGCTGG
>CANDJC010000073.1 GCA_947384955.1 uncultured Eubacterium sp. | reverse complement strand
TCCGTGACCAGTCAGGCATGGGCTCCACCCTCTTTATCCGTGGATTCTGTCCCCCACTCCCTGCTTTTCTCCAGAATCTCCTCCAGCTCTTTTATCTGCTCATCCGTCAGTGCGAAGCTCTGCAAAAGCGCCGCCATCGCATTTGTCCCATTGCCGGAAAAATAGCTGTCCACAAACTTCCTGCTTTTCTCCTTCACGCATTCCTCCCTTGACCTCTGCACATAATAGTGGTAAACCCTCGAATCATGCTCATCCACCGTGTAGCCGAGGATGTCCTTCTGGTTCAGGCGGTTCATCAGCACCCGCACCATCCTCATCGACATATCCACATTCCCCTGCATCCTCTTGTAGACCTCGGAGGATGTCAAAGGCTCCCCGCACGCCCACAGGACTTCCATGATCTGCCATTCGCTCGGTGTAATCTCTTCCTTTGCCATACCGCTTCCTTCCTTTCGTTTTATTTCGTCATTTTACATATCGGTCAATTATTGTTAATTATTAATAGTCGTTGACGCTTTTGCGCGGAAGGTGCACACATCATCACCCGCATATGGCATATCACCATTCGTCCGATATAGGGGCGGCACAAACGCAGACCGCCGTGTAAGTATATTACCTCTGTTTCCCCCGCTTTCCAACAGGCAGACCGCCGCATATGGCGGTCTGCCATAGTACGGCGGTTAGCTTTTGTATATTGATTGCTTGTCTGCTTTCATTCTGTGTCTGTATACTGGCAGATTTACAAGCCCATCCCGCAAATATGAATACCGAAGTTATAAATATAATCAGCAAAAGCAGTATCGTTTTTGCCCGCTTTCGCAGGACAGACCGTATGCTCAATCCAAATGCATTCATGCTATCCCTCCATTTCTGACAAAATTTCTTTAGGATGCTTTTTCAAATATGGGAACATGGCACTTTAAAAGGGGTTCAAATGAATTAAGAGGGTTCAAATTACATTTCAAGGTCTGTCCACTACTCCAGAATATAAAAGCAAAAGGCTTCTGCCAGATTATCGAACCTGTCAAAAGCCTTTATTTCAAGCATTTTCTTGGAACTGATTGTATAGCTGGATATGGCTCTATCCGCCCTCCGCTGTTATATATGTCCCCGGCCTCCGCTTTCAGCCGCCCGGAACTTCAGCGCATCCTTCCAGACAGGAAAATCTGCCAGCCATTATCAAATTACATTTTCTTTACACTGCTGAATTTTCCATATATCCGCTTTCCATCCGTCCCCGTCACATATGCCCTTACTTTATAATAATATACACGCCCGCGTGTCTGTCTGATGCCTGTATATTTCCTTGCCGTGCCTTTTGCCATCGTCTTAATGCGGGTATATTTCCCATTGCGGCCCGTACTCCGGTAAATCTGAAAGCCCTCTGCAGCTCCTTTTATTTTCCAGGAAATTACTGTTTTAGAAAGGCTGCGCCGGCTTATGTTTACGCCTGTTACCTTTGCCGGTGCGGTTACTGTATGCATGACCTGGCTGAATCTTCCGTAAGATCTTTTGTTATTTTTCAAGGTCTGGAAAGCACGTACCCGGAAGGAATAGGCTGTGCCATATTCCATTTCTTTTGAATAACTGGTTTTATCAGGATTTAGAATCGTCTTGATACGCCTGCTCTTTCCTGTGTCCGGGTCATACTGGTAAATCTGATATCCGTCTGCCCCGGCTGCCCTGCTCCATTTGAAAGTAATGCGCCCGGTGCTGTTTTTTACAGATAATTTTAAGGTAAGCGCTTTCTTTTTATCAAATGTCTGGGCGCTGTCCTGCCCGGAGCCTGGTTTTGCACCGGTGTCTGTGCCAGGTGTCTGTGATTCATCCTCTCCGGGCGCGGTCTGTGTTCCGTCCTGGCCCGGAGTGCCTGTCTGGCCTGGCGTACCCTGGCCCGGCGTGCCCTGGCCTGATGTCACTGGAAGGTTTGGAATCACCGTCCCCTGCGAGTCAGACGGCCCTGAAGGATTCTGCGCTGTCCCGTCTGCTGACTTTGTGCATTCAACCGGACGCACGCCCGCAATCGGCACACTCTGCACCGCCTGGCCCCTGGCGCTTACATACTGCAGCACAGGCTGGCCGCTCTGTGCGCCGGATACTCCCGCTAAGCCGGCCTGTGCCCGGAATGTGTCCGAAGGCTGCAGCGTCAGAGTCCCTATCACAGCCTGGCCGCCGTTTTTGAAAATATCGAAATCCTTTACAGCCACCACAATATCCGCTGTATACACGCTGCCCTGCTTGGTAACCGCGGCGCTGCTCACAATCTTTTCTGAGCTTTTCAATGCCTCTGAAAACTGAAAGGAAGGCTGTTTCGTGCTTCCCTCGCTTACAGATACGTACATCCAGAACCGTAAAGATGTGACTGCGTCGTTCTCCCCGGCTGGTTTCTTCAGCGTTACGGTTATGTTTTCTTTTTTGCTGTCTGCTGTAAGCACCCCCTGCGCATCCGCCATCACAAAAGAAGGCGGACGGTAAAGCAGCATCAGGAAGGATGCCAGCAGAATATAAATCCATTTTCTCATTTCGTTTCCCCTGCCAGGATGCTGCATCTGCCAGCCGGGAATACCGCTGCCTTTAAAAGACCGCTGCCTGGCCGGCAGATTCTGTTACCGGAAAACAAATAGCTGTCCCGTAACAAAATATCTGCATCCTGATTCTTCTTTCTATTTTAATTTCTTCTGTTTCATCAGCATCTGCTGTTTCAAAATATATCTGTCATTTGCTGATATACGTTCTGTCTTTTATCTGCTGATTTGATTATTTTTCAGCTCAATAGAAGGCAGCTGTTCTGGCAGTTCTAAAATCTGTGTATCAGAAACAATGCGCTCTCCTGTCATTTCCTTAGCGTCGTCTACACGGTACAGCTCGCCGCGCACTCCGCTTATCTGGCTGACATATTCTTCGTCCCACTGTTCCTTTTCGATGTAATAAATCCATGTACCGTCCGAGGTTTCTCCGAGATTTCCATTTTCCGGCACATCTGCAAAAATAACCTGCTTTGCAAGACGTTCCTTTTCTGTATCACCAGGCGTACTGCCCTGAGCATCCGAGCCTCCAATGACATTTCCCTTTGTATCATACAGCATGATAACATTGTAGGCAGGGTTTCCTTTGTAGGTTCCGGTAAATACGAGAGAGCCTTCCGGTATCACATGCTTATCCGCATCCTCTCCATAAGTAAAATCTTTTGATAAGATGCCGGCTGCTATTTCGCCTTCTTCCTTATAAAACTCCAGATTATCCCCGGACGGGCCGCAGATTTCGATTTCTTTTATCGTAACCTCGGAAACACCGGACAGACGGAGCCTTACATATCTGGCGTCATATGTCCCAATCCATTCCCCGCGCTTTGCTTCATCCACAGAGTTAAACCAGACTTTCTTCCAGCCGCCGTCAGAGCCGGACAGTCCGGCATCATTTTCTTTCACTGCCGTCCACTGGCTGCCGTCGCTGCTGACTTCGACTGTAACCGCTGATACCGCGCTGCCCTGGTATTTAAGCGCTGTCACTGCTTCCTCCCGGTGCATGTCAATCGTAATCGAAGCGGTGCCGCCGCTTTGGGACTGTCCCCGGTAAGTGCCGTTTTCGGTATCCAGGCCGTCGATAATGCGTTCGATGCTGTTTACTTTTGCCTGCTGCATATTCTCTCCGTCGCCGCTGTCCGGGTCATTTTCATCGCCCTTGATTTCCGTGTCGTCTTCAGATATCATATCCGTTTCCACCGTCCATGCCGATTTATCCAGTATTCCCTCTGTCTCGATTTTCACGGAGCCGGCATCTTTGGCGGTCGAGTAGTTCAGATATTTGTCCACTGCCCGTACTTGATAAGAAAGCACTCTGTTATTCACCGCAAAAATTTCTTCTGTAAATACCGTGGATTCGGCGCTGTCCATGCGGATAAATCCGACAGGCTCTGATTTCTTTTCCCCGTTGCTGATTATCGAACGGATAATTTCATAGCCGAAAATCAGGTCTTTCTTATCTTCCGCTGCCTGAATCGTAACAGATACTCTGTTCGAATCTGACTGTGTCTCTGCTTTTATCACCGCATCGGTTTGGGCTATCGTGCCGCTTTCGTCCGGATGTTCTATACGGTATTTCCTTACCTCTTCATTTACATAATAAATTGCTTTGTCTTCTGTACTGAACTTTTCTGCGTAAGCCCTTGTGCCTTCATCCGGTTCCATTCCCCACCGCTCAAAGAACGGGAGGATATTTTTCTCTGCTGCCGCACAGGAAAGCCGCATCAGGTCCTGGTCGCCGTCTCCTGTTAAGGTGACACCGTCTTTTGGCGCCTGCTTGGGATTTCTGGCGTAAGTATCCACTCTTGCAAAGAAAAGGTTTTCAAACATTTTATCATAGCTGTCATAAATACGCCCGTCATTGGTCTCTTTGCCATATGCCAGATACAGCTGCCAGTACATTGCAAGCTGCACCATCACATTTGAAGCGCGTCCTTTCGTGCCGGACGTTACTTTTTGATAAACATCCTCATAATGAAAACGTGTAGCACCGTTTTCAGAAATACCGTTTTCAGAAATGCTCTTCATAAGCTGGGCGAAGTAGTTATTGGTAACTTCTGCCACCGCATAACAGCCCTGGTTGATATTGTGGCCGATTTCGTGGGCAATGCCCCAGCCAAAGCCGTTCCAATTCTCCGGTGAGGATGCCAGCGGCGCAGAGCCCCATTCGATTCCGATATGGTTCCCGGCTGCATACATAAACGCCCCTGCAAACATCCGCATATACCGGATATTCAGATGCTGGGAAGGAAGGGCATTGTTCCCGTGAACCGTTCCCGCACTGCCGCTAAGGCCCTTATGCTGGTAAAACAGTGTCATCATATCTTCCATTGCCTGCAGCGCACGGTCTAATTTTTCAGCCTTCTGTTCTGCTGTCTGCGCACTGTTAAGCCCCTGCCATACCTGGGAAGCCGGAAGCGAATACATCATCTGGTCCATCAGAATATCGGTGGCATTTAAGATACAGTTTGTCTGGTCATAGTTATAATCTGTACTGCCTGTACGGTTTTCGCCTGTGTGATACTGAGCATGCTGGTTTTCCAGGGAAGCCGTATGCGCTTCCAGTTTTGCAATGTATTCCTGAATCGCCTTTTTCCTTTCGTCTCCGGTTTTTTTGTATACATTCAGTACCGGAATGCTGTTTCCGCCGCTGATACGGACTGCATATTTATCAGAAGCATTGTTTCCTGTATATGCGATATAAATCTGTCCGCCGCGCTCGCAGTCTGCATCCGCCAGTTTCGGAACTGTGATTTCATTCCGGCCTATTTTAAGGCTGACAGCTCCTGACACATTTGCCGCCTCTGCGTGATGCTGTGTAAATACAAGCTGAAGCTCTGCGTTTTCTCCGGTGCGCTTTGTATTATGCCCCGCATACACAAGCAGCGTCTCGCCCGCATAAGCTGTTTTTCCAAGCGGCTGCCATGCATTCAGCCCGCCGAATCCAATATCTTTGTCTTTTTCCGCCGTAATAGAAGCCGTCACCTCATAAGAAGGCTCCAGGTTTCCGTTTAAAATTTCCTCTGCCGTCTTTAATTCCAAAGACAGCTCCCGGTACAGCGGATGTTTCTCCCCGCTTGCCGCATCCGGGGTTTCCAGGCGTTCTTTCAGCTGTGCAATCCGCTCTTTCGTTACGCCGGATTTTAATGTCGTATGCATCTCGTCTTCATAAAGCCCCATAATATCCTCTTCCAGGGAATCATAATGATGGAAATGGATTTCTCCTACGCGCATCTCGCTCCTGTCTGACCAGGAACGCCCCAGGCTCATATGTATTTTACCGGCTGTCACAGTCTGTTCAAATTTAACGATATAATAAATATTATCATTACTGTCGCGTCTTTCTAAAAGTCTGGCATTTACGTCTTTTGCAGCCGTATCCTTTGAATTCCAGTACCGGATGGAAACCAGGTTCAGGCTGCCCTTCTGATTTGCTGCTGCGAATGTAAAATAATTCATCTGATAATCATCATCCAGCGTAATCGTCATGCCCTTTGTGGTACCCGGGTAAACTGCGCCGTCGTCCCAGTCAGCCTTGCACCAGTATGAGCCGTAATCATCATCAGCCAGTCCCAGTCCGCTTTTCGGCTTATTTTCATCTAACGGGCTGTTTTTCATGCTGGCATGGTCTCCGCCGATTACCGCATCCTTAATATGCGCCGTCAGTTTTCCCTGGCCGTTCGAGGTATTCAAAAGCCGGTACTCTGGAAGCTTCGGCGCTGCTTCAGACCTTGTCTGCGCCGTGCATACAATCGAACTGCCGCTCCAGCCAAATTCATTCCAGCTGACCACATAAAGATAATACTGTACATGCTCCTTTAACCCGGTAATCTCATAATGATTTTCCTTAAGCCTTCCGGTTCCTTCCTTCGTCTGTACAAATCCTGGCACAACAGGCTGATATTCGCCGTCTTTTTCCTTATAATAGACCATATATCCGTCCGCGTCGCTCATATCCTTCCACGAAACGTAAATCGAGCGGAAGCCACCTTCTGCCTTTACATTATCCGGCTTGTCCGGTTTTTTCTGCGGAAGCGGTATTCCTGTTTTTATATCAGACCACGGACTTTTCCAGTCACCGTTTACCGAACGTACTTTCAGTGAATATTCCTTATAATTCTGCAGATTTTTATTCGAAATCGATGAAACGGCATGCGAGGTTTTATTCGTTTTAAAAATCTCCGATACCGTGCCGCTTTGGTTTTTCACCGGACCTGTAACCGACAGTTCATATCCGGTTACATTCTGCTGCGGGCTCCACTCTGCTGTCAGGGAACCGCTGCCCGGCTTTACAGAGGTAATCGACGGGATATCCAGCTGCGGCTCCCCGATTCGCTTTTCCATATCGTTCACAAACTCTGCTTTTGCGATTTCTGCAAGCGGTTTGCTCTTTCTTGTACCTGTAATCCGAATCACTACGCTTTTGACTGCTATCTGCCCGCCAAAATCCAGTACAAGCGAGCCGTCTGCCTCTCTTGAAACCGCTGCCCGGCCTTTTGCGGATGTGCGGGCCTTTACAGATTTTTCTCCCGCTGCCAGCGAAATCTCGGCTGCTTTTGTATCCTCCGGTGTATAGACTGTTACGCTGCCGTCCGAAATCTGGCTGAACACCGTGCCGTCTGCTTCCATTTCATCCGGCGCTTTGATTACCATGCCTCCTAACAGCGGAGCATCTGTGGCATTATCTGCAAGCGTAACGGCAAGCTCCAGCGGATGTTCCTTAGAAACCGGCTGTTCTCCTTCGGTTTTTAATACCGTAACTCCTTCATCCGAAAACAAAGCCTTCGTATTTTCCGCTATTGTACCCTGCTGCGCCTGCACCCCGGACGGATTCCATAATTTTTCAACCGTGGAAATCTGCTTTTCTCCCATGCTCTGCATCAGAAAATTTAAGTCCGCAAGGTCTGTACTGCCGTCTGCATTCAAATCACAGGCCGCCTGTGTCTTAGCGGCGCGGACTGCTGCTAACAGCGCATTCGAATCCTTCTTATCAATCACTCCGTCCCCATTTACGTCACCCGGACGAATCCATCCCGGTTTTGCCCCGCTCTGCGTCTCTGTCTTAGACGATACGACCTGGATTTTGTGTGTCCAGCCTTTTTCAGTCTCAATCGTCTGGGTATACGGCGCAAACTTCTCGGAACGGACCGTAACCGTATACTTCCCCGGCGTCAGTTTTTCAAATCTTGCCAGCGCTGAGCCTCCCTTTTCAAGAGTCAGTTTCCGGGTATCTTCCAGACCTTTTCCATTACTGATTTGCACCGTTACCTGGCCCGTGTATGGAAAAAGCAGAGTCGATACAGCTTCTGCTTCCAATACACACTCTTTTGTCTGTGCCTGTGCGGCGTCCCTGGCTGCTCCATAAGCAAAAGGCACCATACCTGCAGCGGACTGCAGGGCCAGACAGGCTGCTAACAGCATGGCTGCTGCTTTTTTCATCATAGTGAAACTCCTTTCCTGTTTCTGCAGAATGCAGATTTTCTTTTCCCTTATTCTGGTTCTGTGTTTCTGCTGTGGGAAATAATGGAAATATTTTATCATATACCGGGAAATTCTACAATGAGGAAATTTCAGCAGACATTTTCATTTTCCCTGCATATAATTTAATGTGACATACTGCATCATCACGCAGTTTCAGAAAATGAGGTGATTTGAATGAATTCCTTTCAGACAAACCGGATATTCAGTCCGCCGAATCTGTTCGGCATGAGAATTCCAAATCAAAACTATAACTATAGCGGAAACGCTGGCCGGCCTTCTCCTGATTCTATGACCAGAGCAGACACTGCCGGCCCCAGTCATCCTCAGCATACAGACACTGCCAGATTACAGGAATCCCCTGCTTCCTGTTACGGCGAATCAGACCCGGCAGAACCCGGGCAGACGCCAGGACCGCAGGCAGAACCCGGGCCGATAAGACAGCCCGGACCCAGAGAAGAGCCGGGATTCAGAGGGGAGCCCGGGCCTATGGGGCCAAGAGGAGAGCCAGGACCAGCAGGACCAAGAGGAGAACCCGGGCCTATGGGGCCAAAAGGAGAGCCAGGGCCCATGGGATGCTGCGGGGAACGCGGAGAAGCCGGGCCGCAGGGAGTCACCGGGCCGCAGGGACCGCAGGGAGTTACCGGGCCTATGGGGCCAAAAGGAGACACCGGCGCACGCGGACCGGCAGGACCGGCAGGGTATCCGCAAAACAATATTTTCGCATCGTTTTTAGACCAGGAGCTGATTATGCCGCGAAAGGCACGTCTGCCGCTCAAGACTGAAATACCGGATATCACACAGCAGATTACCCTCAGCGATAACTGTTCCGTTAAGCTGACTCCCGGTTACTATGCTGTCAGTTATTATATTTCCGCAGTCATGAAGCGCCATCATTTCATAAAGCTTACTCCTGTATTAAACCGCCGCTGCCAGACAATATACAGCGCATATGCGCAGGCTGCAAAGGATAAGGAAATGCTGGTGCTGTCCAGACATTTTATTCTTAATATGCCGGAAAGCTCCGCACTGTATTTTGCATGGCAGTCCAGCGGGGAGGATTCCAAAATCAATATGAATCTATGCATAGAAAAGCTATGCCGCCAGTAAATCAAAAAGGAGGGAAGCTTATGCCTTCAGTCAGCCTGTGTATGATTGTGAAAAACGAAGAAATGCATCTTGCGCGCTGCCTTGACAGTATTGCGCCGCTTGTGGATGAAATTATTATTGCAGATACCGGTTCTTCTGACCGGACAGCCAGAATCGCATCTGATTATACATCAAAAGTCTGTTCGTACCCTTGGAAGGATGATTTTGCCGATGCCAGGAATTTTTCTTTTTCAAAAGCGACTATGGACTACTGCATGTGGATGGATGCGGATGATGTTTTAGAGGAATCCGAACAGGACAGATTTTTACAGTTAAAACAGTCTCTGTCGCCTGATACCGATATCGTCATGATGAAATACAATACTTCCTTTGATGAAGCAGGGAAGCCCTCTTTTTCTTATTACAGGGAGCGGTGGATTAAAAACATCCCGAAATACCGCTGGAGCGGCGCTGTTCATGAAGTCATTCCACCTGACGGCAAAATCATATATTCCGATATTGCCATCAGCCATAGAAAAATGAGCAAAGGAGACCCGGACCGGAATCTGAGAATCTATCAGAACATGATTTCTGAAGGAAAAATACTGGATTCACGGCATCAGTATTACTATGGACGGGAGCTTTACTATCATAAACAATACAAAGAAGCTGTTTTAGTATTAGAACGGTTTCTGCTCTCAGAAGACGGATGGATTGAAAATAAAATAGAAGCCTGTTCCGTCTGCGCTGACTGTTATGATAAGCTGGGCCAGGAGCAGTCCGCGCTGATGTCTCTTCTGCGCAGCATGAGCTTTGCTCTGCCAAGAGCTGAAATCTGCTGTGAAATCGGAAAATATTTCCTGAAACACGGCAGTTATACCAATGCAGTTTACTGGTATGAAACCGCCCTGCATACAGATAAAAATGAATATTCCGGCGGATTTATTCATCCGGACTGCTATGATTATATTCCGCTTCTGCAGCTGTGCGTATGCTATGACAGGCTGGGAAACCGGCAGAAAGCAAAAGAATACAATGACAGAGCCGGAGCCTGCAAGCCTTATTCCCAGGCATATCTTTACAACAAACAGTATTTTGAGAGCCTGTGACTTTTTCAGGCTGCATATCAGGCACATCCGGATTTTGGTAGCAGCTGTTTCAAAGCTGCATATAGTATTTGTAGAAAAGATACTTTATGAGTTCTTTTTGTAAAATATTTAAAAAGGATGTGTTTTGAATGAGTCAAAATAACTTATATAATAACTGCTGTCAGAATCCCTGCTGCCCGAACTGCTGTGAACGCGGCCCGGCCGGGCCAAAAGGCGACCCTGGTCCAATGGGGCCTCAGGGCGTAAAAGGAGATACCGGCTGCCCGGGTCCGAAGGGCGACCCTGGTGAAAGAGGTCCAATGGGGCCTCAGGGAATTCCAGGCACTGACGGCGCAAGAGGCCCGAGAGGAAATACCGGCCCGGCTGGCCCGACCGGAAATACCGGACCAAGAGGCTGTGCAGGGCCAAGAGGATATGCAGGACCGCAGGGTATCCAGGGCGTCCAGGGTGTCCGCGGCGATATCGGGCCAAAAGGCGACCCTGGCTGTGAAGGACCGAAAGGCGATATCGGTCCGGCTGGTCCGGCTGGCCCTTCCGGTCCAACCGGCCCGGCTGGTCCTCAGGGCGATATCGGACCTCAGGGACCAAGAGGTATTCCAGGCCCGGCTGGTCCGGCTGGCCCGACGGGCGCAATGGGCCCTCAGGGTGTAACCGGGCCTCAGGGAATTCAGGGTGTGACCGGGCCAATCGGGCCTCAGGGACCGAAAGGCTGTCCTGGAGATGACGGTCCGGCTGGTGCGACTGGGGCTGCCGGGGCCACGGGTGCAACTGGGGCTACAGGCGCTACCGGGGCTACGGGCGCTACCGGAGCCGATGGTGCGACGGGAGCGACGGGCGCTGATGGGGCACCCGGGGCTACCGGGGCCACGGGTGCGACTGGGGCCACGGGCGCTGACGGGGCTGTCGGAGCGACGGGCGCGACTGGGGCTACGGGTGCTGATGGCGCTGTCGGAGCGACGGGCGCTACCGGAGCCACGGGGGCTACGGGCGTTGATGGCGCTGTCGGAGCGACGGGCGCTACCGGAGCCACGGGGGCTACGGGCGCTGATGGCGCTATCGGGGCTACGGGGGCCACAGGCGCCACGGGCGCTGATGGCGCTGTCGGGGCTACGGGGGCCACAGGCGCTACGGGCGCTGACGGGGCTGTTGGTGCGACGGGCGCCACAGGCGCTACCGGGGCTACGGGCGCTGACGGGGCTGTTGGTGCCACAGGGGCCACAGGCGCTACCGGGGCTACGGGTGCTGACGGGGCTGTTGGTGCGACGGGCGCCACAGGCGCTACCGGGGCTGACGGAGCTGTTGGTGCTACTGGTGCTACGGGTGCTACGGGCGCTGATGGCGCTGTCGGAGCTACGGGCGCTACTGGAGCCACGGGGGCTACGGGCGCTGATGGCGCTGTCGGGGCTACGGGCGCTACTGGAGCCACAGGTGCAACTGGAGCTGCCGGAACCGGAGCCATCATTCCGTTTGCATCCGGTCTGCCTGTCTCTCTGACAACAATTGCCGGCGGTCTTGCAGGCCTTCCTGCCTTTATCGGTTTCGGAAGCAGTGTGCAGGGACTTACGCTGTTAGGCTCTACGATTAATATCACAAATGCCAGCGGAACTCTGTCGAACTTTGCATTCCAGGTTCCGCGCGACGGTATCATTACCTCGTTCAGCGCATTTTTCAGTACCACAGCGGCGCTCTCCTTAGTCGGTTCCACTGTAACCGTAAATGCGCAGATATACCAGTCTTCAACGCCAAATAACGTATTTTCTCCAGTTGCCGGAACACTGA
Organism: uncultured Eubacterium sp.; assembly: GCA_947384955.1. GTDB lineage: Bacteria > Bacillota > Clostridia > Lachnospirales > Lachnospiraceae > Eubacterium_J. The sequence continues at coordinate 10,900 of CANDJC010000073.1, read as the reverse complement.
TAAGCCTCTCACCGTCACTTACCGGAATTTTATCCGTCGGGACGCTGTTAAACGGCGCACTTACCGGACTCAATATCCCGGTAACGGCTCAGACAAGGCTGATGCTGGTATTTTCGGCATCTGCAAGCGGGCTGACTCTGGTTAATACGATTGCCGGATATGCAAGCGCCGGGTTAAGCATCAATTAATATACACACAGTCAGTAAACAAAACCACCGGCTCTGCCGGTGGTTTTTTATAAATTTGTCTTGCTATATCTGTCATTTCACATTATGATAAGAATATACGCAAAAAGAAAAGGAGTAACCGAATGAATGATTTTTTAACAGCCATCAATGACGCTATGTACACCTATGTCCTGCTAATCCTCCTGGCCGGCGCAGGCATCTATTTCACAGTCCGCACCAGGGGCGTTCAGCTGCGTCTTTTAAAAGACGGCATCCGCTCCATGCTTGATAAAGCGCCGGAAGAAAACGGCAGCGAAAAAAAGGTCTCTTCCTTCCAGGCACTGATGATTTCTACCGCTTCCCGCGTCGGCACCGGAAATATTGCAGGCATTGCCACTGCCATTGCTGCCGGAGGGCCGGGCGCGGTATTCTGGATGTGGCTGATGGCCCTGATCGGCGGGGCATCGGCATTTGTAGAAAGCACGCTGGCACAGATTTATAAAATCAAAGACGGCGGGCATTTCCGCGGCGGTCCGTCTTATTATATGCAGAAAGCCCTGGGCAGCCGCCTGTTAGGAATCCTTTTTTCCATTTCCCTGATTGTATGTTTTGCTTATGGATTTAACGGGCTGCAGTCATTTAACATGTCTTCTTCGCTGAAATATTACATAGAGGATTACAGCTCCACAAATTACCCGGTTATCCTCGGAGCCGTACTGGCTGCTGCTACCGCTGCCGTAATCTGGGGCGGCGTTCACCGGATTGGATTTATTACTTCCGTCATTGTACCGGTTATGGCTGTTATTTACATCCTAATCGGAATTGTAACAATGATTACGCATATAAGCGTACTTCCTTCCGTATTTGCCAGGATTATGAAAAATGCATTTGACTTTCAGGCAATGGCTGGCGGCATGGCTGGAAGCGCGGTTGTAATCGGCATTAAAAGAGGACTGTTTTCAAACGAAGCCGGCATGGGCAGTGCACCGAACGCTTCCGCCTCCGCCGAGGTAAGCCATCCGGTAAAGCAGGGCCTTGTCCAGGTTATCTCTGTATTTATTGACACGCTTTTAATCTGCTCGAGCACTGCCATGATGCTTCTTGTATCCGGCATTGAGGGCAAAAGCGGCACCATGGACGGCATCCCGTATGTACAGGCTGCCATCAGCGCAAATGTAGGCGAATGGGGAATTCATTTTATTACCTTTTCCATTTTTGCTTTTGCATTCAGCAGCCTTGTGGGCAATTATTATTATGCAGAGTCCAATATCCTGTTTATCAAAGACAGCCGGATACTTTTAAACATTTTCCGCGTAACCTGCATTATCGCTGTCTTTCTCGGAGCACAGGCTGATTTTTCACTCATGTGGAATATTGCAGATATCACAATGGGAATCATGGCGATTATTAATATTATTTCCATCCTTCTGCTCGGAGGAACCGCCGTAAAAGCGTTAAAGCACTATGAAGACAGCGTAAAACGGGGCGGAGAGGTTACATTCCGGGGTGAGGATATCGGAATCAGGGATACCGTCTGGAAATAAGGCGGGCCTCCTCCTGATATAAAAGCATTGTATAAATATTCAGAAAGGAACTTGTATCATGCAGGAATCTGACTTAATTTCCGGAGGCATTAAAGGCGCAATTACCGACCCCTATTCAGAAGAAGGGTTAACACATGCCCGCCTATATTATGAAGAAATAAGAAAATTCTCTACAGACTGTGAAAAAATCGCTTCAAATACAGAATTCTCATATGACCAGATTCTTATGGTGAAAAACTATCTGTTTATACACATCCATAATCTGGATGGAGAATTGAAACAGTTTGATCCATGTTTTGAAATTGCTGAATCGTGGAGACGGCTTGCTTTTGACAAAAAGAACATTCAGCTGCACGACATATTGTTAATCAGACACGAACTAAAAGAAATGGAACTTGTGAGCAAAGGATATTCACAGTCTGAAGCCCATACAATTACTGCCAGCTTATATAACTATGCTCAGGCAAGTGAAGAATTCTACCTAAAACTAATGGATGGAGAAAAAATACATCCTGACAGTCATATTAACAGCGGCGGCATTCAGCACAGTATACACAGCTGCTGTACCCATTAAAGCCGCTCACAATGGAGGAGTTTCTATGCTAAAACTTAAAAATATAAAAATTATCGGCACTGACCTTTTTGTAGACTGCTATCCGGAAGGAAGCGAAAATGAACATTTCTCCCTCGTTATCAATATCATTTCAAAAGAAATAACAAAAAATTCTCTGAACCGCAGAAACATGTATGTTATGCAGGCATTATATAAAATCATCCAGCTTTTAAACACTGGCAATGAGCTTCCAAAAGAAGCCAGTTCTGTCTGGTACTAAAGTCCGGGGTGAGGATATCGGAATCAGGGATACCGTCTGGAAATAAGGATGCCGGACGCCATTACAGGTCAGCCCCTGTTTTGGCGTCCGGCAGATTTATGCCATGACAAAATGAAACTTAATCGGCTGATAATCCCCCACGCCGACCGGAAGCGGAATTCCCGCGTTCATCAGTGCAGCGCCGGTATAAACAGCACCCGTTTCTGTATCTTTATAATGCGCCTTTACATCCAGCCCTTCCAGATAAACGAGATGAATATGCGGATTCGGCTCGTTGCGCAGCTGCACGCCGTTTACGACGGTTTCCTTTTTATCCTTGGAAACAAACTGCCAGATAACATAATCGTGGTTGCGGAACGGGTCTGACAGGCGGAAATAATCTCCGGTCTGAATCAGATGCTCGATTTTTTTATAATCCTGAATCTGCTTTCTGGCCAGCTCTTTATCTTCCGGCGTCAGATGCTCTAAATCCAGCTCATATCCAAACGTCCCGGCGCTTGCTACGACTGCCCTTGTCGCAAGCGGCGCAGTCCGTCCGGTCTGATGATTCGGGCAGACACTGACATGCGCTCCCATAGCGCTGACCGGATAACCGAAGGATGTGCCGTACTGGATTTTCAGGCGGTCTATGGCATCGGTATTGTCACTGCACCAGATTTGAGGGGAATAGTAAAGCATGCCGGCATCAAACCTTCCGCCTCCGCCGCAGCAGTTTTCAAACAAAAGATCCGGATATCTGGTCACAAGACGCTCCATCATCTCATAAACACCCAGCATATAGCGGTGGAATACCTCGCCCTGGCGTTCGGCCGGAAGCGCTGAGGAATAGACATTTGCCACGCTCCGGTTCATATCCCATTTCACATAATCTGCCTGGCAGCTGTCCAGCACACGGAATATCTGTTCCATTACATAATCTCTGACTTCTTTTCTCGTAATATCCAGATTCAGCTGGTGGCGGCTCCTTGTCATATTCCGCTGCGGAATACGCAGAATCCAGTCCGGATGGTTGCGGTAAAGGTCGCTGTCTTCCGACACCATTTCCGGCTCAATCCAGATACCGAATTTCATATCCAGGTCTTTGATGCGCTTTACTAACTGCGGCAGGCCGCCTTTAATCTTATCCTCATTTACCACCCAGTCGCCCAGGCCGGAATAATCGGTATTGCGCTTGCCAAACCAGCCGTCGTCTAATACAAACATATCCAGCCCGATTTCCCTGGCTGCTTTTGCAATATTAAACAATTTTTCTTCATTAAAATCAAAGTACGTAGCTTCCCAGTTATTAACCAGAATCGGCCTTGGCATCGTCACATATTTGCTGCGAATCAGGTTAGAGCGGTATGCATCGTGGTAAATGCGCGACAGCCTTCCGAGCCCTTTTCTGGAATAAGCCATAATCACTTCCGGCGTTTCAAACGTATCTCCTGTCTTTAAACGGTAAGAAAAATGGTAAGGATGAATGCCCATAACAAGCCTTGTCTGCTCCATCTGGTCCACTTCTATCTCACAGCGGAAATTGCCGCTGTAGGCAAGGGCGAAGCCGTAGCAGTCACCATGCTTTTCACTGGTCATCCGGTCGCACAGGATGACAAAAGGATTATGCTGGTGGCTGGACATGCCGCGCTTGCTCTCAATCGACTGCACGCCGTGGCACAGCGGCATCCGCTCCGTCAGCCGCTCCATGGAATGTCTTCCATAAAAATGAATCAGGTCCATATGCTTGCTCGGATAATCCATTTCCATAGACATCGCACGCTGAATCGTGACCATTTTATCCCCTTTATTTTCCATCCGCACGGCCCTTGTAATGACATCCAGGTCATAAAAGACCCCGTAGAGCAGATAGACTTTCAGGTTTGTAATCCTGTCATACAGCGTAATCTCCAGAGTTTCTGCTTCCTTTTCATTCCCAAACATGCATGGAAGCCCCTTCAGGGCATATTTTCCTTCCCTCATGCGGTGCGATTCATAACGCAGATGCGTCGCGTCGCTTCCGTCTTCATGAACCATCTCAATTCCGTTAATCCGGTAATCCCCGTTTCCATAGCCGGAATATTCCTGCGGCAGCACGTCTAATGAAAACGTACGGTCGTCCCCGGCTTCATACGGATTGCCTGAAAATCCCCGGTCCAGATTAATAATGCGGTGCGACGCATCACTGTCTCCGATGTCCGCCCCATAATATAAATGCACAAGCGTATCATACTCCCTTACCTGCATCTGGTAAACGCTGTTTTTTGTGTGAAGTTTAAATACTTTCGTCTCTTCATTATAAGTAATATGTTTCATATTTCGTCGCCTCCTCGCATAATTATTCTTTGATAAAACAGCCGAATTCATCCACTTTCGGAAGATACGGCTCATATTCTCTCAGCAGCAGGATATCCGTTACCAGGCACACAAGCGAAAATCCGCAGGTTACCCAGATAAACGCATACAGCGGAAGCATCTGAATGTCCATAAATGTCAGCAGCATCGGGAAAATACTGAAAAACAGTATGACAATCAGATAAAACGGTTTGCGGAATGCAAAAAAGATGCTGTCCTTTAACAGTCCTTTCAAACCCGCCTGAAACGCCGCCATCGTCGGGAACATATACAGCCCGGCTATCAGTGCACAGAGCGCAACCGCCCCGAGGCCGATGCGGAACCATTCAAAAACGCCGCCAAACTGCCCGCACCAGAACCATTCCAGCCTGATAAGCACCGCCAGTGCCAAAAGCACAAGCCATGTAATAATTCCCTGCTTAAAATTCGACTTCAGGCCTTCCCAGAATGTGGTAAACGGATTGATATCCCCGTCTCCGCGCAGCATTTTCATAATCGTATAATGCAGCGCGGCAAATGCAGGCCCGGCCGTTACTACCGGAACCGTGCAGAGGACAAACATAATATTTGCCGCCACAATCACCCAGATTCTTGCCATAATCCTTCCAAATGTACTGTCATTTGATAAAAAACCGCCCAGCAGATTACTCATATGATTCCTCCCAGTTTAGTACATATTCTAAAAACATTTCAGCTTTATCCAAGTGCGGCGCCAGTGCTGAGATGCCCAGCGCACAGCTGCCCTCATACAGATGAAACTCGTTCACAAGGCAGGTATCGCTTAAGTCAATACCGACCGGAATCGGTTCTTTGCTGTATTCGGTATCATTCGGCAGCGCATAAACCAGCCTGTCCGCATATTTTTCTGCAAGCCGGCCGGCAATCTGCGTGTTAGACAAATCCATCAGACGCCCCTTTTTCCCAAGTGCTTCTAAATCCTCTGTTTCCATTGTCACGATGTCCATCGTTTTCGAATCCACATATGCTACAAACGCATTGTAATATTCGTTATAGCTGTCCTTCGAAGGGTCAAAATAGCAGATATTGTTAAAGACAACATTTTTTTCCTTTACATCCAAGCCTGCATATTCCACAAACCCGTCCCAAAGCTTAGAATGCTCCCCGGCATCGGCATAGGTATTTGCAAATACCGCATAAAACCAGTTGTCCCGCGGCGTTACCAGAAAATGGACCAGCAGATAAAGAAGCAGAATTACCGCGCAGACAATCCCGGTAATCCACAGCTTGTAATACTGCCAGATATATTCCAGTTTTCCGCGAAGACTAAGCTTTGCTATTTTATTCTTTTCGTTCATGACATATTCTTTAAAAGCACCCATTTTTCCCTGCCGCCTTTATTCCATAAATGGCCGGATGCTGAGAGCACCCGGCCTTACTGCCGTAAATTTACCTTTTATATTCTACAGCTTTCCGCCAGAAGTTGCAATACCTTCTACGAACTGTCTCTGGAAAATTACATAAATAATAATCATAGGTACAACTGCAAGCACGGCTGCTGCCATCATGGAAGGATAATCACTGGTAAACTGTCCCTGCATTTTAGCAAGCGCTGCAGAAAGTGTCGTTGTCTCAGCCTTTGTACAGACAATCATCGGCCACATCAGGTCTTTAAACGCAAATACTGCTGTAAAAATACCGAGCGAAACCATCGAAGAACGTGTCAGAGGCATCATAATCTTTAAGAACCTCTGTCCGACATTGCATCCGTCTAATCCGGCAGCTTCCTCTAAGTCTTTCGGAAGTCCTTCGTAACCTGTTTTCAAAAGGTATGTGCCGAATGCTGTTACCAGACCTGGGAATACCAGGCCGAATGTCGTATTCATCATGCCCATTTTCGAAATCATCAGATACTGCGGGATGATAAAAATCTGTCCCGGAACCATCATCTGTACAAGTACCAGCGAAAACATGATTTTCTTTCCAGGGAAATTCAGCCGTCCAAATGCATATCCGGCCATGGTAGCTGTCAGACATGCGCACAAAACACGGAAGAAAATCATTAACAGTGTATTTTTGTACAGAATGACGAAGTTATAGTTTTTCCATACGATTCCGAAATTCTCCCAGTGCCAGCCGCTCTGCGGGAATATGTAAAACGGATTTACCGAAATCGCTTCCTGGTTTGTTTTTAAGGCAGTGAGAATCATCCAGGCAAACGGAACAATCATGATGATGGAAAAAATAATCAGAATCACATGAATGAGGACGGATGTCATCCTCTGTTTTGCTTCATAGCTGTCCATATTCTGCTCCTCCCTTAATTATGATATACAAGTTTCTTTTCAAGCTTCTGTAAAATGACTGTCAGAACCAGAATGAATACAAGCAGGATGACGACAATGGCAGCGCCCACGCCCTTATTTCCGTTTGTAAAGGAATACTGATAGAACACATATACAATCGACTGTGTTTTATTCAGCGCCTGGTTCGTCTTATCCATTACCATGAACATTAAGTCAAAGATAGTTAACGCTCCGATAATACGTGTCTGAACAATAAAGAATGTTGTCGGTGAAAGCAGAGGCATCGTAATGCTGAAAAACTGGCGGACGCCGCTTGCACCGTCAATTCTTGCAGCTTCATAGTAATCGCCAGGGATTTCCTGAAGGCCTCCAAGAAACAGTACCATGTTATAACCGATGATTGACCATACACCAATGACACCGATGCAGATCCATGCAATGTTCGGGTCAGAAATCCATGCTACATTTGTATGGAAGATGTTGTTTAAAAGACCAAACTGCTGATTGTACAGCCATTTCCATACCATAGCAACTGCTGCCGGCGCACAGACCATAGGCAGGAAGAAAATCGTACGGTAAACGGAACGGCCTTTCATCTTTCTGTTTAAGAATACTGCCAGTACAATAGAAATTGCTACAGAAAACGGCACTTCGATAATTGCATATTTCACAGTATTCCACAGTGACTGCCATAATTCCGCTTTCCCGGAACCGAACAGCATATCCTGATAATTCTTAAGGCCGATAAATACATTTCCGAGACCAAAATCGCCAGTTTTAAAAAATGACTGGTAGATGGTATCAAAAATAGGATAAAAATTCAGTATCAGCAGCCCTAACATTGTAGGTATAATAAATGCCCAGCCCCAGGCTGCCTCCTTTTTCTGGGCCAATGTCAGTTTTTGTTTCATTGTCCCCCTCCTTATCTAATTTATGAAGATTTCCAGCTGCCTTCGAATCTCTGTACGGGTGTCCGAAACCCGTACAGAAATCATATGCAAAGCCTCTCATGCATCCTTTTGTTACGTAATGAAAGATTCTTTATCCAGGTATTATTCAGCCGCAATCGCGTCCTCAATAATCTTCTGCGCATTGTCACAGGCTGTAGACATCAGCGCTTCATCTTCCGGATTCTGCCACGGGTCTAAGAAGCCGCCTGCCTGCTGAAGTGCATCTTCCCATACAGTTGTGTTACGTGTATACGGACGGAAGAACAGAGTGCCTTCTTCTTCAATCTTCGTAAATGCGGAAAGGTCTGCGCCTTCAAAAGCATTTACAAACGCATCCGATGCGCCGATATAGCCAGCCATGGCTACGCCCAGTTCAGACTGTTTTTTCTGTCCTTCTTCGGAGCAGAAATAAGAAATCAGGTCATAAGCTGCGTCAGGATTTGAGCAGTTTGCAGATGCTGCCCAGCCAAGGCCGTTGTATGCAGAACATCTTTCCCCTTCGTCGCACTGTCCGTTTCCGTTTACATCTGCATACGGAAGCACTGCCCACTTATAATCTGCAGAATTCTCTGCTGTATAATATGTATTTACCATCCAGGAGCCCTGTGTAATCATGCCGACCAGGTTGGAAGTAAATAAGGAGTCTGTACCGGATTCAGCAACGGAGCTCTGCGGAACTGCTGTTGTAAGAATCTTGCGCACCATTTCCATGCCTTCTTTGCCCTTGTCTGAGCCGATTGTCGTACCCTTATGGTCTTCTGTAATAATTTCTGCGCCGTAATCCTGAACGATGTTATACCATCCGTCCTGATTGTTGGAAACATTGACTGCATATCCGTACACGCCGTCAGCTTTTCCTGCGTCAGTAATCTTTTTGGATGCTTCATATACATCTTCCCATGTCCAGTCATCGGTCGGAGTATCTACGCCATACTTTTTAAAGATTGCTTCGTTATAAAGAAGAGCGATGGTGTCATGGTCTTTCGGAATTGCGTACTGGGAACCGTTCGACTGATACAGATTTACAATTCCTTCATAATAATTAGCCAGGTCAATCTTATCATCTTTTGCAATATAATCATCCAGATTTAAGAGCAGGTTGTTTTCCATATACATCTGCGCTGTATTGGAATGCATCCAGAACACATCCGGCATCTCGCCGCCCTGTGCGCCGGAGCTTAACAGTGTCCAGTAGCTGTCCCAGGTTACCACATTGATGTTTACTTTGATACCGGACTTTTCAGACCACTCGTCTGCTATGGCCTGCAAGCCGTCCAGCTGATAGTTATCCCAGATATTGACCTGGAGCTCACCGCCCGAGCCGCCAGAGCCTGAACCGGAATCCCCTGAGTTTTCGCTGCCGGAATCTGCATTGCCGCCACCGCCGCCATTGCCGCTGTCGCCGCTGCCGCATGCTGTCAGTGTACCTGCAGCCATCACTGCTGCTAAGCCGAGTGCAAGTAACCTTTTCTTGTTCTTCATACTTATTTCCTCCTTTTTTTATGAAATTGTAATTTTTTCATCGATATTATTGTACTTTTTTATGAAAATTTCATAAATGGAATAATCTCATATTTTTATGGCAATTTCACTATAGAAAAATGAAATATTATATGGTATAATCAAAAATGTCCTGTCATACAAGCTGTAATCCGGCAGAGGATAGTAAATTTTTCGGCAAAACAGAAAAATTTGCAGTGATTTTTAATACAGTTCATACAAATCAATAAAGCAAGTAATTTATTTTTATTGGGCAGTATTTTACTTGATCAAATTTTTAGTTCCGTATTTTATATTTTTATGATGTTTTAAACTAAATTATAAAGGAGAGACTGCTATGCGTAATGTGAAGTACACAGATAGTGTTTCTTTCCGCTGTCTGGAGCATTTAAAAGAAACATCTTTGGATATTAATTTGATTCATGCCGGAAGAGAACACTGCGAGCCTTCCCATATCTGTACCGGAGCACGGGATGAATACATCATACACTTTGTCTTTTCCGGAAAAGGCTATTATTCCATGGAAAACGGAAACATGTTCACGCTGTCTGCCGGACAGATGTTCTTAATCCAGCCCGGCGAATCCATTACTTACGGCTCAGATGCCATAGACCCGTGGCACTATGCCTGGATTGGCTTTAACGGAATCCGCGCGGATGCCATTTTAAAAAAATGCGGCTTTTCCAGCAAAAAGCCGGTGCTTTCCTCTCCCGTGGAGCCGGAAGCTGTTATGGAGTGCATCGACAATATTTTAGAGTGCAAATCCCTTACCTTCGTACATGAACTGCAGCGGGAAGCATGGATGCTTATGCTCTTTTCCAGACTCGTTGACAGCAATGACAGACTGACCAACAAACACCTGCCTGAAAGCAACAGCTACAGCTCGAAGGTCTATGTGGAACTGGCGATTGAACATATCAAATGCTTTTACAAGGACGGAATCAACGTATCGGATATTGCAGAACATATCGGAATCAGCAGAGCCTACTTAAACTATGCCTTCCAAAAAGAACTCGGCATGTCCATCCAGAAATTTCTGATGGACTTCCGCATGCATAAAGCGGCAAACCTGCTGGTCTGTTCCCCGGACTCTGTCAAAGAAATATCCATGTCCGTAGGATACGAAGACCAGCTGACTTTTTCGAAAGCCTTTAAAAAGAAATTCGGCATGAGTCCGAAAAATTACCGCTCTCACAAAGCGGTACCGGTACATTATCATGAAAAACAGCTGACCGATCATATAGAAGACTTTATGCAGAATGGGGGGGGGGGGGGGGGGGGGGGGGGGGGGGGGGGGGGGGGGGGGGGGGG
>CANDJC010000072.1 GCA_947384955.1 uncultured Eubacterium sp. | reverse complement strand
GCCAAACCCCCGGCGCAGAAAACTTAGAACTTCCTGCTTTTTGGAAGCGGAACATAAGAAGGAAAACATTTCTCCGTCCGGCGTCCCCTCCCCCCCCCTTGTATATTCTGCCTCCTTTTCTTCACAGTTTTTTCAAATAATTGTTGTAATTGCCCATGAATTTTGTTAAAATTAATATAGTGTTTGCAGCAAAACAAATAAATCAGCAGGAGGAATAGATATTATGGAGGTATTTACAACAGACAGAATACGCAACGTAGTGCTTTTAGGTCATGGAGGAGCCGGAAAAACCAGTCTTGTAGAAGCAATGGCGTTTCTGTCAGGCCAGACAAACCGCATGGGAAAAATCAGCGACGGCAATACCGTCAGTGATTTCGATAAAGAGGAGATAAAGCGTTCATTTTCGATTCAGACATCCATTGTCCCGATTCTATGGGAGAATACAAAAATCAATATTCTCGACGCCCCGGGCTATTTTGACTTCGTAGGAGAAGCAGAAGAAGCTGTCAGTGTAGCAGATGCGGCTATCATCGTAGTCAGCGGCAAAGCCGGAATCGAAGTAGGCACAAAAAAAGCATGGGAAATGTGTGAACGCTATAAGCTGCCACGCATGGTTTTTGTTACGGATATGGATATCGACAATGCAAGCTTCCGCCAGGTAGTTGCAGACTTGCAGGAATTATATGGAAAAAAGATTGCTCCGTTCCATCTGCCGATCCGTGAAAATGAGAAATTCGTAGGTTATGTGAATATTGTTGCCCAGACTGCAAACCGCTGGAATGACAAAGGCGAGGTTGTCCCAATGGATATGCCGGAATATTCCGTTCCAAACCTGGAGCTGTGCAGGGAAGCACTGTTAGAAGCCGTTGCAGAAACGAGCGAGGAATTTATGGACCGCTACTTCGGCGGAGAGGAATTTTCCGAAAATGAAATCCGCCAGGCGCTGCGTGTAAACGTATTAGACGGCAGCATTGTTCCGGTTTCTATGGGTTCCTGTATTTTAGCGCAGGGTGTGTATACACTGTTAGATGATATCATTAAATATTTTCCAAGTCCGGACAAGAGGCCGTGTGCAGGCATTAACGCGACCACAAACGAAGTTTACCAGGCTGATTATGACTTTTCAAAGCCAAAGTCTGCCTACATATTCAAAACAATTCAGGACCCGTTTATTGGAAAATACTCGCTGATTAAGGTAAATTCCGGTGTATTAAAGACAGATGATGTGCTGCTTAATTATCACAGGGATTTGGAAGAGAAAATCGGCAAGCTTTATGTTATGAGAGGTGCAAAAGCAGAAGAAGTAAAAGAGCTTCACGCAGGCGATATCGGCGCTCTCGCAAAACTGACCAAAGCACGCACAACGGATTCACTTTCTACAAAAGCAAATCCGATTCTTTACATCCGCACGGCTTTATCAACGCCTTATACATGCAAGCGTTACAAAGTAAAGAACAAAGCAGATGTAGATAAAGCATCCCAGGCTCTGACCAAGCTGACGCATGAGGATCTGACGCTGAAAGTTGTAAACGACAGTGAAAACGGACAGACGCTGTTATACGGCATTGGCGAACAGCAGCTGGATATTGTAGTCAGCAAGCTGTTAAACAAATACAAAGTAGAAATCGAGCTTGGAAAAGCAAAAGTAGCATTCCGTGAAACTATCCGCAAAAAAGCAGATGTTGAATACAAATATAAGAAACAGTCCGGCGGTCACGGCCAGTACGGACATGTAAAAATGACATTTGAACCGTCCGGCAATCTGGAAGAGACTTACGAATTTTCACAGACTGTTGTCGGCGGAGCCGTTCCGAAGAATTATTTCCCGGCAGTTGAAAAAGGAATTCAGGAATCGGTAAAGAGCGGTCCGTTAGCAGCTTATCCGGTTGTCGGAATCAAGGCCAATCTTTATGACGGCTCTTATCATCCGGTAGATTCCTCGGAACTGGCATTTAAGGTTGCTGCCGCCCAGGCATTTAAAAAAGGCTTCCTTCAGGCATCGCCTGTATTGTTAGAGCCGATTGCCTCTTTGACGGTGACAGCTTCTGATAAATATACCGGGGATATTATGGGAGATTTGAATAAACGCCGTGCAAGAGTGCTTGGCATGAATCCGGTAGACGGCGGCAAGCAGGAAGTCATTGCAGATATTCCTTATAAAGAACTGGATGGTTACACAACCGTGCTGCGTTCGATTACAGGCGGCGAAGGTGTTTACCGTTATGAATTCAGCCGTTACGAGCAGGCGCCAGAGGAGGTGCAGAAACGGGAAATTGAAGCCAGGGCTAATAAACTGGTAGATATTGAAGAATAATAAGATAAGAATATGAAAAACTGACTGGAGGAGGAGAAAACGGATGAAGACAGCGCGTATCATGCTCTGCATTCTGCTGGTGCCTGTTTTATTATTAGAACAGCCGCAGCTTACAAAGGGACGCGGAGTCATTGAACGTCCGTTTTCTCCTTCTTTGGATTACACCTATACATTAAATGAAAAAAATAATGTAAACACCTCGATTCCTGTATACGATATCATTTATAACCTGAATCTGGGTGAAAACCATTATCTGAATCCGGAGGTCTATTATGAACAGCTCCTGCCGCTTAAGCTGATGCCTCCGAAACGGGAAGGCTATAATTTTGCCGGATGGTTCAAAGACAGCAGCTACCGGCATCCTCTGACAGAAATCACAGACATAAGCGACGGCAATCTGATACTTTATGCCAAATGGACAAAGCAGATATCTGCTTCCATGAATATCCAGCTTTATTCATACGGCTCCGGCACACTGACCCGGTCGCCGGAAAAAAAGCTGTCGAATATGGACTACCGGATTCTGGAAGATATTCATATCCCCGGAATGCCGTATACAAGGTTTGAAGATTATTTTACCGGCAAAATATTCAGTGCAGACCAGTGCCCGCAGGGACTCTGCGTAACCGAGGAACACATCCTTGTAACAACCTACAGTACAGGCAGCTCCGATAACTTCGGATGTCTGCATGTCTTTGACCGCAATACCGGAGAATATCTCATAACGCTTTCCATGAGAAAAGGAAGCCATCTTGGAGGAATCGCTTACGACGGCAAAAGCATCTGGATATGCCATTCCAATTACCGGACCATTGAGCGGCTGGATTATGAACTGATTCGGGAGCTTGCCTCCTATAAGCCGCAGAGAATTGTCGAACTTACTGAAAAACCTGAAGAATACCGCGTATCCAATTCCCCGTCCTGCATCACTTATTTTGCCGGAAAACTCTGGATTGCTACCCATACAAGGTTTTTTAAATCCGTAATGAAATCATACCGCTTCAGTGACGGCAGCTTAAAAGAATGCGAGGAATTTGACATACCGGATAAAGTGCAGGGGGTTGCATTTGACGAAGACGGACATGCATATTTAAGCACTTCTTTCGGGCGCGGTAAATCTTCCTATATTAAGGTCTATAAATCCGCATATGCACTGAGCAGACACCCGGAACGCCCGGCGGAATGTATTGAAATGCCTCCGTGTTCTGAGGAAGCTGCGATTGCGGGGGATGAACTTATCGTGCTGTTTGAATCCGGGGCGCAGAAGTATATGGAGGGGACGGACGGGAAAGGGAAAGCGCTGGCGCCGCTGGACCATATGGTGGCGATACAGCTGGATTCTTTTTAAAATGAATTTGCGAATGAGGGAGGGGAAGAGGGGTGGCTTCGCGGACGCCGGGTGACGGGAAGATGTCCTGGCTTTCTGCTCCGGTTCCGGAATGTTAAGAATCCCTAAGCATTCTGCATTTACGCTGTGGCTGCGGACGGTCGCGGCACCTGGTTCGCCCTGGCTTACAGCCAGCAGCTAAAGGTGCCGCTTCGGCTTCGCCGCCTGGTTATTTAGCAGAATGCTAAGGGATTCTAAACATTCCTCCAATGTCGCAGAAAGCCAGGACATCTTCCCGCCACCCGGCTGTTTTTCGAAAATTTTACATAAAAACAGTGAGGGTTTTTTATGACTGGTTTGGAGCTATACATAGAACTAGAAAATGCTTTAAAGCTGGTTTTTACAGGATTACGTAAAAACAGAAAACGCTTTAAGGCTGGTTCTCACAGGTATGCATAAAACCAGAAAATACTTCATGACTGATTTTCATTGGCTGGTACGAAAACAAAAACATTGAAGTTTTTATGACCGTTTTCCACAGGCTAAACATAAATACACCAGTTTATAAATTTTCTAATTTAATGTGTTTTTGCAAAAATCAGAACTATAATAAAAACATACATTGCTTTCCAGCCAGTTTCAATCAGCTCACATAAAAGCAAGTAAATATTCCAAAAATATTATATACCAGACCGCCATCAGAAAAAATCATCAATACGTTCCATAAATCCATGTAAAGCCATCCAAAAAACAGCCGGGAGAGGGGAACTGCACGGTCTTTCCGGGGGCATTGGAAGAATGTTTAGAATCCCTTAGTATTCTGCCCAAAAACCAGGCGGCGAAGCCGAAGCGGCACCTTTAGCTGCTGGCTGTAAGCCAGGGCGAACCAGGTGCCGCGGACCGTCCGCAGTCACAGCCTGAATGCAGAATACTTAGGGATTCTTAACATTCTGGAGCAGCCCCCGGAAAGACCGTGCAGTTCCCCTCTCCCGGCGTCCGCGCAGCCACCCCCCCCTCAAATTTAGTGATTATGCATCTTTATAAACAAGAGCCTGGAAAAAATGGGAAAACTCAAATCTGATTTTTATTGACAAATAAGCATGATATGGTAGAATTTAAGTATTTCCAGGTTCAGACGCCTGGGCATTCACCACGCGCTTTGGACAGCCCGCGCCCGTTTCAGCGCAGACTGCTTCCTGGCACACGTTAAGAAGCTGAAAATGGAGGAAAATATGGCAGAAGTATACAACCACAAAGCGGTAGAAAAGAAATGGCAGAAAATCTGGGATGACGAAAAAGCATTTGCTGCATCCGATGACTATACCAAACCAAAATATTATGCACTGGTAGAATTTCCGTATCCGTCCGGGCAGGGGCTTCATGTAGGGCATCCAAGGCCGTATACGGCATTAGATATCGTAGCGCGCAAACGCCGCATGCAGGGCTATAATGTGCTCTATCCGATGGGGTGGGACGCATTCGGGCTTCCGACGGAAAACTATGCAATTAAAAATAAAATACATCCCAAAATCGTAACAAAGAATAATGTTCAAAGATTCAAAGACCAGCTGCGTGCTTTGGGCTATTCCTTTGACTGGGACAGGGAAGTCAATACAACCGACCCGGATTATTATAAATGGACCCAGTGGATTTTTTTGAAGCTGTTTAAAGCAGGTCTTGCATATAAAAAAGAAATGCCGATTAACTGGTGTACGAGCTGTAAGGTAGGCCTGGCAAATGAAGAAGTGGTGAACGGTGTCTGTGAGCGCTGCGGCTCTCCGGTTGTACGGAAAGTAAAAAGCGAGTGGATGTTAAAGATTACCGATTACGCAGAAAAGCTGATTGAAGGCTTAAATGATGTCGATTATATCGAGCGCGTGAAAACACAGCAGAAAAACTGGATTGGAAAGTCAAACGGCGCGGAGGTGGACTTTTCCATACGCGGAAAGGACGGACTGAAAGAAGAAAAGCTGCGTATTTACACAACCCGCTGCGATACGCTTTTCGGCGTTACGTATATGGTCGTATCACCGGAGCATCCGATTTTAGATAAATATAAAGATGAATTTCAAAACTGGGATGACATTGCGGCATACCGCGAACAGGCGGCTCACAAATCTGATTTTGAACGCGCAGAGCTGGCGAAAGAAAAAACAGGTGTCTGCATTGACGGCCTTACAGCAGTCAATCCGGTCAATGGAAAGGAGATTCCGGTCTGGATTTCAGACTATGTGCTGATGTCTTATGGAACGGGCGCGATTATGGCGGTGCCTGCCCATGACCAGAGAGACTGGGAATTTGCAGAAAAATTCGGCCTGCCGATGATTCAGGTTGTTTCAAAAGACGGGGAAGAAGCAGATATTTCAAAAGCGGCATTTACCGATGTGGCTTCCGGCATCATTGTCAATTCGGATTTTATCAATGGGCTGGATGTAAAAGAAGCGCAGAAGAAAATGACTGCATTTTTGGAAGAACATCAGATTGGGAGCGCAAAGACGAATTATAAATTAAGGGACTGGGTATTCTCGCGCCAGCGTTACTGGGGAGAACCGATTCCGATTGTCCATTGTGAAAAATGCGGTTTTGTGCCGATAGATGAAAGCGAGCTCCCGTTACAGCTGCCGGAAGCGGAAAGCTACATGCCGACTGACAACGGAGAATCGCCGCTGGCTGCCATGACGGACTGGGTGAATACAGCATGTCCGTGCTGCGGGGCTCCTGCAAAAAGAGAAACGGATACAATGCCGCAGTGGGCCGGTTCTTCCTGGTATTTCCTGCGCTATACAGATCCTCACAACAAAGAAGCGCTTGCCAGCAAAGAAGCGCTTAACTACTGGATGCCGGTGGACTGGTACAACGGCGGCATGGAGCATACGACCCTGCATCTTTTGTATTCCCGTTTCTGGCACAGGTTCCTTTATGACCAGAAACAGGTACCGTGCCCGGAACCGTATCAGAAACGGACTTCGCACGGCATGATTTTAGGCGAAAACGGAGAAAAGATGTCAAAATCGAGGGGAAATGTCGTAAATCCAGATGACATTGTAAGAGATTACGGCGCTGATACGCTGCGTACGTATGAGATGTTTATCGGCGCGTTTGACCTTGCAGCATCCTGGTCGGAGGACGGGGTGAAAGGATGCCGCAGATTTTTAGAGCGTGTATGGAAGCTGCAGGACCTTGTGACAGAGGAATCCGGTTATTCGAAGGACCTCGAAACCAAAATGCATCAGACTGTGAAAAAAGTCAGCAGCGATTATGAAAACCTGAAATACAATACAGCCATTGCTGCCATGATGGCTTTAATCAATGATTTTTATAAAAAGAACAGCGTCACAAAAGACGAATATCAGACCCTTTTGCTGCTTTTAAATCCGGCTGCGCCGCATATCACAGAAGAACTGTGGGAAACTATGGGATATGACGGGCATATATACCAGCAGAAATGGCCGGAATTTGATGAAACAAAGACCGTTGAATCTACTGTTGAGATTGCAGTACAGATTAACGGAAAAGTAAAAGCGACAATCCGCACAGATAAGGATGCTCCGAAAGACGATGTAATCGCTCTTGCAAAAGAGGCAGTCGCTGACAGGCTGACGGGAACCATTGTAAAAGAAATCTATGTGCCTGGACGGATTGTGAACCTTGTACAAAAATAGCAGGAGGGTATGAATGGATGGTGTGAAACATGAGATAATACGAAAATATAAAAACAGGCGCGGCAGACGCACCGGCATTACCGCTGTTTTTCTGGCGGCGGTAATGCTGCTTGCCATATGCTTTCCGGCATATCCGGTTTTCGCTGATGCGGCTTCGCCGGCTGTTACGTTAAATTATTCCACATATACGCTGTTAAAGGGCAAAAAGCTGAAGCTGAAGGCTGTGATAACCGATGAAAATTTAGAATCCGCGAAAATTACCTGGACATCCGGCGATACCGCCTGCGTGTCCGTAAACCAGAGCGGCATGATAAAAGCAAAAAAAGCCGGAACAGCACAGATTACAGCGGCTGTCCAGGGAACAAATTACACAGCCTCCTGTACTGTCCAGGTCGTGAATAAGCCGAA
Source organism: uncultured Eubacterium sp. (assembly GCA_947384955.1). Taxonomy (GTDB): domain Bacteria; phylum Bacillota; class Clostridia; order Lachnospirales; family Lachnospiraceae; genus Eubacterium_J. Next base: position 15,245 of record CANDJC010000072.1, on the reverse strand, counting down.
AAAAGAAAAAAATGCCGCGGACGCTAAGGCTCTTACAAAGCTTATCCAGTCTCTGCCGCAGGGAGCTCTGGTCAGCCCGGATTTAGATAATGCGAATGAGTATACATGGACGGATATGGGCAAAGAAAGCCGCCTGACGAAAATCAGCTGGCGCGGACTCGGATTAAAAGGAGAGCTTTCCTTTGCCGGACTGCCGAAATTAGCGTCGCTGGACTGCAGCGGAGGGCAGATTACAAAGCTGGATGTCAGCAAAAATCCGGCTTTAACCTATCTGGACTGTTCTTCGAATGCACTGACCGCGCTGGATATGAGCACGAACAAAGCGTTAGAGACCCTGTTATGCAGCAAAAACCGCCTGACGGATTTAAATGTCCGAAAAAATACGGCATTAGCTGTACTGGACTGCAGTAACAACCAGCTCACAGGCCTGGTCGTTAAAAAAGCTGCCGCATTGAAGGAATTAAACTGCGGGGCAAATCAGCTCACGACTCTGAATGCGGGAAACAGTGCGGTGCTTGCTTCCTTAAAGTGCGCTTCCAATGAAATTAAAAGCCTGAATATCAGCCTGAATGTGCAGCTTTCCTATCTGGACTGTTCCTATAACAGGCTGACAAAGCTGGATGCATCGAAAAATACAGCGCTGGTGCAGCTGGACTGTTCTTTTAACAGCATCAAAACGCTGAATGTAAACAGCGCGAAGCTGGAGTGTTTATACTGCAGTACAAACAGGCTGACATCCGTGGATGTGTCAAAGAGCAAAGCGTTAAAGAAGCTGTCCGTGAATGATAACCGTATCGATGCTCTGGAGCTTAAGAAAAATACGGTTTTAGAAGAATTAGACTGCTCCGCGAACCAGCTGTCCAGCCTGAATGTCCGAAAGAACAAAGCATTAACCGTTCTGCACTGTCAGTCCAACCAGCTTAGCAGCTTAAATGTCAGCGAAAATACAGCGCTTGCCGATTTAAGGTGCGACGCAAATGAATTGAAAAACCTGGATGTCAGCGCCAATACGGCATTGACAAAGCTCTGCTGCCATAAAAACCAGCTGACCGGTCTAGACCTCAGTACGAATGCCAGTCTTTTGACACTGACCTGCATGCACAATCAGCTGACTGATTTGGATACCGGCAGCAATCCAGTCTTGAAGGTATTAGACTGTTCCTATAATCAGCTGAAGGGGCTGGACTTAAGTTCCAATCCGCAGCTGACACGCCTGAAATGCGAAGCAAACCAGCTTAGCGAATTAAATACGAGTGAAAATCCGCTGCTGGCTCTTTTATTCTGTCAGGAAAATAATCTGACTGCGGTAGATGTCAGCGCCAATACGGAACTGAAAAATCTGTACTGCGACAAAGATGTTCAGGTAACCGGCTATGATATGCCGATGGCTGAAGAGCCCGAAGAAGAATAAAAAAGTTTCTGAAAAATCCCCAGGCGAATGTTTGGGGATTTTTCAGACATGACCTTCTGTCTTTGCGAGGAGCATTTTATGAATAAATTAAATCTGTCAGATAATATTATCCGGCTCAGGCATGAAAAGAAGCTGACGCAGGAAGAGCTGGCTGTTTTTCTGGGCGTAACAAAGGCTTCGGTATCGAAATGGGAAAAAGGCATTCATGCACCCGATATTTTGCTGCTGCCACAGCTGGCTGCTTTTTTTGATGTAACGGTCGATGAGCTGATTGGCTACAAGTCACAGCTTACCAAAGAACAAATCCGCCGCCAGTATGCCGAGCTGTCCAGTGATTTTGCAAATCTTCCATTTGAAGATGCGCTGGAGCATGTCAGGGCGGCTGCGCGCCGCTATTATGCCTGTTATCCGATGCTGCTGCAGCTGAGCATCCTGTACTGGAACCACTGCATGCTTGTGGAAACAAAAAAAGAGCGGGATTTTCTTTTACAGGAGGCCGTCGGCTGGTGTGACCGGATACTGGAAAACTGCAGCGATATCAGTATCTTAAGCGACGCTTTGGAGGTAAAGGCCGGACTGTGCCTGGCACAGGGAAAAGCGCAGGAGGCGGTACAGCAGTTAGAGCCGCCGGCAGAATCCGTCCGACTTGCAGGACAGCAGTCATCGCTGCTGATACAGGCTTACCAGATGGCCGGAGAAACAGAAAAAGCCAGAAACTATGTACAGATAAAACAATACCTGGATTTACTGAATTTAACAGGAGATACCATACTGTCCCTTTCCCTGCATCAAAACGATATCGGACAGTGTGAGGAAAGCATGCGGCGCATAAGAGGGCTGATAAAGCTGTATCATTTAGATTCGCTCCATCCGAATCTCACAGCACAGTTTTATTTCCAGTGTGCCGTTATCTATGCGCTGAATGAGAAGGAAACAGAGGCGCTTAAACAGCTGCACTGTTTTGAAAAGTGCGTGGATAAGCTTCTAAATACGCAGGGCAGACAGCTGCACGGAGACGAATATTTTCATCTGATAGACGCCTGGATTGACCGTCTGCCGCTAGGAAGCATGGCGCCCCGCGATAAGCGTTTTATCATCCAGAGCCTGGAAGAATCCTTTGCGCATCCGGCTTTTTTGAACATAAAGAAAACAGATGAATTCCTAAATATGGAGCGAAGGCTTAAAAAAAGCTGTGAAGAATATGCCAGAAAACCGGATTCTCAGGCTGATAATTATGGGAATGCAGGTTAAAGTGAGAGAGCAATCGTATGTTTTAGCAGAACAGGATACCTGAAAAGAGGTGACAATTATGGATAAACAGCCAGGGAAAAAGCTGCCTGTAAAAAAACTGCCAATAGGAGAAGAATTTTTTCGGAATATCCGGACTAAAAATTTCTATTATGCCGATAAAACCGAATTTATCAGCGAGCTTTTAAGAACCCGGGGCAGCGTAAATCTATTTACACGGCCGCGGCGCTTTGGAAAAAGTCTGAATATCGATATGCTGAAAACATTTTTTGAAACGGGCACAGATGCCTCGCTGTTTGACGGCTTAAAGATTGCAGAAGAAAAAGAACTGTGCGAGCAGCATATGGGGAAATATCCTGTCGTTTCCATCAGCCTGAAAGACGCCGGAGGAGAAGATTTTCAAACCGCTTATGAAACTCTCTGTACGATTATCAGCGAAGAAGCGGCGAGACTGGATTTTCTTATGGAAAGCGACAAAGTTATGCAGTATGATAAGGCAAAGCTTCAGCGTCTGGCAGAAAACCGTATTGAAAAACCGGCAGAGCTTCACAACAGCCTGAAGCTGCTGACAAGACTTCTGCGCAGGCATTTTCAAACAGCTGCGATTGTACTGATTGATGAATACGACGTGCCTTTGGATAAGGCTTATCAAAACGGTTATTATCCGCAGATGGCTGACTTAATCCGCTCTATGTTCAGCCAGGCGCTTAAGACAAATGAAAATCTGGAATTTGCAGTGATTACAGGCTGCCTTCAGATAGCGAAGGAAAGTATTTTTACAGGATTAAATAATTTTAAAGTACGGACTGTTTCGGATATCCGGTTTGCAGAGTATTTCGGATTTACAGACCAGGAAGTAAGAGAACTGCTGGATTATTATCAATTAAGCGATAAGTATGAACTGTTTCAAGAATGGTATGACGGATACCGGTTCGGAAATACTCAGATATACTGTCCGTGGGATGTGATTAATCAGTGCGATAAATTTTTGGAATCCGAAAATGCCCAGATGGAATCCCATTGGGAAAACAGAGTACAAAATCCAGGAAATCTATCCAAATCGAAAGGAAATCTATGAGAAAACTAGCCTTAAATGATGAAATATTATTAAAAATTGAAAAGCCTGCCCGCTACATCGGCGGGGAAGTTAACAGTGTAATGAAAGATACGGAAAGCATCGATATCCGCTTCGCCATGTGTTTTCCAGACGTTTATGAAATCGGCATGTCGCATCTTGGCATGAAAATTTTGTATGACATGTTCAACCGCAGAAGTGATGTATACTGTGAGCGTGTCTTTTCTCCCTGGCCGGATTTGCATCAGATTATGAAAGATAAGGATATCCGGCTTTTTGCACTGGAATCCCAGGACCCGCTTGACTGCTTTGACTTTATCGGAATCACGCTTCAGTACGAGATGTGTTACACGAATATCCTGCAGATTTTAGACCTTTCCCATATCCCGTTTTCGGCTGCAGAGCGTATAGAAGGCATGCCGGTAGTCATAGGCGGCGGTCCCTGCACATATAACCCGGAGCCGGTAGCGGAATTTTTTGATTTGATTTATATCGGGGAAGGGGAGATTTCTTATGACCCGCTGTTTGATTTATATAAGCAGTGCAAAAAAGAAGGCTGCGGCAGACGGGAATTTTTAAGACGCGCAGCAGGCATACCGGGCATTTATGTTCCGATGTTTTATGACGTTACTTATCAGGAAGACGGGACAATTGCTGAAATGCTGCCCAATGAGTCCGGCATACCAAAGACGGTTCAAAAACAGGCTGTTATGGACCTTTCAGAAGCTGTGTTTCCAGACCGGCCGGTAGTCCCATATATCAAAGTAACACAGGACCGTGTCGTTTTAGAAATTATGCGGGGCTGTATCCGCGGCTGCCGCTTCTGCCAGGCCGGACAGATTTATAAGCCTGCGCGGGAAAAAAATGTAGAAACGCTGAAACGCGAAGCAGATGATTTGCTGAAAAACACAGGCTATGATGAAATCTCTCTTACATCGTTAAGCTCCAGCGATTATTCGCAGTTAGAAGAACTGGTTACTTATCTGATTGAAAACTATAAAGATAAAGGCGTGAATATTTCCCTGCCATCACTGCGCATCGACGCTTTTTCTTTAGATGTCATGAGCAAGGTGCAGGATATCCGCAAATCCAGCCTGACCTTTGCGCCCGAAGCCGGTTCGCAGCGGATGCGGGATGTCATTAATAAAGGGCTTACAGAAGAAACCATTCTGCACGGAGCCGGGCTTGCGTTTGAAGGAGGCTGGCAGAAGGTCAAGCTGTACTTTATGCTGGGGCTTCCGTTAGAAACCGAAGAAGACATGCAGGCGATTGCAGAACTTGCAAATAAAATTGCCGTACGTTATTATGACATACCAAAAGAAAAACGAAACGGCAAGTGCCAGATTACCATCAGCACATCCTTTTTTATTCCAAAACCGTTTACCCCGTTTCAGTGGGCGCGGATGTATGACAAGGATGAATACCTGCGGCGTGCCAGAGTCGTAAATGATGCGGTAAAGGCCCAGTTAAACCGCAAAAGCTTAAAATATAACTGGCATGAGGCCGATGTATCCGTACTGGAGGGACTTTTAGCGCGGGGCAGCCGCAAAATGGCAAAAGCGATACAGTATGCTTACGAAGACGGCGCGTTATTTGATGCCTGGTCTGAGTTTTATGATGATTCCCGCTGGCAGAGAGCACTTGAAAAAGCAGGCATAGATACCGGTTATATCATGCAGGAGCGGGGAGAAGAGGAACGCTTTCCATGGGACTTTATCGATACCGGCGTATCAAAAGAATATCTGCTTCGCGAATGGAAAAAAGCGCAGAAGGCCCAGACATCCCCAAACTGCCGTGCACAGTGTTCAGGATGCGGAGCCGCGGATTTTAAGGGAGGTGTCTGTTATGAAAATCAGAATTAAATTTCAAAAGCTCGGTGCCATGAAGTTTATCGGGCATCTGGATATCATGCGCTTTTTCCAGAAGGCAGTCCGCCGCAGCGGCATTGATATCTGCTATACCGAAGGATTCAGCCCGCATATGATGATGTCCTTTGCAGCGCCTCTTGGCGTAGGAGTGACAAGCGGCGGAGAATATTTAGACATTGAAGTGCATACATCCTCATCTTCCCAGAAAGCCATTGACGGCCTGAATGCGGTGATGCCGCAAGGCATAAAAGTGACCGGATATGTACAGCTGGATGATAAGGCAAAACCGGCAATGGCCTGCGTATCTGCGGCTGATTATGAAATCTGGTTTAAACAAGAATATGAAATACCGGAATGTATGCAGAATTATACGGAACTGCAAAGTAAGCTGCAGGAATTTTTTGTAAAACCGGACCAGATACTGGTTACGAAAAAAACGAAAAAGAGTGAAAAAGTCCTGGATTTGAAAAAGCTTGTTTTTGATTTTCAGGTTCTGCAGCCTGAAAAAACGCTGGAACCTCAGTTTCATGCCTGTCCGTCATTTTATTTGAATGTCAGCACCGGAAGTACCGATAACCTGAAACCGGAGCTTGTACTGGAAACATTTTGGAAATACATGGGACTGGAATTTAACCCGTATGCCATACAGGCACACAGAGAAGATGTATATTTTACAGACACGGACGGTACACGCAGACCGCTGCTTGCGGCCGGAACGGAAATTAAATAAATTATGAATAAATTAATCATCACACATGAAACCATCAAAAGCCCGGGCTGTGAGAAAGCCTGCACATATCAAATCTGCGCGTTATACAAAGACGGCCGCATGATAGAAGCATCTGTACAGCCGGAAAATACAGAAAGTATTTTAAATAACATTTATATCGGCCGCGTTAAAAGCATCTCTTCCAATTTAAATGCAGCCTTTGTGGAAATTGCAAAAGGCCAGGTATGCTATCTGGCCCTGGAGGATTTCAAGCATCCGGTATTTACAAAAAAAATTTCGAAAAAACCGCTTGCCGCCGGAGATGAACTGGCCGTTCAGGTAATCAAAGAAGCCATGAAGACCAAAGATGCCGTTGTTACCACCAATTTAAGCTTTGCCGGAGAATATCTCGTACTGACAAGCGCGAATCAAAAAACAGGCGTCTCTTCGAAACTTCCAGCAGATGAAAGAGTCCGCCTGCAGGAAACCGCGCAGAAACTCCGGGAAAGAGTCTGTCAAAGTGTACAGCTGCCGTTCGGAATCATTCTGCGTACCAATGCGGCACTGGCCTCAGAAGAGGCGCTGTCAGCGGAATTTGACCAGCTGTATGAGCAGTACCATTCACTCATTACGCATGCCCCTTCCCGCAGCGCTTATTCCTGCCTTAGAAAAGAACGGCCGTTTTATATGAAAATACTGACAGACACCGATAAATCCAGCCTGGAGGAAGCTGTTACCGACGACCCGCAGATATATGAGAGCTTAAACAGCCTTACTGACCGTCCATTCGGCATACGCTTTTACGAAGACAGTCTGCTGCCTCTTGCACGCCTTTACAATGCAGCCGGACAGTTAGAAGCCGCCCTCAAACCGCGCGTATGGCTGAAATCCGGGGCAAATATCATCATACAGCCTACCGAAGCGCTGACCGTTATCGATGTTAACAGCGGCAAAAATACGGCCAAAAAAGACAAAAAGGAAAATCATTATAAAATCAATCTGGAAGCTGCCAGGGAAATCGCAAAACAGCTGCGGCTTAGAAATCTTTCCGGTATTATTCTGGTGGATTTCATTGATTTGTATGACGATAAACTAAACCAGTCGCTCATGTCCGAATTCCGCGGATTTCTAAAAGAAGACCCGGTTCCGGTGAAGCTGGTAGATATTACGAAGCTGGGACTTGTAGAACTGACACGTAAAAAAATGAAAAAACCGCTGGCTGAACAGCTGTCTGCTGTAACAAAAGAAAAATGACGGGTTTTCCATAAGAGAAATTATGTAAACTGAAACGGAAGTTATACATTGTTTTATGGAACGCCAGAGGGGGGACACTTCATAATGCAAGATAGACTTTTAAATTCTTTATCACCAGTCAGCTTTTAAAATCACATATACATTGACATACATCGGTTTACAAGTTTTTGATTCCATACCATATGATAGGTTACATCAGTTTATAAGTTTTTATTTGAAAACAAGATATAGTTCGAATTATGGAAAATATACACGACATATAATTTGAGTTTATCCAAAAATGTATCAAAATCTGAAAACTTGTAAACTTGTGATAAATACTAATTCGCTTCTATAATTAGTCTGTATCTTGTATCATATCAAAATTTGTAAACTGGTGATTGACATAGTATACAACATAAAGTTCCTTTAAGCCTTATCATTTTACTTCTCAGCCATATACTCTGCCAATGTAATTTCAGCCAAAATCAGCCGGGCGGAGAAATGTTTTCCTTCGGGCGCATTGCAATGGCTCTGGAAAAAAGCCGGAAGTTCTTAGTTTTCTGCTCAGTACACAGGATTTGGGGACACATTACGCAGACTTAGATAAAACTTTGAAGTCCCCAAAAGGCGCCTGCCAGTGCCACAGCTTACCGCAGCCGAAAAAGCCAGGGCATCAGGCGCCGGTCCGTCCGCTGCCAAAACTTTGACGCAGAAAACTTAGAACTTCCAGCTTTTTTCCAGAGCCATTGCAATGCGTCCGAAGGAAAACATTTCTCCGCCCGGCGTCCCGAAAGAAATCCCCTCCATCCCGAAAGAAATCCCCTCCATCCCCGCAAACAGTAAATTTTCACCAAAATTACACAATACCCCTTGACGAATTCCCTCCACATATGCTATCCTCTATGAGTATGCCGCACAACGAGGTAATAAGCATGTAATTTTGCATCACCAAAGTTGGCGAGTAATGATAAATAGGAGGTGCCAGATGTACGCAATTATAGCAACAGGTGGTAAACAGTACAAAGTATCCGAAGGCGATATCATTACCATTGAAAAGCTTGGCGCTGAAGAAGGATCAACCGTTACGTTTGATCAGGTATTAGCAGTCAGCAATGGAGAATTAACAGTCGGCAGCCCGACAGTTGCAAACGCAACCGTTACAGCTTCTGTTGTAAAAGAAGGCCGCGGCAAAAAAGTAATCGTATACAAGTACAAGAGAAAAACCGGCTATCATAAAAAACAGGGTCACAGACAGTCGTTCACACAGGTTAAGATTGAAAAAATCAATGCTTAAAATACGGCAGGACAGAAAATGATAGCGATTACAGTTTACCGGAACCATTCAGGGCAGTATAAAAGGATTCACTGTATCGGACATGCCGGGTTTGCACAGCCTGGCGAGGACATTGTATGCGCCGCAGTATCCGTACTGGTAATTAATACGCTGAATGCAATCGAGGCGTTTACAGACGAATCATTCGATTCAGAAACGGAAGCGGAAAGCGGGCTGATTGATGTCACTTTTCACTGTCCCGGCGGTCATGATGCAGGACTGCTGTTAGACACCATGGTTTTAGGTTTACAGGAAATACAGGACCAGTACGGGACTGATTACAGTTTATTGACATTTAAGGAGGTGTAGAACATGTTTGAATTGAACCTTCAGTATTTTGCACATAAAAAGGGAGTTGGTTCTACAAAGAACGGACGTGATTCAGAATCGAAGAGACTGGGTGCAAAAAGGGCCGACGGACAGTTTGTAAAAGCAGGAAACATCCTTTACAGACAGCGCGGAACAAAGATTCACCCAGGCCATAATGTGGGCCGCGGCGGCGATGATACGCTGTTCGCATTAACAGACGGTATTCTGAGATTTGAGAGAAAAGGAAGAGATAAGAAACAGGCTTCCGTATATCCAGTAGTAAACGAATAATCTGCAGATGCAGAAACGTTTCAGTCAGGCAGATACCGCTGCATATTTTTTCATTGAAAGGGCGAGAAAGGCGGTGCAGCAGCATCGTTCACGGCAGCCCGGACGCTGAAAAAATAGGCAGCGGTATTTGTTTTCTATAAGTTAGGAGATTGCAGTATGTTTGCCGACAGTGCAAAAATTATTATAAAATCAGGCAGAGGCGGTAACGGTCATGTCAGCTTCCGCCGGGAGAAATATGTGCCGAACGGCGGTCCGGACGGCGGTGACGGAGGAAAAGGCGGCGACGTCGTCTTTGTAGCAGATGAAGGAATGAATACACTGGCTGATTACCGTTACAAAAGAAAATTTGCAGCACAGGCCGGAGAGGATGGAAATAAGCGAAACTGCCATGGAAAAAAGGGCAGCGACCTGATTTTAAAAGTCCCGCCTGGCACTATAATCAAAGATGCCGAAACCGATAAAATTATTGCCGATATGTCAGGAAACAATGTGCGGCAGGTAGTTTTGCACGGCGGACGCGGCGGTCTTGGAAACCAGAATTTTGCAACTTCCACGATGCAGGCGCCGAAATATGCCCAGCCGGGACAGGAAGCGGTCGAACTGGAAGTGAAACTGGAGTTAAAAGTGATTGCCGATGTCGGACTGGTCGGTTTCCCGAATGTCGGAAAGTCTACGCTGTTATCGCGTGTTACAAACGCCCAGCCGAAAATTGCAAATTATCATTTTACAACGCTGCAGCCGAATCTCGGAGTGGTAGATTTTGAAAATGGAGAAGGTTTTGTCATTGCAGATATTCCGGGACTCATCGAAGGCGCTTCCCAGGGCATCGGACTCGGACATGAATTTTTAAGGCATATTGAACGGACCAGGGTCATTATTCATATTGTAGATGCGGCATCCGTGGAAGGACGCGACCCGATTGCAGATATTCATGCTATTAATCAGGAATTAGAGTCTTATAATCCCAGGCTGTTACAAAAGCCTCAGGTGATTGCGGCAAATAAAATCGATGTCCTGTATGAAGGCGAAAGCGATGTAATCCAGCTTTTGAAAGATGAGTTTGAACCTCTTGGAACCAAAGTGTATCCGATTTCCGCAGTCAGCGGCAAGGGCTTAAAGGAGCTGCTTTATGCGGTTAAAAAACTGTTAGATGAAATTCAGGAAGAACCGGTCGTTTATGAACCTGAGTATGACCCTTCCGTAAAGCAGGAGAAAAAGCAAGCGTATACTGTTGAAATCAGCCCGGAAGACGGCGCATATGTGATAGAAGGCCCGATGATAGAAAAAATGCTCGGCTATACGAATCTCGAGGCAGAGCGCGGATTTTTATTCTTCCAGAAGTTTTTAAAAGACCAGGGCATCTTAGCCGAACTGGAAAAGCAGGGGATTAAAGAAGGCGATACCGTCCGCATGTATGCGCTTGAATTTGAATATTATAAATAGGATTTAACAGGAAAGGAATTAAAATATGGATTTGACAAGCAAGCAGAGAGCTTATTTAAGAAGTCTTTCCGGAGAAATCGAACCTATATTTCAGATTGGAAAATCCAGCCTGACACCTTCTTTGACAGAAGCTGTCAGTGATGCTTTAGAAAAGCGGGAGCTCGTTAAAATTTCCGTACTGAAGAATTGTTTTGATAATCCGAAAGAATTAGCGGATACGGTAGCAGACCGCACCCATTCAGCTGTTGTACAGGTAATCGGCAAGAAATTTATCCTGTACCGGGCATCCAAAAAAAATCCGAAAATTGAACTGCCGGCCGCAAAGACGCCAGAGTCCTGACAGGCCGGATGAAGCGGATGGATAAGAAAAACAAAATCCCAAAAAGGAAAATCGGCCTGATGGGCGGTACGTTTAATCCGATACATTACGGTCATCTGCTCATTGCAGAAAATGCTTTCGAACAGTTTCAGCTTAGCGAAGTGATATTCATGCCGGCTGGAAATTCACCGCACAAGGATTCCAGCCAGATTCTGGATGCACAAAAGCGCATGGACATGATACGGCTTGCAATCGCGGATAATCCGCATTTTTCCAGTTCCGATTATGAGATTTCAAAAGAGGGCATTTCCTATACGTATCTCACAATCCGCGCAATGAAAGAGCTTTACGCGGATGATGAGCTGTATTTTATTATGGGCGCGGATTCCCTTGCTTATTTTGACACATGGCGCTGTCCGCAGGAAATCAGCCGCAGCAGTATTCTGTTAGCGGCAGTCCGCGACGGGCTGAATATAGAAGAGCTGCTGCCCATACGCGAACAGCTGTGGCAGAAATATGGTACAAGAATCGGTTTTATCAATACACCCAGCTTTTCGGTGTCCTCGAATATCATCCGGACGCGTGTTACGAGCCATTATTCTATCCGTTATCTTGTACCAGAGGCAGTCAGGCAGTATATAAAAGAAAATTCTATTTATCTGTAAATACAGTATTTCAGGGGGCTGTGGGAGCTGTTAATACTATGGGAAAATCGAGGCAGAATAAGGTACTTTATAAAATACTTTAAGGTGGATGAAGATGAAGGATTTAGAAAAATACCGGAAAAAACTCAAACATTATATTGACAAAGACCGTTATCGGCATACACTGGGGGTTATGTATACAGCAGCGTCCCTTGCGATGGCCTATCATTATGATATGGATAAGGCTATGCTGGCAGGACTTCTTCATGACTGTGCCAAAAATATTCCGCATGAAAAAAAAATAGAGCTTTGTGAAAAACATCATATTGAAGTTACAGATATTGAACGTGAAAATCCGTTTCTGCTGCATGCAAAAGCAGGCGCCGTGATTGCGAAGAAAAAATATGATGTGGATGACGAAGAAATCCTGCATGCCATTGCGGTTCACACAACAGGAACACCGGCAATGAGCACGCTGGACATGATTCTGTTTATAGCGGATTATATCGAACCGGGGCGTGATAAAGCGCAGAATCTGTCCCAGGTTCGTGAAATGGCATTCCAGAACTTAGAGCATACCGTAGAAAAGATTCTCTATGATACGCTGAATTATCTGAACGAAAAATCAGGCAGAATCGACCCTGCGACAGAGATAACGTATGAATATTATAAAAACAGGAGGAATTTAACTGTATGACAAGCAAAGAAATGGCAAAAACTGCGTACAAGGCACTGGCAGATAAAAAAGCTTCCGATATCCGTATCATTGATATCAGCGGTATCTCCGTGCTGGCAGATTACTTTATTATAGCCGACGGCTCGAATCAGAAGCAGATTGAAGCGATGTGCGACGCGGTAGAAGAAGAGCTGTACAAAGCAGATGTGCATGTAAAGCAGGTAGAAGGAAATCATAATTCCAGCTGGGTATTAATGGATTATGGCGACATTATTGTTCATGTATTTTCAAAAGAAGACCGTCTGTTCTACGATTTGGAACGCATCTGGGGCGACGGAAAATTTATGGATTTGTCAGATTTGGATTCCTGAACGTAATCTGACAAACCGCTGTATCTGACAAAGCATTTTATTTCTAAACAAGCTGTCGTTTTGCACTGACTGTTCAGCGTCAGTGCAAGGCACAGAATTGCTCAGGCAAACAGGCGGAATACGCCGAACACTTTCCCGAGAATCGTACATTCAGATACGATAATCGGCTCAAATGCATCATTTTCCGGCTGCAGGCGGATATGGTCTGCTTCCTGGTAAAAAGTCTTGACAGTGGCTGAATCATCAATCAGAGCTACCACGATTTCCCCGTTTTCAGCAGAAGGCTGCTTTTGTACCAGCACTTTATCGCCGTCAAAAATACCGGCATTTATCATGCTGTCGCCTTTTACAGTCAGCATAAATGATTCATGATTCGGCATCATTTCAGCGGGAATCGGAAAATAGGATTCTATATTTTCAACAGCAAGAACAGGCTGTCCGGCAGCCACCCGGCCAATTACAGGCACATTCACAACTTCCCGTCTTGTAAGATTAAAATTCTCATCCATAATCTCAATAGCCCTTGGCTTAGTGGGGTCCCTTCGGATGTATCCGTTTTTTTCCAGCGATTCCAGATGAGCGTGAACGGAAGAGGTTGACTTTAAGTGAACGGCTTCGCATATTTCACGTACTGCTGGCGGATAGCCTTTGTTTAATATTTCATTTTTAATATATTCTAAAATTTCTCTTTGCTTTGCTGTGATTTTTCCGTATGCCATGAAAATACCTCCTGTAAATATCTGAGTGGTTTGCAACAGCGGATGCTGTATTTTTTCTATTGTAACATATCATTGAATAAAATGCAAACGTGTATTCAGAAAATCTGTTCGTATCAGGTTATGCTGATGGGGCAGATAAAAGTGATGTGAACTGTTATCAGGAAGTTCTAAATTTTTTGCATTCAGGCTGTGGCAGATTACGGAACGGTGCCTGATACTGCTTTCGGGACGCTGGACGGAGAAATGTTTTCCTTCGGATGTTCCGCTTCCAAAAAGCAGGAAGTTCTAAGTTTTCTGCGGTAGGGCTGTGACTGCGGACGGACCGGCGCCTGATTCCCTGGCGTTACTGTCTGGATTTAGGCAGTGGCTCTGTCAGGCGCCTTTTGGGGCTTCCGGATTTTATAAGGAGAAAAACTGTGTGCCCCAAATCCTGGGTATAGAGCAGAAAACTAAGAACTTCCAGCTTTTTTCCAGAGTCACATCCAAAGGAAAACATTTCTCCGTCCAGCTGGTACTGGCTGAATTTACATCGGCAAAATTTACATTGGGGCAGTTATTTTACATTTTGTCAGTTTAAAAGAAGCGTCCACCAGTTTACAGCTTTTGGGATTTTGATATATTTTGTAATAATCAATACTGTATCTTGTATATATTCGCTTCTTTTTAATCTGTTTTTTGTATTAAATCAAAAATTTGTAAACTGGTGAGAAGCGTCTCAAAATTCTGGAAATTGGGCAGAAAACTAAGAACTGTCTGCTTTTCCAGAGCCATTAAAAACATTTTGAGAAAGAAATTTCTCCAGATGGCTGAATTTAGCTGAAACTGCGCTGACAGATTTGTACCAGGACTGATATTTATGCTTAACCGGTTTTAGAGAAGTGTTTTAAATCCTGGATACTGTGCAGAAAACCAAGAGCTGTCCGCTTTTTCCAGAGTTATTAAAAACATTTTGAGAAAGAAATTTCTCCAGATGGCTGAATTTAGCTGAAACTGCGCTGACAGATTTGTACCAGGACTGATATTTTATGCTTAACCAGCTTTAAAGAAGTGTCTTAAAATCCTGAATATTGTGTAGAAAACCAGGAACCTCTTGCTTTTTCCAGAGTAATTAAAAAGCATTCAAAGGAAACATTTATCTGTCCGGCTGGTACTTTCTGTATATACAACAGCAGAATTTACATCATGGCGGTTATTTTATGCTTTGTCAGCTTAAAAAAAGTCCTCAAATGCTGATGTAGAGCAGAAAATTAAAAGCTTCCTGTTTTTTCAGAGCCATTAAAAAGTTTCCAAAGGAAACCGTTCTCTGTCCGACTGGCACTGGCTGAATTTGTATTGTCAGAATTTTATCATGGCAGTTAATTTATGCTTTTCAGCTTAAAAATAAGTTTCAAGTACATTTCGTTCTGTCGTATCAATTTTACCTGATACCTAAAGCAGTGTATTACTTTTCTGGAGTGAATCGAAATCAAAATTCAAAGCAGCCGGCATTTTATTGAAAAGAACACCTCACAGCTGGAATTAAAACGTAAATTCATTCAAAAACCAGCCGGGCGGGGAAATGTTTTCCTTCTTATGTGACTCTGGAAAAAAGCT
>CANDJC010000071.1 GCA_947384955.1 uncultured Eubacterium sp. | reverse complement strand
TAGCTGCTGGCAGAGGGCCAGGGCGAATAGGTGCCGCGTCCCGTCCGGTACCACAGCGTAAATGCAGAATGCTTAGGGATTCTTAACATTCCGGAGCCGTCCCAGGAAGCCGGTGCATCTTCCCGTCACCCGGCGTCCGAGGGGCCACAATGTACCACCTCCTCCACCCCCTGTTTACATTCGTTACAGTCCGTCCCAGAACTCTTCACTCCGCGCCCTCCCCGATTTTTTTCTTGTACACCCCAAAGAAAATATGCTATAATTTAGAATATTAACTACAGAAAGGAAAATCAGCTATGGAACACTACTATCAGCCGGAAATCGAATGTGCCTCCCGGGACCAGATACGCGCCTGGCAGGATGAGAGACTGGCAAACACAGTGAAACGGGTTTATGAAAATGTAGCATTTTACAGAAAAAAAATGGACGAAGCCGGCATAAAGCCGCAGGATATTCAGTCTGTGGACGACTTACATAAGCTGCCGTTCTTAACAAAAGACGACCTGCGCGATGCATATCCGTACGGGCTTTTAGCCGCTCCGCTTTCTGACTGTGTCAGAATCCAGTCTACCAGCGGCACCACAGGACGCAGAGTTGTAGCCTTTTATACCCAGCACGACCTGGATTTGTGGGAAGAATGCTGTGCGAGAGCCATTGCCGCCGCCGGAGGCACGAAAGACGACGTCGTGCATGTCTGCTACGGCTACGGCTTATTTACAGGCGGGCCGGGCTTAAACGGCGGCTCTCACAAAATCGGCTCCCTGACGCTTCCGATGTCTTCGGGAAATACCGACCGCCAGATTCAGTTTATGTGTGATTTAGGCTCCACCATCTTATGCTGTACGCCTTCCTATGCCGCCTATCTTGCAGAATCCATCTGGGAGAGAGGCTTGCAGGACCAGATTCGGTTAAAAGCAGGCATTTTCGGCGCTGAGGCATGGACAGAGGAAATGCGCCACGATATCGAAGAAAAGCTGGGCATTAAAGCTTTTGATATTTACGGACTGACGGAAATCTCCGGGCCGGGCGTTTCGTTTGAATGCTCACAGCAGACCGGAATGCACATCAACGAAGACCACTTTATTGCAGAAGTAATTAATCCGAAAACCGGAGAAGTGCTTCCTGACGGTGAAAAAGGCGAGCTGGTATTTACAAGCATTACCAAAGAAGCATTTCCGCTGCTTCGTTACCGTACCAGAGATATCTGTATCTTAAGCCATGAAAAATGCTCCTGCGGGCGTACTCATGTCAAGATGACCAAGCCATTAGGCCGCAGCGACGATATGCTCATTGTCAAAGGCGTAAATGTATTCCCGTCCCAGATTGAAACCGTTCTGTTAAATCAGGGCTATCCGGCAAATTACCAGATTCTTGTGGGCCGTAAGAATAACAGCGACACGATTGAAGTCCAGGTTGAAATGACCCAGGAAATGTTCTCGGATAATGCCGGTATTGTGGCCGAAAGAGAAAAGAAACTGGTCAATGCGTTAAAAGCGATGCTTGGCATTTATGTCCAGGTCAGACTTGTAAATCCAAAGACCATTACGCGCAGCGAAGGCAAAGCTGTCCGCGTCATCGACCAGCGGAATTTATACAAAGGTTAGCCGAAGGAGGGGGATTATGACAGTAAAACAGATTTCTGTATTTGTGGAAAATAAGGCCGGAAAACTGGCTGAGCTTACCGAATACCTGCATGAAAACCAGATTGACATGCGGGCGTTATCCATTGCGGAAGCCCAGGATTTTGGCATTGTGCGCATGATTGTGGATGATGCTTATAAAACATCCTGCATTTTAAAAGAGGCCGGATATGTGGCTTCCATTACACCTGTGCTGGCAGTAGAAATGCCGGATGAGCCGGGCAGCCTGTTTCGCATTTTAAAGCTGCTCGGGGACGGCGGCGTAAACCTGGAATATATGTACGCCTTTCTGACCCGCAGACAGGCGACCGCTTATATGGTGCTGAGGGTGGAAAATAACGAGAAGGCTGTTGAAATATTAAGCAGAAAAGGGATTCATACGATTTCACAGGATTCGCTTGCTAATTTATAAGAATTTATACTGGCAGGCAGTAAGGACATCTTCTTATTGCTTGTCAGTATACTGAACCGTTTCCTGGCTTTCATGACACCGCATATCCTGAATCAGTCTGCCGGCAGATGTCCCTAACTCATGGCAAATCTGCCTGGCATCCTCACAAAATAATCCAGCCTGCTCAATAGCGAGATTTACATTCGGACAGAACCTTTCAAATCTCAGTCTGCTGCCTTTTGTATATCCTTCCGCATTCTTAGATATAAGTATTTCCAAATATTTTTTATGTACGGAAGCATCCTCAAATAACTGATGCCTCAGATTTTTCTTATTTTTAAGCAGCATATCCGGTTCATACTGCTGTACACCAGGGAAATGCAGCAAAAGCCATAGTTCAAAATTAGGATTCGAAAGTACAATTCTGATACCGTGTTTCTGGCACAGCCGAAAAATTTCATCCAGATATTTTTCCAGTTCTTTATAATCTCTGTCAAAAATAATGCACACTACATCAATGTCGGAATCATAATATTCCCATTTGCAATGTCTGCTCCACTCCGTCTGAGGCACTTCTTTTCCTTTCTCATCTTCCCTCCCCATCGCAAACAGACATGCCTTTAGCAGCTGCATAGGATGACTTAATGTTTTCTGTCCTTCTTCTTTTGGTACAACTTCAATATATACATCATTTTTAATCCCTAAGTTCTGCCTGTTATTTCTAATTCCCCAAAAATACGATTCTTCCGTAGGTCCCTCTGCAACACAGTAAAATTTAATTCTGACCGGAACTGAACCAGACTGCTCTGTATAATCATAGGGCCTGGGTGTACGCAGATTCAGTCTTTTCAAAATCGTTACCTCCCCATGTATATTCAAAATCTTTAAATACAGGCACAGCTCCATACCGGCCCGATAAATAGTCCTTTGAAATTACTTTATCATATCGGATTTTAAATTTCTCTAGCGTATAAAGAATACTGGTATTATCATTCGCTTTTTCTGCAAACCAGATTTCGTCTCTTCTAAGAATATTCAAATCCATCAGATTCGATTCATGTGTTGTAATAACAAGCTGTGATGTTTTATCTGCTGAAAATTTTAAAAAAGTTTCCACGAATTTAACTGTCATCTGCGGATGAAGACTTCGATCAAGTTCATCAATAAAAAAAACTTTATCATCATCCTGATTCAATACGACCGCCATCAGTTCAATCAGTCTTTGTGTCCCATCTGATTCTTCACCAAATTCATAGCTGTTTTCATCCTGGCCATGCTGAAACATCAGTTTTCTAATTTCAGAAACTCCCTGTTCATTATATTCGAGCTCAAACAGCATCCTGCCAAAAATTAAAATCCCTTTTGCATTTTGTAAATCCTGCACTTCCGGTTTTTGTAAAAATACTTCCGCCTTAGATTCATCCGGGAAATATTGTCTGAATGCTTCTTTCTTTATCTTTCGCATCACATATCCAGTTATGCCTGTATCCAGATACGACAGTACATTGATTAATTTATGATTATCCCTGCCAAAAAGCATAAAGCTTGCTGCCACTTTTGTATCTGGATAAATCACAATCAATTTTTCTTCAAACCATCTGTAAATCTCTGAAAAAACGGCAAATTCACTGTCATCTATATTTCTTCTGGCTATTTCATAAAGAAGAAGCGAACTGTGAATACGGTTTGCATCTTTCATGAAGAAATGAAACTGATGCAGATTTTCACTGTTTCGAAACATGGATTCATCAAAATAATACTGCTCATCCTCCGCAGTTCTTTCGTAAACCGTATATTCTTTCCTGCCTTTCATTTCATACAGCCACTCTGACAAAACACATTTTTGATTCAGATTTACTGTAAATCCATAAGCAAAACATCTTGAACCTATCGTAAATTCATATTCAAACATAGTAGGCATACTTTGATTCTGTAACCTGCTTTTGCAGTATTTATCTTTGCAGTCTGCTCCATTCATAGTCTTAACCAGTATCTGCCTTCCCGCATCAACAGCATGGATTAAATTCGTTTTTCCCGATGAATTTGCGCCATAAACAGAAGTAAATTTCAATACTTTTCTATCTGCATAATGAACAACTCTTTCTTTATGCTGCTCCGATGTTCCTGCATATAAATAAAATTCGTCTGGTACTGGATTTTGCCGTTCATCCGTTTTATATCCAAACGACATAAAGTTTGATACTGAAAATCTCATTAACATGTTTATTCCCTCACGAAATAATCTCCGATTTAAGTAGTATTTCCCATATATACAATATTATAATTTATATTTACAGATATGCAAGAGATTTTTTCACTGAATCGTGTGATTAAATACCAAAATAAACATCCCCCGGGACACAAAAAAGCCGCGCAGTGATTCTTACACCTATCACTGCGCGGCACTTAATCTTCTGCAAATCTTTCTGCTGTTCCAGTTTCCAGACTGCATCATAATACTGCTGAAATTCCTGTTCCAGTCTGCATTATGATACTGCTGCATTTCCTGTTCCAGTTTTCTTTTTCATCATGTCACTGCAAAATTTACTGCTCCAGCTTCCAGATTTCATCATTATACTGCTGAATCGTCCTGTCTGCGGAGAAGAAGCCTGCCTTGCTGATATTTACAAGCATCATCTTTGCCCAGGCCCTGCGTTCTTCATACGCTTCTAACATTTTATCCTTCGTCTTAACATAATCCTGGAAATCCGGGAACGTCATAAACCAGTCCTTATTCAGCAGCTCATTGTAAAGCCTTTCCAGATTTTCCCTGCAGCCTGCAGCCATCATTTCATCGCTGACAATAAAGTCCACAGCCCTCTTAATATCCTCATCCTCTTCGTAGTAAGCGCGCGATACATAATCAGCCCTTGCATAGCGGTCAATGACAGTCTGGCTGGACTCTCCGAATGTGAAGATATTTTCTTCTCCGACCAGGTCGGCGATTTCCACATTTGCGCCGTCCCTTGTCCCAAGTGTCACAGCGCCGTTTAACATAAATTTCATGTTGCTTGTACCGGAAGCCTCTTTGGAAGCTAACGAAATCTGCTCGGAAATATCACAGGCCGGAATTAATTTTTCTGCCAGCGTGACATTGTAGTTTTCCACCATCACCACTTTCAGGTACGGGCTTACCTCCGGGTCATTGTTAATAATCTGCGACAGGCATAAAATCAGGTGAATGATATCTTTTGCAATAATATAAGCCGGAGCCGCTTTTGCACCGAAAAATACCGTAACCGGACGCACTGGCTTTTTGCCGGATTTGATTTCAAAATATTTGTGGATGACATAAAGCGCGTTCATCTGCTGGCGTTTGTACTCATGCAGACGTTTAATCTGGATATCGAATACCGAATCTGCGTCAATCTCAATATTCTGCGTATGCTTTAAAAAGTCGCGCAGAATCACTTTTCTGGCATCTTTGATATTTAAAAGCTGCTCTAATACGGCATCGTCATTCACATAAGCGGACAGCTTTTCTAATTCCATGGCATCTTTCTTAAAGCCCGGGCCGATGAGTCCTTCGATAAACGAAGTCAGCTGCGGATTGCAGTATAACAGCCAGCGGCGGAAGGTAATGCCGTTTGTCTTGTTATTGAATTTTTCAGGATAGAGCCTGTAAAAATTGTTCAGCTCGCTTTCTTTTAAAATCTCGGTATGCAGCGCTGCCACGCCGTTGACGCTGATGCCGTAGTGGATATCGATATGCGCCATGCATACACAGTTATCGCCGTTAATAATCGAAACGGACGGGTCATTGTATTTTTTATTTACGCGGTTATTCAGCTCATAAATAATCGGCACCAGATGCGGCACAGCCTGCTGCATAAAGTGCATCGGCCATTTTTCCAGCGCTTCTGCCAGAATGGTATGGTTTGTATAAGCGCATGTTTTCGAAACAACGTTTATCGCTTCATCCATCGTCAGGCCCTTTTCCATTAACAGACGGATTAATTCAGGAATCACCATGGTCGGGTGCGTATCATTAATCTGAATCACAGCATAATCCGCAAGGTCGTACATATTCGAGCCCTTCTGCGCACACTCGTCCAAAATCAGCCTTGCCGCATTCGATACCATAAAATACTGCTGGTAAACCCTTAACAGCCGCCCGCTTTCATCGCTGTCATCCGGGTACAGGAACAGGGTCAGGTTTTTAGCAAACTGCGATTTATCAAAATGAATGCCGTCGTGAACCAGGGATTCATCCAGTGATTCTACATCAAATAAATGCAGCTTTGTCGTGCGGTTTTCATAGCCCGCTACATCGATATCGTACATTCTCGACTGCACGGTAAAGCCGCCGAAATGAATCCGGTACGTTTTGTCTGTTCTTGTCAGCCATGACTGCGGCGTAATCCATGGATTCGGCTCTTCTTTCTGCAGGTTGTTTTCAAATACCTGGCGGAACAGGCCGAAATGATAATTTAATCCCACGCCGTCGCCGTTTAACCCAAGCGTCGCAATGGAATCCAAAAAGCAGGCTGCCAGTCTTCCAAGCCCGCCGTTGCCAAGCGACGGCTCTAATTCCATTTCTTCCAGCTGTGCGATGGACTTTCCGCATTTTTCCAGCTCTTCTTTTACTTCGTCGTAAAGGCCCAGATTAATCAGGTTGTTGGATAACAGCTTTCCGATTAAGAATTCGGCTGAAATATAATAAAGCTTCTTCTTTCCCTGGCTGCTTTCCTTCTCCTTTGTCTTCTCCTTTACATACTCTAACAGAGCGGTATAAATTTCTTCATACGTGCATTCGTCCATAAAACGTCCAAAGCGTGATTTTACATATTCATTTGCTGTCATGGTAAATTCCTCCCAAATTTTTTTCATAATCATGCTTTCATGCCATGTTTTCATAGTCATGCTTTTGCAGTCATGCAGTATTTTTCTGAAACTGCTTACAGGTTCTTCTGGCATTTGTTCTGCCGATGTGTGTATTATATGTTAAATTATGGTTATTATTCTTGCAGTATTCTATGATGATGTGGTACAATTCTATCAAATAACAGACTTTCATCATGACAGGGAGCCGCTGCGCCATGGATATTCAAAAATACGAAAACTATCAGGAAAAAAAGAACCATTTTGATACCTCATTCCCGTACAATACCTATTTATGCTGCATTCCGCAGGACTTTTTATCTGTCCCGCTGCACTGGCATGAAGAAATGGAGATTATTTATATTAAAAAAGGCCGCGGATATGTTTCTTTAGATTTATCATCCTCCCCTGTACAGGAGGGCGATATTATTTTTGCCGCTCCCGGCCAGCTTCACGGCATTTCACAGTATCCGTCCGTCCGCATGGAATACGAAAATATCCTGTTTGACTTAAGCATGCTTGAATCTAAAAACCGGGATATCTGCACGACTGATTTTTTTGCGCCGTTAAAACAGTCACATGCACTGGAAAAAAATATCTATACGCCGGATGATAAAAAATACGCAAAAATCTCATACTGGATTGACCAGGCAGACAGCATCTGCCGGACCTCCCCTCTGCCCCATGCCGCGCAGCTCGCAATTAAAGGGTATTTGTTTGCGCTTTTTTATGAATTATTTTCAGACTGGAATATCAAAGCTTCTTCTAAAATGCCGCTGCCTTCTTTGGAAAAGCTGAAAATGATTCTGAAATATGTGGAAAATCATTTTCAGGAGCGTATTACCATACAGGATATGGCCTCCTGCTGCGATTACAGCCAGTCGCATTTTATGAAGTATTTTAAGAATGCAATGGGGATGTCTTTTATCGATTATTTGAATGATTACCGGCTGACAATGGCGGCAAAGCTGCTGCTGGCTTCGGATTCTACGGTTCTGTCGGTGTCGCAGGAGGCTGGGTTTGAGAATCTGTCTTATTTTAACCGGTGTTTTAAGAAGAAATACGGGCAGACGCCGAGTGCTTACAGAAAAGCGGTCAGAACATAATCTGCCCTGTCTGCCCAGGGTAACATTGTACATCTTTCATTACACATTATTTTTAATCAGCCTGGCTGCAAGTATCCTGTATATTTTTCTAGGAACCCGATAAATATAAGTACCAATACTGAATATATTTCGAATTTTTCTTTTGCGCATTTCCTTTCTCAAAGTCACCCGAATTGCTTTCACAAAACCATATTTCAGATAATGATCTCTAAATACACTGTTAAGCGGACTCCTTGGAAAAGGATATTTTAAAGACGGGCCATAATTTAGCCTTTCTTCATAATTTCTTAAAATATTCTCATAATCCGGCATCTTTTCTATGATATCTGCATATAAATCTTCGCCTTTTTTACTGTTAACCATGACAACGGATACATTATTTTCTCTGTATATAAATGGTTCCTGTTCCCCAAGACCTATAAAATCTCCCACTGTAATATCGGAAATCCTGTCCGGGCGCGCATATCTGCACGAATAACAGCTCTCTCTTAAAGTGATTCCCATTAAAAATCCGCTCAAATAATAATCCCTGGTATTACTTCCCCGATAAACTCTGATAGCTTTTACCCCCCCCCTTATTCGTGACCACATACTCATAACATAATTATTATCCCATAGACTCATTTTAAAATTATTGTTATCATTTCCCCGGAAGCGGACATCTATGATATCAGAAAGTCTGTATTTATTAATAAGGTACCGAATCTCCTCCCTGAAATATTTAACAGGTACTGCTCCATGGCATATTAAATCCATAGTATAAAAATTATCGTAATCCTTTTTCATGTATGCTTTTGCCGCAGCAATCTGACACGGCGTGCCAATATACAATACATAGCGGCCTTTTTTAATATATTCTTTCATTTTTTTCCAGGCCGCATCCGTAATCATACTCTGCACATATTTTGAACCTTTAAATTTTTCCAGTCCTTCAACTGTATGTGTACATGTTGTATAAGGCATGAGTTTTTCATCATATGCCGTGCCAAATACAATGCCCTTTTTATATTTTATGAAATATTCTGAAACAATGGAAGCTGCTCCGCCAGAGGCACATCGGCATCTTTTTTCCTTATTTTTCATCCACGCTGCATAACATTTTTTTGGATAATCATAACAAAATTCATGATGATTGTGACAGACCTTAAAACACAAAGAGCATCCAATGCATTTTTCTTTCTGTATTACTGGATGTAATTCCCCAAAATCATCTTCTTTCATAATAATACAATGCTGCGGACAGACAGCTGCACATGCTGCACAGCCTGTACAGCTGTTATATTCACATATTTCCATTATAAAATAATTACCCTTCTATCCTTTATTTTCACAAAACGAAATATTATCAAAGCTGACAAATACAAAAACAGCCATAGCACCGTTTTAACTCCAAATGTTAAAATATGCGCTAGTCTTTCATTCTCAATAAAATCAAATAATGTTTCATGAAGAACAAAAAACGGAAAAGCCGTAAGAAACGCCAATACTGTTGGCTTGCTAAACGCTGACAGCATTTTACGTCTGCTTAATGCCAGCACTCTTTTATAATAATAGATATAATAAGCTCCTATCACAATCAGCACATATATAAAATAACTCATAACCGCTGATCCTGTTCCTAATTTCCCTGCCAGTCTGATATTAATAACGATAGAAATCATACAGGAAAAAGCTGTCACTGATACAAGTTCTCTTGTTTTTCCATAAGCCAGAACCAGTGAATTTCCCGGTGTGGTATGAATCTGAATTAATGCAGTCAGACACCACACAGCCATCCATACTGACAGATTCTTATATTCATCTCCAACATATGCAGTAAGCACACTTTCTGCATTTATGATAAAAGGAACACACAGTATATTTGATAAAATCGCTGTCGTCCTGGTACCTTTATACGCAAAGCTTTTAATCGATTTTAAATCATTTTCTGCGATTAATTTTGAAGTCTGAGGCAGACAGATTCCAGTCAGAGCCAGACCCGCACTTATGATAAAATTCGGTACTGACTCTATGATTTTGTATTCTGCAACTGTCTCGGCAACATCAAATGCAAATATACTCAGTATCACTGGTCTTGACTGAGCTGCCAGTGACTGAAAAAGTGAAAGCAGAAAAACTGAAAGACTGTAAGTAAAAACTATTTTAAAATCATTCCAGTTAAAATAAAACCTGAAACCATCAATATATGAATTTTTCTTACAGTGATACATGTACGGCCAAAGCAGTCCTGCTGTTATCATTGAAAATAAGAAATAATAAACAGGAAGAGATAATTGAAAGTATACTGTAATACCAATCAAAAGACTTCTGAGTATATAAACCGCTAACCAGCATTTCTGAGTATAGGCCATCTCCATATTTGAAATAAGCAGCTGGCTGTAAGATGAAGTAACCCAGGCAGGTATCGAAAAAAGACAGATAATGTAAAGGCACAGCCTGAGCGTCTGAAACTGTTCATGACTTATCTGAAACAGATTTTCACCAAATACTGCAAGAGAAAGCAATATCATAATATTAAGAATAGCAACAATCCCATAAAAAACATTGTTTGAGTGTACTACATTATGAATTAAATCATTTTTCCCCTCCTGCTTCCATTGAGACAGATATCTGACCGACCCTGTATTCATCCCCATATCAAGCAGCTGAATATAACCATTACACGATACAGCAATCGACAAAATACCATATTCTGCTTTCCCCCACAGTCCCAGAAGAAGCGGAATTGTAAGAAACCCCAGCAAAGCAGCCGCTGCTTTCGCCAGTGTACTCCAGACAAAAGATTCGACATAATAATTTTTATTCCTCATGCAATGATTCTCCCAAAGCTTTTCTCAAAAAATCCAGGCTAAATTTCCTGTCCTGTTCCAGCTTTGCATAAACAGTATCATAGTCAATATCATTCATCCATTCCAAAGAAGACTCTGAATAGATATGCTCTTCCAAATGATATCGTCTAAGCAGACTGTAGATACGTACATTCTGAGACATCTTATCATTATCACGAAATCTCTTCAATGTAACAAATTGTTTCTTATATAAGATTGAAAAAGCAGTTGCATGAAAAGAATCCGTACACACAAAAGCTGCATGCGATATCAGATAAACAAATTCTTCCGGCCCGCATGAACGATACCTCAAATTACCTCCAGCAGAAAACCCAGGATATTCTGCCGATACAATTTCTACAATATTTTTTATTCCAAGAAGCCTGCTTATTTTTGCCAGCTGTTTCTTATAGTCCGGGCTGTTTCCGACAAAATAACAAATGATATACCTGTCTGGCAGATTCACTTCTATTAAAACATCCGAAAGTATCTGATTCCATTCACTATCTGACAGCAGAAGCACAGGGTCAAGAACATGAACAATATCCTGCCGGTTTAATAATTTCTTTAAAACTGATACCGTTTCCTCTTCCCTGACTCCTATATAATTAAATTTTGAAAGATGCTTTCTCACACGATGCAAAGCTTTTGGGTGAATCTTATTTGTACCAATGCTTGAACTATATGCTGCCCGCCGGCAGCTGCCGGCAAAAGACAGAAAATAAAAATCAGAATAGCTGTAATAGGTATTCCAAATCTGGTCGCTTCCAGTACAAAAAACAGCATTCTCCTTCAGCAGATGCTCATACTGTTTTCTAGTATAGATATTCCTTTCTTTAAAATATTTCTTTTCAAATTGATATAACTTTCTAAATTTTCCAATATCCTGAATTTCACGAAATAATTTCACAGCATGGTATAAATCATATATTTTCATATAATGTGCAGCTGCTTTGATCCTGCTTTTTAGTTTTCTGTTTACCTGAAAAGGATTTAATATCATAACATCATAATTCATCTTCCGGATTTTATGCATCAGCGCAAAGCACTGTAGCACAGTACCATAATTGCCGCTTTCACTCCACGTTACCAGATAAACCTTTTTTAATGTACCCATATTCCCTTTTACTCTTTCTAAAATACCTGTTTCCCGTATCCTTCAGCCATATCATACAGCATAAAACCAAATGAAACCCCTGCAGCAAAGGTTTATCTGACAGATAATGGTTAAAATAATACACAGATGAACGAAAGACATGATTAATTTTCGTCATGCTGCCAAACACTTTGTCCGTAGTCTTTGCTCCATAATGTATATATTTTACAGAAGCATCCACGCCTGTTTTCCTGCCGGCACGGCTTAATTTCTTAGAAAGTATATCCTCTTCGCAGTAAATCCAGACTCCCTCATCAAACAAGCCTGCTTTGACAAAATCATCCTTTCTTATAAAAAATAAACTTCCCTCCACAGTCCCTGTGCGGAAAAACTTTCTGCCGCTGCTTAATTTATCAGCAGCATAAGAAACTGTTTTCTTATGTTTTACAGACCCCGCATAAATTCTAAGTTCTGCTAATTTCGCGTAAATCCAGCCTGCAGCTGTATATTCTTCCCAAAAAGGATGCGCAGCAATTTCCCCCTGAGGCGTAACCTGCAGTCCTGTTATGACTGCATAAGAAGGCCTTTTTTCAAACTGCCACAAAATTCTTTCTACAAATGTTTCATCAAATTCTACATCTGAATTGGCAATGCAGATAATATCATCTTTCGTATGTTTCAGCAGATATCGGATACCAATATTATTCCCTTTTGAATAACCTCCGTTTTCAGCAGCTCGAATAATTTTTATTTTTTCGTTTTGGTATTTCTGCAGTTTTTCATAAGACCCGTCAGTTGAATGATTATCTACTACAGCAATATGTTTCAGGCAGTGATAATTCTGAATCATTTCCAAAAGATAACTGGTTGTTTCATAGTCATTGTAATTTAGTATCACAATTCCACACTGAAGTTTATTCTGATTCATGATGCTCATTTTTTCCATGCCGCTTAATCTCTGCGCCTTTCTTATTAAATTCAGGATGACAGACTTAAAACAGTCTGTCTTTCCATGTTTTTGGTGTCTTATCACTGACAATTTCAATCGGAAGATGATACCGGAATTTCTTTAATCCCTTCTGTCTGATATAGTCTGCCATTTCTCTCAGCCCTTGCTCAAGCGTATATTTTGTCTGATAACCCAGCAGCCTTCTTGCTTTATCAGCCGAACAGGTGGCAAACCTGACTTCCTGCGGCCTGTCCGGCACATAAACCGGATTTAAATCAAAATCCAGAATTTTAGCTGTCGTTTCTGCCAATTCATTGATTGTTACAAATTCTTCATCCGGGCCAATATTTATTACTTCTCCCACTGCATTTTCCTGAAACGCCAGTTTCTCAAGGCAGTACACATCATCCTGCACAAATGAAAAACATCTCTTCTGCTCTCCGTCGCCATAAATGATTGGCTGACGCCCTCTCAGCATCAAATTAATCATAATAGATGCTACATTCCGGTACGGATCATCATACTTCTGCCTTGGTCCTATAATATTGTGCGGCACAGCAATCACAAGCTCCATCCCATGAACATCACACAGGCATTTCAATGCCTGTTCAGCCGAATATTTAGAAATTCCATACGGGTCCTGAGGCCTGCATTGCATATCTTCTGTAAACGGCACGGTTTCCTGTTCCCCATACCGCGCCATGCTGGAACAGTATACAAACCTTTTCACCCCGTTTGCAATCGCTGCTGTAGCGACTGATACGGTATTCATATAAGTATTGCTGCACACAAGACGCGGTGAAAATACACTCAGTCCCTCATACGCAGTACAGGCTGTATGATATACAATATCCGCGCCCTTCGTCAGCCTGACCATCGCATCATAGTCATTACAGTCAACCTGGTAATAATCAGCGTCTTCCGGTACATTTTCTACATAACCGCCTATCAGGCTGTCACAGCCTGATACCTCATGCCCGTCTGCAATCATCGCATCCGCAATATGGCTTCCAAGAAATCCTGCAATACCCGTGATAAATACTTTCATTTATGTTTCCTCCTAAGTTATATTATGAAAATATGTATCTTAACCATTTCCTCCAAAAAACCTGTCCTCTAACATCATGCACCAGCAGTGGTATACTGGCAGATGCAGCTCCTGAATTCTGTATGTCTCTGTTTCAGGCACCTTCACCGCTATATCTGCTATAGACGCCAGTCTGCCGCCGTTTATGCCTGTCAGCCCAATGACCGGGATTCCTCCCGCTTTTGCTGCTACTGCGGCACGGATAATATTCCTGCTGTTTCCAGAAGTCGATATTCCAAGAAACACATCCCCTCTGCGTCCGTATCCTAAAATCTGCTGGGCAAATACACTGTCTGCATCCACGTCGTTTATATATGCCGTCGGCAGCGCT
Organism: uncultured Eubacterium sp.; assembly: GCA_947384955.1. Taxonomy (GTDB): domain Bacteria; phylum Bacillota; class Clostridia; order Lachnospirales; family Lachnospiraceae; genus Eubacterium_J. The sequence continues at coordinate 8,801 of CANDJC010000071.1, read as the reverse complement.
TCCTGTGAAGTCAGAGGAAGCGCCATCAGCCCTTGCTCCAGATTTTCAGCCAGCTCAGCTCCGATAACCGGCTCAGCCTCCTTCAGCTTTTGTGCATATTCGAAAGATACAGGACGCGGCAGCAAAAAACGTTTCATCAGCTCTCCCGCAATATGCTGCGCATCTGCTGCAGAGCCTCCATTACCTGCAATCAGAAGCTTTCCATCCTGCTCATAACACGCTTCCATCAGAAAAAACGCATCCAGAATATCCTGGTATATGCACTTTAACTGAGGATATCTGCACACAAGTGCATCTATGTACGTATCAAACCTTCCCTTTTCCTTTGCGTTCACTCTTTTATCCTTCCCTGTTTCCTTTTTCTGTCTTTCTTATGGCAATTTTATTCAGTAATATTGTGCAGTATTATTTTTTCTTTGCCCAGATTACTGTTTCAAATCCCCAGAAGCTGTAAGTTCCAGGCATTGTCCTGTTTTTTATACGGCTAAAAGGCTCTGATACCCCCCCCCGGAGAAAATAAAGAAATGGTCTGTATCCTCTTTTGGCAAAGATAATTTCCATGCCGTTTTTCTTCATAATGTGAATCAGTCTTCTGGGATCCGGCATATATATGTGTGTCGGGTCATCATAAAAATTTAAGGTTCCGCCTCTGTGGGGAAAGTCTGTCGTTTTCTCCTGTGGAAATGCCATATACAAAAGCCCACCGCTTTTTAGTTTGTTGCACATCGCATCCATTGTCTCTTCCGGCTTATTACAGTGTTCTATGTTATGGCTGGATATGACTGCATCAAAAACTCCTTCCAGACTTTTTATTTTCTCAGCAAACCGCATTGGGTCTTTCACAACATAATATGCATCCATCAGCTGCCTTGAAGCTTCTGAATTATTATAATCGCCGACATCTATCCCAGTATAATGACATGTCGGGGCAAGTATTTTTGTATAATATGCGCTGTTATTTCCGCACCCCACATCCAGCAGCCTTGAATTTTTCTTAAGTTTTACGAGAAAAGTCTGTTTCCCCCATCTGGATTTTGGTATTCTCATATATAATCTTCTTAACCTCATCATTTTTCATTCTCCCCGGCAGTTCTTTTCTAACCTTCTGGCCTGAGACAGCTCATAACTTTCAGGTGTATAATGAATCACGCTTGTTCCATTTTCTTCAAACTCAAATGGTATGTGAAGCAATTGTTCCATTGCCTCCATCACCGAATCCTTCTTTTCTTCCGGTACATAAAATATGAGAAATCCGCCTCCCCCTGCTCCCAGCAGTTTTCCTCCCAGCGCTCCGGCTCTGCATCCTTTTTCATACAGCATATCAATACTTTCTGTACTTACCCTGTTTCCCATCTGGCGTTTTAACTTCCATGTATGATCAAGAAGACGGCCAAATTCATCTAAATCCATACTCTTATTCGTAAGCACCCGCTCCGCTTCTGTCACCATCTGAAGCATTTCCAGAAGCTGATTTCTTTTATTTTTCCGTCCGGCTTCATTCTCTTTTTGTATATCAGAACTAAGCCGTGTAAATCCCGTAAAAAACAGCAGCAGTCTGTCCTTCAGCTGTTTTTTGCGTTCCAGGCTTATAATAACGGGATGAACTTCATACCCTTTCGCATGAAAATCAATCCGGTTCATTCCGCCAAAACTTGCCGCAACCTGGTCCTGCCAGCCTCCGGCCTCGTGACAGAGACACCGTTCGAGATAAATTGCTTCATCTGCCAGACGTTTCTTGTCAGCATATGTGCCTTTCAGGCAGTGAAAAGCATTCAGCATCCCTACCGCAAAAGAACTGCTGGTTCCAAGCCCCGACCTTGCCGGAAGGTCTGCCTCGTAAGTCAGGCGAATTTCATGCATTTCCAGCATCTTCATTGCCTCCCGGATAGCCGGATGAGCAATATATTCTACATCCGTAATACGTTCAATTTTTGAATAGACAAGTTCGCTGCTGTAGTCAAAAAAACGCGGAAGATGTCGTACATTTATATAACAATATTTATCAAACGTGGCCGAAAGCACTGATCCTCCGTATTCTGAAAAAAAATCTTCCATATCCGTTCCGCCGCCAAAAAAAGACATTCGAAACGGTGTCTTTGTTATTACCATCTGCATCTCCGTCTTTCTATCATTTTAAATAGTAACATCCATCATAAAAAATCAAAAATCTTCCTAAACTTTCCAGCACTTGCTTCCATGCTGTAATTTAATTGAAAATCATCTAAAATCTCTCTTTTAAGCTTCTTTTTTTCTGCCGCATCCATAAGCAGAATATCTCTAATGCCAAAAACAAATGCTTTCGGCGTATCTGCTATTATTTTTCCATAACGAAGTGCCTCATACCCGATCCAGACATGGCTTGTACCGGCTGTCGGAATTCCATAAGAAAGTGCCTCCGCTGCCTTCACTTTCATTCCAGCCCCATAAAATACCGGAGCTGCATAAACATCTGCCATTTCAAAATACGGACGCATATCTGGCGGGCTGTCAATTAATTCCACTAACTGATGTTTTTCACACAGCTGTTTTAATCTGCTTCCTGCAGAAAAGCCTGCAATAACAAGTTTTAACTGTTTTTCAGGTATTGCTGCTTTTAAAGCATCCCATACATATGTTAAAAACCAAATGATACCGCTCTCATTCGGGGCAAAATTCAAAGTTCCGGTAATTAAAATACAGCTATCAGACTGATTTTTCATTACATTATCTTCCTTACAATGCAGAGGGCTTTCAAAGCAGACTGGAACAATATTCATTTTCTTCTTTGGTATCTGATACAGTTCCACAGCCCTTTTTGCATCTTCTTTTGTAAGAAATACAAATTTATCCGCGCTCATGCTTACTTTCTTTTCTCCTATAGAAAACATCACATACTGCATAAACGCTGATAAAGATTTCTGATTTTGAAACAGCCGCTGTGTATAATCTTTCTCAATATTATGAAAACGGATAACTACTCTTACCCCATGTTTTTTTGCCTCATCGGCCAGAAAAAAATATCTGCTGGAATCAATATAAACAGCATCATATTCTTCCCATCTGATATTATCCTTTATACTTATCCATGACTGGTAATAAGAAGTTGTAATACCTTTTATAAGACGGCATATCCGGCGAATACTATATTGATCCGGTTTTAATATTTTTTTGATTTTCACATGTCTGGAAAATAAAGTTCGGTCGAATTCCGGGCCTATATAATCCACCCATGCAAATTCAGACAGTGATTTTATAGACTGATAAATCCCCATATATCCCCCGCCCTTATTTTTTGCTGGCGGCAGAAACGTAATTTCGAGTATTTTCATTATCTTCCCTCAAATATTGTGATAAACGGCAGACATCCATTTGCTTTAAGCTGTACTGCCATTCTAAGATACAAGTACATTGAAAAAACAAATAAAACAAAAAATCTGTTTTCACGCGGTCTTTTTACAATATCTAAATCAAATATCTCCGGAAGCAGAAGAAACTGCACAAATGTATATAGCGTAGCAGCTCTGCTCATTGCAAGAGATGTAGAAAAAGCTGCAATATATATCATAATTCCAAACAGAAACAGCCTGAAAAATTTTTCTGTGTCACCTTCTCTGCAGCCGTCCTTTTTTCTTTTTTGATATACGATATATTGAAAAACGATAACCAGCAGCAGATTATTAGCAAGAGCTTTTACCAGCTGTATACCATATCCATAATAATTTCCATATGTATCTGTAATCCCATATCCTAAATAATAAGTCACTTTATATGCCAGCTGACCCGGCATATAATCTGCAGCGAACCGGAGAATATCTGGTATTTTACGGGATAATGCTGCTATAGCCGCAATTCCTGCGTAAAAAAAACGAAGACGGAATCTGCTGTGATAAATTAAATACGCCGGAAACCACATCACGGACATATAATGAATAAAAACCGCTACAGCCGTCAGCAGCAGAAATTTAATAACAGACTTGCTTTTTATATACCGGATACTGTAGATACAAAGGGCAATTGCAGCTGTACTTCGTATTGTAAAAATATGACCAGACTGCAGCGCCCACACAGCATAAAAAGCGGTCAGTGCATATTTTCCGCTGTCCTGCTTACGCACTTTAAAATAAATCTGATACCACAAAGCCATCACAAAAAGTGCAAAAACAAAACGCAAAACACTATAATGAGGCGTGAGCTGCCTGATTAGAACATTGAGCACTTCATATAAATATTCAAATTGGTTTTGGGTAACTGTAAAAAGATTTTTAACTGTTACCAATTCAAAGTGTGCTTTATAAAAATTAAAATCCCCTGCCTGCCCGCTATAAATCGCTGACAGCACTGCAAAGAACAGTGAAAATACCGCTATGATTACCTTCTTCTGCCTGTTCGAAAAGCCATGACATAATTCACACAGCGAAAAAAAATTCAATAACAAAAAAATACCCGTAAATATCAGCATCCTGCAGCTCCCTATTCAAACTTTACAGCAATGCTTTCAAGTTTTCACAAAAGTTTGCCGTAACAGCTTCCTTTGTATAATGTTTCATAAAAAATTCATAAGAATATGCACAAAAAAGGCCGTGTTCCTTTTTCCCCCACAGACGAATTTTTTTTATAAACTCCTCATCATTTCTGCATAAAGCACCCGCCTTGCTGCAGTCAATCGGTATTCCCGCAAATGCTTCCGGTGTGCCAAATATATATTTTCCATATTTTAAAGCCTCTACCGTCTTTGTTTTCATACCAGAACCATAATATATTGGAACAATTACCGCACTCGCCTGCATATAGATTTTTTCTATATCATCCCGAAACCCCAATAAACGGAGTCCCGGATAATCAGCCGTATTTACAGCCTTTTCTAATTCTCTGCAGCAATTTCCAATAACATATAAATCAAAATCAATATAAGGAAACACATTTTTTATAAATCTTTGCAATCCCTCAATATTTGCAAAATTAATGCCTCCGACAAACAGAAGGTATTTTTTCCCCCTTCTTCTGGCTCCCTTCTCAATATAGCTTCTCGAAACAGGTTCAAAACTTGCCGGTGAACAAAAATCTGCCTTTCTTCCATAAATCCGGTTAAGTCCGTTACTGTCTCTTTGATTTAATGTTATTACAATATCTGCATATTTTGTACTCAGTTTCTCCAGCCATAATATATAGCGGTACATTACAAAATTAGGAAGATTTTTATGCAGTCTGTACTTTTCATAATAAAACTGGCTCTCCACATTATAATAAAATACTGCTGTCTGAATTTTCCTGCGATGCATCTTTTTTACGAGAGTACCATAAACAGAACCATTAAAAAAAATCAATTCTGTATTCTTTTCTAAAAGAACTTCTGTCTTTTTCCTTATCTGTTTATTCATTCCATAGCTTTGCCTGCATAAAATGTTAACAAAACGCTGTAAAAAAAACGGCCTGTATATCTGAATGGTGTCTGTATTTCCCTGAAAACATTCCCGAACCATATCTGCTACCCTGGCCGCCAGGTATTCCCCGCCGTCATACTCCATATGTGAATCAGCATCACGTCCAATTATAACCACCCGTTTATTTATCATCATTATTTTCCTCCTGATTCATCCGGCATATTTTCATATCCTCTGAGTACCTGCTGCCAGCCATAATACTTATCAACCATTTTATATCCTGCATCTGCAATCAAATTTCGTTCCCTCTCACTATTTAACAATCTCAAACAATACCTGATGTAATCGCTGTCTTTCTCAGCAATATAACAGTTTTTTCCTGATACCAGCTCCGTAATTCCCAGAGATATTGTTTTAGAAAGCACCACTGGTACATGATTTGCCATGGATATCAGCACTTTATTTTGAATCCCGGCTGCAATTCTTACCGGTGCAACAGCAAGACAGGCATTTTCAATCTCTCTTTCTATACTTTCTACAAAACCTGTTACAAATATTGATTTCCTGTCAGACAATTTTTGAATTCTTATCGGAGGTTCTGCCCCTATAATATGAAATGTTATACCCGGCTTTATTTTTATCAGTTTAGGAAATATCTGTTTAGCAAAATAAACTGCTGCATCCTGATTTTGTAATGTACGCATATTTCCTACAAACACAATCTTGCCCTCATTATAATTTTTAGGATACTGTTTATTCAATGGAATCCCCATCTTATGCACAAACAAAGATTCCTTATTTCCAAGAAACTGCTTATCAGCTTCTGAGACCAAAATCACTTTTCGGTATTTCGATATTAAAAACTGCTCAAATTTCTGAATACGTTTTCTTTCTATGCAATAAACATATTTCTTGTAACTGTTCAGGCTGGAAATGTTTACAAGTGAATATGTTTTTGACAAGGCATCCGCCAAATCTACGATACTTTGTTTCCGCAGGCTGCACGCTTCCAGATACTGCACCATTCTTCCTGTATGGGCAATGTATAAATCCGGCTTTTCCTGCTGCAATACCATCTGAAATACTTTTAGATAATTATCCGAATTATAGTATGCACACTGCAGCGGTGTTTTCGAAAATAAAGCTTTCATTACATGTACAGCCGATATTATGACGCTCCTTTTTACAAGATAAATCCGTTTATAAATACCAGTATTTTTGTTTTTCAAATCAGATGCAGATTCATAAAATGATACAAGAACCACCTGATGTCCTTTTTCCTTTAAATACTGAGCAATATGATTCATTCTCAGCACGTCTCCCCCTGTTTCGGGAAATGGAAATCTTGGAGCAAGGATACATATTTTCATGGCAATGCTACCGTCCTTTTCATAAAATACAGAAATCAGCCTTCAGACTCTCACACAGGTCTGGTTTTATATATTGATAAAAACGACTGCACCGGCTGCAGACATGCCATTTTCCAGATAAAAATTCATCGCATCATCAATACTGTGATATGTCGTTGTCCCCATTCTGCATACCAAAAGGAAATTCCCGGCTTCCACAAGCCTGTCCCACACATTTGTATCTTTACCGGCACTCTCCGTTACTGCCATCGTAATCCCGCAAGATGCAAGCCTGGCAGCTATTTTTTCCAGACAGTCCCTTTCCGCATCTGCAAACTGGAAATCAGACACTGCGCAAAGCTTTGTAATTCCCTGTTTCTGGCAGAAAATCCTGATGCGGTTTAAAACCTGTTCTTCTGTATTTCCATAAATATCACTGTTTGTCTGAAATATCTGACTGCTGCTGTTTTTTCCCCTTTCACAGAGCTGAATCTGTCCATAAACCGGAAACATATACATTCTTTTTAGTTCCTTTATGTTTTTCACTTCATCATTAAAAACATATCTGCATGTAAAAATACCCGCATATAAAAACCCTCCTGCAATGATTCCAATCAGGGCATATTTAAAGACAGATTTGTAACTTGCTTCGGATAATGCCTCTCTGAAACTATTATCATCCGCATCAGAAGTATCTCCCCCTCTGCTGCCTGCAGCTTCTTTGCTGACAGCTTCTTCATACACTGATTTTTGCTCTTCACTGAATGCATCTGCTGCAGTTTTCAAATTTGCCCGTTTTGCTGAAAGCTGCGCTCTTTTATCCTGCTGCTGTGCCTGCAAGCCCAAATCTGCTGTAACACCTTCTGTACAGTTCAGCAGTTTCAGCCGGTGGCTGCCTGCCGTTTTTTTTACATCAGCTGAATAATCCTTCAGTATCTGCTGTATATCCGCAGCCATTGTTTCCGCTTCTTTTCCATCTGTACCGGTTATCTCCACATAAAAAAGAGCTTCCGAAAGCATCCCGCTGTCTGAAAGGGCATCAACAGCAATCTGATAAGGAGCGTTATACGTCCTTTGATACGCTGATATCATTTCTTCCAGGTAGCTTTTGTCCATGTTCCATCTGCCGGATAATCCTGACAGCACATCTGCAGCACCGCCGTTTGAGATAAAATTCAGATAACTTTCCGTAACAGCCGCCAGCTCCTGTCTTTTTACACGGTCAATCCCATAGAGCATAATAAAGCGGTGTTTATGATAAGGGTCCAGCTGCATAAGCACAGAATTTTCCAGATATTCATCCAGCGCACGAATTTCTTTTTCCAGCCGGACCGCTTCTGTAACAGCCTGTTCCTCTGCTTCTGTCAGCTCCTCCTCGTTTGCTTCCGATACCATCTTATCTGCGGTATCCCTGCCCTTCAGCCATCCGAAGCATCCGAAAATCACAGCCGCTGCCAGTGCACAGACGAGAATCTGTCTCCATTTCCTGCAGAGTTTCCGCATCAAATCCGCCAAATCAATCTCTGTCTCCTCTGTCCTTTTAAAGGAATGCTGTCCATCCATACTGTTTCTTCCCTTTCCTGCTATTTTCTTATTCTGTCTTTTTTTATTTTTATCCGGATTTTCTGTATTTTTAATTTTTGCGTTTCTATATTATTTTCATGCCCCGTTCATAATCTCAGCAACAGACTTCATAATTCTGACATACATGGAATAACTGTCAGCTGTATCCCTTCCTGTCCCGCCGGCAGTTTTTTCTGCCTTCTGCTCCTTTACATCCTTCTTCTTATCCGTCAGTTTCCACATATCCAGCACCGCCTCCGATGGGTTCGCCACACCCCACAGCAGTTCATCCGCCCCGGCTTCCAGTGCTGTGCAGATATTTGCAAACGTCTCCATGCTCATAATCCGCGTCCCGCGCTCAATATGCCCTAAAAACGACATGCTGATGCCGCACTTTTTTGCCAGCTCGTCCTGTGACCAGCCTTTTGCCTTACGCACCTGGCGGATTCTCATTCCCATTTTCCCATAATCCAGTTCCCGCATAATCTCCTCCATCCGCAGTCCATAACATTTTCTAGTAAAATGTTAT
>CANDJC010000070.1 GCA_947384955.1 uncultured Eubacterium sp. | reverse complement strand
GGCGGCGAAGCCGAAGCGGCACCTTTAGCTGCTGGCTGCAGGCCAGGGCGAACTGGGTGCCGCGACCGTCCGGTACCACAGCCTGAATGCAGAACGCTTAGGGCTTCTTAACATTCTGGAACCGCCGCCGGAAGACCTTGCAAATCCCCTCTCCCGGCGTCCGTGCAGCCATTCTCCCCCTCCCCCTCACTTACTTAAGCAAAAACATCCCCGCCCCATGCGCAGAAATCCGTGCCCTCAGACATCCCTGTTCTAAAGCCATCTCTTTCCCGCTCCAAAGCTCCTTCGCACCGCACACCCGCGGCAGGCATCCGCAAAACTGTTCGATTTCCTGCACCTGGCATGAAATTTCCCGTTCAGAATCTGTAAAATTAAACAGAGCTGCATACGCCTCCCCTGTCTTTTCGTTCCAGCAGCTCCAGACCGCATGGGTTTCGTCTTTTTCTGCCTGTTTTCCGACATAATCATTTCCCGTCAGCTTTAAAATATCCGTCTTTGTCAAAAGTTCCCGTGTCCAGTCGTCCAAAAGCGTCAGTTCCGCCCCAATCATCAGCGGGGAGCCAAAGATACACCACAGTGTCATCATTGTAATCTGCTCGTCTTTTGTAAAGCGGGTATCCCATTCCTTTCCAAAACCTTTTCCGAGCTTTCCTAAAGGGAGCATATCACAGTCCGGGTAAGAGCCCTGCGCCACATGGTTCTGCCACAGCTCGCAGCGGTCAAACATGTTTCGAAGCAGCTTCCAGTCATCCCAGAAGTCGTCTGTAATGCGCCACATATTGGCATATTTTTCATAATGCCATGCCTTCTCAATTAAAGCAGGTCCCGGAGAGAGCGACAGTATGATGTCCCTTCCGTTTTTTTGAATGGCAGAGTGCAGCATTTCAATTTCATGCGCCGCCGAATACTGGTTTTCCCGGTACAGGTTTGTATTGCAGATGTCATCGCATTTTATATAATCTACGCCCCAGTCTGCATACATGCTGATAATAGAATCGTAATATTCCTGCGCCCCTTTTACGCCTTTTCGCACGCCGTACATATCCGGGTTCCAGCCGCAGATGGAAGAAGGGTCTGCAATCTCATCCGCGCGCACATCCGTTCCCCATACCGGAAGGTGCCTGTGGGCCGCGATTCTTGGAATTCCGCGCATGATATGGATTCCGAATTTCAGTCCCAGGCTGTGGATATCATCCGCTAACGGCCCAAAACCGTTTCCGCCTGCTGCGGACGGAAAGCGCTCCGTATCGGGCAGGAGCCTGCCGTAATCATCCATCTGCACATCCCCAAACGGAATATACTGGTATTTTTCACGCATCGAGCCTGGTTTCTTTGCATACCACTCAATGTCCACAACGATATACTCCCAGCCCGCTTCTTTTAAATGTGCGGCCATATAGCCAGCGTTTGCCTTTACCTGCTGTTCATTCACCGCTGTATCATAATAGTCATAACTGTTCCAGCCCATCGGGGCACGCATCATCCGGTATTTCATCAAAACTCCTCCTTTATTTTTCTGCCTCTGTTCTATTTCCCTTATTTCTATTTATCTTATTATTATCTGCTCCATCCTGCCGTCTTCGCCGAATTTCACATCAGCCAGGCAGATTTCCCGGTGATATCCGTGTTCGCCCGGATATTTGCAAAGACCTCCCGCAAAGCGGTGGAATGCCGCCCGGTAACCGTCCTTTTGCGGATCATAAAAGATACAGTGATGCCCTGTCCCATAACTTTCCCCCTGTTTTTGCAGGACGATTTTTTCAAAGTGCACCGGACCGTACAGGCTGTCCGAAGTCCCGTAGCTGACATGGTAATCTTCGCTCCCCGTATCGTCGCACGACCAGGTAAAATGATAAATTCCATTTCTTTTAAAGACACTGACCGCTTCCCTGAAATCACAAAGCCCCTTTAGATTTGCAAGCGTGTCCTTTTGAATATGCAGCATATCCTCCGTAAGCTTTGCTATGGCAGGCTCCCCGTTTCCAAAAAGCAGATACGCATCGTTTCCTTCCATATATATAGAAGGGTCTATGGTCTGGCTCATACGGATTCCGCCTGCCCGCATCATTTCCATTGTCACAAGCGGCTCTTTTTGCGCTGTAAACGGGCCGGCCGGGGAATCCGATACAGCGGCACCGATACAGGAGACGCCGTCTTTGTTTTTGCCGCAGAAATAAAAATAATAGTTTCCGTCCTTTCTGGCAATGCAGGGTGCCCATGCACAGCCTGCAGCCCACGGCACATCCCCTTTTGCAAAGTCAAGCACCAGCCCGGCTTTTTGAAAATGCGGCCTTTTCAGGGAGTCTGAGCAAAACACAAAAAAAGCTGTGCCGGACCATCCTTTGAACCCGTCCGTCGTCGGATATAAATAATATTTCCCGTCAAAATAAGCCATGTCCGGGTCCGCATACAGGCCGTCCAGCACCGGATTCAGGCTGCCGCTTCCGTATGCCTGCTCAAGCCGTTCATATTCCTCACTGCTCAGCTTTAAAATGCCGCCATGGCGTTTTTGGGTACGGCCCATGCCATACTGCCCGTCTGAGAGAATACGGAATTCCCCGGATGAGAGGTCTTCTGACAGCAGCGGCAGATAGCCCTTTCCTTCGGCAAAACGGTCCAGCATCAGGCACCACGTCTTTCCATCCGGCAGAAGGTAACACTCCGGCCCTTCCACTCCTTTCAGACTGTCAAGCTGCCGGCTTAAAACCTTTTCAAATGTGCCTTCCAGTTCACTGCTTTTTTCCATGAGAATGCGGCTGGTTTCCTCATCTTTGGAAAAGCGGTAATACATCCCGTCCGCATGTACAATCGTTGTATCAATCACATGCTGCTTCTTTTCGATATAGACAGACGGAGCTGAAAATTCCCTGAAATCTTTGGTATACACTGCATAAATGCGCTGTTTTGCTTCCTTCTCGCCGGGCAGCTGTATCATCGAAGCAAAAAATACAAAAAACTGCTTTTTCTTCTCATCATACACAGCCTCCGGCGCCCATACGCATCCCGCACCGTCGGCACCTGCCCGGCAGCGCCTTGCTTTTGACCATTGAACCAGATTTTCGGATTCCCAGACGATGATATCCCGGCTTCCTTCATACTGCGCCCTTTTCCAGTCATGATGCGCTTCGATTCTTAAATCTGTCGCGATCAGGTAAAACCTGCCGCGGTCAGGATCCCTTACGATATAAGGATCCCGCACTCCTTTTGTGCCGGTATCCGACAGCAGTACCGGCTCTGCCCCGTTTAAATCCTTCCAGAAAAGCCCGTCCCTGCTGATGGAAAAATAAATCTGTTCGCCGTTTTTATGCTCTCCCGTAAAATGTACAAATAAATATCCTGCCATATGCTGCTCCTTTATCTTTTCTTGTCCCTGCAGCCATTCTAACAATTCCGGCAGACTTTCGCTATGTATTTTTTTCAAATTTTTGGTAATTTTTTTACAAAGCTGCTGCGGGAGAATGTCGCTAACTTCCAAGTAATCCCTCTTATGTCCATTGCATTCCTGTCCGGTTATTCTATAATTATGTTCAATTTCAGCAAAAGGAGGCAGAAAGCTATGTCAAAATTTTATGACCGAAAGCTATGCAGTGCACAGACACCGCAGGGAACGATAACGTTAACCGGCATTTTTATCCCGTTTTTTCTTGAAATGTTCCTGATGAATTTTATGGGAACGGTGAATACATTTATGCTGTCTTATTTTTCCGATGATGCTGTTGCTGCCGTCGGCGCCGCCAGCCAGTTTGCCGGCATGGCTGTGACATTTTATGCAGTCATCGGAACCGGCGCATCCATTGTCATCAGCCACAGCCTTGGCGCCGGAAACAAAGAACATGCCTCAGACGCCGCCTTAACGGCGCTTATTTTCGGCGGGCTGTTCAGCCTGCTTATCAGCATTGCCGCTTCTGCGTTTTCTAAGCCTTTTATGCTGTTTATGCACCTGGAAGGAGCTGTTCTTTGCGATGCCGCGCTGTATTTTAAAATCTGCATGCGCTTTTCCTTTCTGCAGGCGCTGATTTCCATTATCGGCTCCGTATTTAAGAGCTATGGGCTGCCGAAAATCTCCGTCAGCGTATCGCTCGGCATGAATGTCATCAACGCCTTTTTGAATTACCTGGTTATTTTTCATCCGTCTGCTGCCCCGCTGCACGGCGTATCCGGCATTGCCTGGTGCAACATCATCAGCAAAGCAGCCGGTCTGTGCGCCATGGCATTTTTATTATACAGGCTGCCGCTGGGGCTTGATTTTAAACACAGCCTGCCACGCTGTCTGCATATGCTTTATCCGGTACTAAAAACAGGCATACCGGGCGGCATCAGCACGCTTTCCTACAATATATCCCAGACCGTGACAACATCCATCATCGCCCTTTCGGGACCGGCGGCCGTTTCAGCCAAGATTTATGTATCAAATCTTGTATTTTATGTGTATGTCCTTGGCATGTCGCTCGGGCTTTCGACATCTTTGATGATCGGCTGGCTCTCCGGCGCCGGAAAGTTCGAGCAGGCTTACCGGCTGAACCTGCAGAACTTAAAAATCACGCTCCTGCTAAACAGTGTGCTTTCCGCCCTGCTGTTTTTATTCGGGCATCCGCTGCTGTCCCTGTTTACCGCCGACCCGGCCATTTTAAAAGCCGGCCGTTCCCTGCTCTTTTTGGATATATTTGTAGAAATATTCCGCGGCTTTAACCATATAGAAGAAAATTCCCTCAGAGGAGCCGGAGACACGGTCTATCCAATGGCTGTATCCATCTGCTCCTGCTGGCTGATGAGTGTGCTGTTTTCTTATCTGTTAAGCGTAAAAGCAGGACTCGGGCTGAACGGATGCTGGATTGCTTTTGCCATGGACGAAGCATTCCGCGGCATCCAGTATTATTTCCGCTGGCGTTCGCGCAAATGGATGAAAAAAGCGCTGGCCTGAAAACCTGTTAAAATTCCTTCCGCTGCAGACGCTGTGCAGGCATGCCGGAGTTCTCTTTATCATTCCTTCTGCTGCAGATACTGTGCAGGCATGCCGGAATCTGCCGTTATTTTTCCGCTAAGGATGATTCCGGTCAGAAGCAGCAGCGGGAATACAATCGCTGCCAGAATGCCATATTTTAAATTGTCGCCCAGCGCACCGGATACCATGCCGGCTAACGTAGGGCCTGCTGAACAGCCGATATCCCCGCCTAAGGCCAGCAGCGCAAACATAGCCGTCCCGCCTCTTGGAAGCGCCGCGGATGCCCTGCTGAACGTCCCCGGCCACATAATTCCGACCGAAAGCCCGCAGAGCGCACAGGCTGCCAGGCTAAGCTGCGGGACCGGCACAAAGGCAATGCCAAGATAAGACAGAATGCACAGGCAGCAGCTGTAAACCATAAACTTTTCCAGCTGGATACGCTCGCCGTATTTACCGTAAAACGCCCTGGACGTGCCCATGAAAATGGCAAACGCCATCGGCCCCGCCAGATCCCCTGCCGTCTTGGAAATCCCAAGCCCTTTTTCCGCAAAAGCCGAAGCCCACTGGCTCACCGCCTGCTCGCTTGCCCCGGCACATATCATCATCACAAACAATATCCAGAACAGCCTGTTTTTGGACAGTTCTTTTAACCGCAGCCCGCTCTCCCCTTCTTCCATCAGGGAGGCAATCGGAACCTTCAAAAATACAGCGGCATTGCACAGCGGAAGCAGCGCCCAAAACAGCGCCAGTATTTTCCAGCTGCCGGTGCCGCATACCTGAAAAAACAGCGTAGAAATCAGTACCACTCCCGCATGGCCCCAGCAGTAGAAAGAATGCAGCATGCTCATGGCCTTTTCCTTATTATCCGAAGGGCATGCCTCTACCACCGGACTTACCAGAACCTCCAGAAGGCCTCCGCCAACAGCGTATATCATGACCGCCGTTAAAATTCCAAGAAAGGGAGACGGCAGCATTTCCGGCAGTATTGTAAGAAGAACCAGCCCCGCGGCAGCCATTACATGTGCAGTGACCATCGATGCCCGATATCCGATTCTGTCTGCAAATCCTGCGGACAGCAAATCCACCAGCAGCTGTATGCCGAAATTAAATGTGACCAGCAGCGTAATCTGCGATAATGGAATGCCGTATGTTTTTTGGAATGTTAAAAACAGCAGCGGGGTAAAATTATTGACTACGGCCTGGACAATGTATGCCGCAAAGCAGGCGCTGACTGTTTTGTTGTATTCGTTTTTCATGTTATCCTCCTTTTCCATAAAGCTGTCAGCACTGCGCGGACATCCGGGGTACTGCGGCTGGCTGCATTACTTTTAGGATTGTGTATGACTTTAGACAGGCAGGGGGGGATTGTGGCCTCCCGGCGTCCGCGAAACCGCATCACCCCTCCCCCTTTCCTGAACTGCCACGATTATATCGCATTTCTCCCCCGAAATCATTGCACATTATCGCACATTTATGATACAATATCCCAATCCCCGCCGCAGAAAATTTTACTGCACCACTTGAAAAAGTCCAGTTACCCGCCGCCTCACATCTGAAAGGAGAATCCGCATGAATTCCTTCAAAATACACACCGACGACACGCTCCGCGAAACCATTCCGCACGGAAGCGAATCCTATCCCTTTGCATATTATCCGGAAGATATCTGGCAGTTTGATTTCCACTGCATTGACTGGCACTGGCATCATGAGCTGGAATTTATGACGGTTGAAACAGGCTGTGCAGTCTGCCTTGCAGGAACTGAGAAATGTAAACTGGAAAAAGGCTGCGGCCTGTTTATCAACAGCGGCGTTCTCCACCGCTTTGAAGCAGACAGCAGCGTCTTCATTCCGAATATTGTATTTTCACCAGACCTGCCTGCACCTCCCAAAAGCCTTATATATGAAAAATACATTGAGCCTGTCTTAAAATCCGGCGTCCCTTTTCTGATATTCAGCCCGCAGAGCGGATGGCAGAATGAGATTCTTCAGTTACTGAGGCAGATTTTTTCCATTCAGGAAACGGAAAAGAATGAGCTTCGCACGATACGGCTTGTGCTGCAGATGTGGGAGATTTTATACAGCCACTTTGATTTTACAGCTGCCCAGAATAAGACCTCGCATTTCAGTCACCAGCAGGCAAGGCTGCAGATGATGATGCAGTATATCCATGACCGGTATATGGAAGAACTGGCTCTGGAAGATATCGCCGCGGCTGCTTCTATCAGTAAAAGCAGCGCGCTGCAGATTTTCCAGTCGCTGATTCATACCTCTCCGGTGGCTTATCTTATCCGGTACCGCCTGGGAAGGGCCGCAAAGCAGCTTGCTGCTACGGAGAAAACCGTTTCTGCCATTGCCGCCGAAACCGGGTTTGCAAATGCGGGATATTTCTGCAGGAAATTCAGGCAGCATTATCATATGAGCCCGAAGGAATACAGGCGGCTTAAAAGATAAAGTCTGAAAAGGAGTAAATCCTTAACGTGTATAAGACTTTACTCCTTTGGATGATCCATATTTAATTAAAGCAGCCTTAATAGCTGTACCAGCTCATGCGATTCATCCGTACCTGATACAGTCTGTCTGGTATCAAACTGCGAAAAACGATTATTCCGATAGAAAGATAGCAGCTTTTCCTCATTTTCAGCTTCCAAAAATGTCACTATGCCGCCAAGCATATACTGCGCATCCTCTATCACAGTCCATGCCAGTTCGACGAGCTCTTTTCCAGTAATCCTGTCATTTGCGCCATTTGTATACTTTTCTATCTCTATTTTATTTCGGTTAATGCGAGCTTTAATTTTTCGATGTAGTTCCTGTTACAGGCGGCTGCTGATACAGCTTGCGTTCAACACATTTCTTTTCGAATATCAGCTGCTTTTTTATTTTTTCATATCCGCCTTCAGAATCCGCCATTTCCAGTCTTTCTAATAAATCCAGCTTATCCAGAAGATTTACATTGAGCTCTTTTTCGTCAGGCATAAAATCATCCCTTCTTTATATGAGTACCATAAATCCCGCTCCGCAGCCGGAACACGCATACCGCAAGCGGCGGCACAGTCCATTCAAAGCTCCCTGTATCAAACGAAACCGCCTCTTCCTTCGGCACAACGCTCTCCCGCTCCCCTAACACATGCTCCGCATCCCTGCTGCAGTTTCCAAGAACATACACCGTCCCTTCCATCCGCTTCATGCCGTCCAGCACAGCCGTTATCTTCTCAGGCTTTTCCAGCACGTTGACCAGTTTTAAAATCACATCCCCGCTCCCTTTTTCTTTTGTACAGGAAGCATACAAAGGCTCGGCCAATACCGGCAGCACTTCCGTATCCAGCTCCAAAGCACCGTCCACAAACGTGCGCACATGCCGTCCCCGCACCTGAATCTCCAAACAATAAGTCCTGTTTTTTTCCACATGCCGTGTTTTCTGCGTCAGTGTGGAATAGCAGCCGTTTATCGTTTCTCCCAGCATGGAATCGCCGTTTTCCCAGCCTCCTAAATGCCAGCACAGCCAGTTTTTCTCATCCTGCTTTGCAAATGTCACCTCAAACCCCTGAAACCCTTCGAGTTCTTCTGCCTTCAGGGTAATGGTATAACCGGTACACTCCATCTGTCCAAGAAACCTTCCCGCCTCGTCTTTTTTCAGTGTAAATCCAGGAACCGCCGTTTCTTCCCCGGTATCTTCATTTCGAAGCACGATATCCGAAAACCGCACGCCCGACTGCCTGCCCCTGCATTCCACGGCGCCTGGAAGGGTATCTGAAAAGCCGCACAGCAGCGTGTCCGGTTCTTTCTTCGTGATTTCGGATTCCAAAAGGACATCCCCCTGATGCTCCATAAACAATTTCTGCACATAATAATTCGGCGTGCGCATCATACGGTGATTATCATACCAGATCATGTCCGGCTTCCAGTTTACATAATCGATGTTGCAAAAAAGCGGCGCATAACAGGCCAGCCCGACCGCATGCGCGTTCCGCTCCAGCGCCGTCATAAAAGACGCCTCGGCCAGCGCATGAAACCAGCTGTTTCCATGGGATGCATATTCGCCGAGGAATACCTTCGGGCCGTCTTCTTGAAAAGAATCGTACCTGTGGTGATTTGCGATAAACCATTCCGGCGACTGGTAATAATGCTCGTCCACAAAATCCGCGCCTTCCTCCCTGGCGCTTTTCCAGCCTCTGTCATATTCCGGCCCGGCTGCAAACGGCCCGCTTGTCCCTATGATTTTGATATCCGGGTATGCGTCCTTTATGGCCTTATGAAAGAGCGGGTATCTTTCAAAAAACGGCTCCCCGACTTCCTCATTCCCAATGGCAAGATATTCCAGGCCAAACGGCTTCGGATGCCCCATGGCGGCTCTTTTGCCTCCCCATTCGGAATCCGCGGGGCCGTTTGCAAACGCGATTAAATCCAGAGCGTCCTGAATAAATTCCTGCAGCGCATCTCCGACGGCAGCCCGTCCGTGATGCGGGTCATAGCCGCCCGGAAGGACCGGCAGCGGTTTTGCACCAATGTCCTCGCACAGCAGAAAATACTCATAAAAGCCAAGGCCCAGCGTCTGATTATATCCCCAGTTATTCCGCCTGGCCGGGCGGTCTGTAAGCGGCCCGATGGAATTTTTCCAGCGGTACTGGCTGCCCCTGTCCTGCGGGTCTAACGTTCCGTCATGGACCAGACATCCGCCCGGAAAACGCAGAAACCTTGGGTGCAGCGCTTCTAATGCTTCCGCTAAATCCCTGCGCAGGCCGTTTTTCCTTCCTTTATAAGTGTCCTTTGGAAACAGCGAGACAAAATCCAGATTGACAGTCCCTTCCCCAGTCACCGTCACTGCCAGCCGCGCATTCTCATCTGTAACAGAAGCAGTAAATATCCCTTCCTTTTTCTCCCACTGCCCTGACAGCGAAAACTGCATTTCTGTATATACCGTTCCGTCTGCCCCGCGCAGCGATACCCGGATGCCCGGATTTCCTTCTCCCTGCTTTCTTGCATAGCAGGAAAAATCATACTGCGCTGACTCTTTCAGCGGAATTCCGCCGTTAAATCCCAGATTCCAGACCCCGGCCTCTGCTGCAGGCAGATTCCGGCATTTTTCTTCCGAACCGGCCGGCCTTTGTCCTTTCTCCGGCATTTTTACATCCATCACAAGAAAGTGCGGGTTTTTCGGGCTGACCGCATCCCCTTCCTGTACCGAAACCTCTGCCTGAGCGCCTGATTCTATTTTTTCCCATGCGGTCAGGCCGTGATAAGACGCATGGTCCGTCTGGCAGAATTCGAACGAACGGTTTCTGACAAGCTCCGCATACAGTCCCCCGTCTGCCGCATGGTTAATATCTTCAAAAAAAATCCCGTATAAATCCTGTAACGGTACTTTTTCTTTCTTCGTATTCACAGTAATTTTCATAATATCCACCCATTCCTTTCTCTTATTCCCGCGTATCCTGCCCGCCTTCCTTTAAGACTGTCTTCGCATAATCCGCCGGGCATACGCCTGTATATTTTTTAAATACCTTGCTGAAATAGCTCTCATCCATAAATCCCGTCCGCTCGCTGACCTGTGCAATCCGCATGGAGGTCGTCGTAAGCAGCTCTCTGGCATGCGCAATCCGAAGGCTGCACAGATACTGGAAAATCGGCTTTCCCACATTCTGGCGGAACAGGCGGTTTAAATAGTCAAAATTCATGTCAAATTTTTCAGCCAGAAAATCCCCCGTTAACTGCTCGTGATAAGAAGCATGCAGGTAATTTTGCACCTCCAATACCTTCTGATAGCTTCTGGCCGCTGTCATGCCGGACTTTTCCAGTTCCGCGGACAGGCAGCTTCTGGAGGCCTGAATCAGGAACTGCAGAAACTGGCAGGCGCATAATGTCTCGTAATATTCCATATGGTCGCAGTGTACGGCCAGCATGCTGTGCAGGCAGCGCAGCAGGGCGGCATAAGAAGCCTCGTCCTTCCTTCGGCAGAGCTTCGGCAGCAGAATCTGATACGCCTTCGTACCTGGCTGTCCGCAGCAGGCAGCGCTTTTTAGGGCGGCGCTGCGTATCTGGTACATTTCCTGGCGCATCGCCTTATCATCCGCATCCGTCCTTACGATGTCCGGATGCTGAAAATGAATATAAAAATACTCACAGTATGCCGTCCGCTTTCCTTCATGGCACCAGTCCGGCTCTAGGAGCAGCAGGTCGCCCTCCTTTAGATGATACAAAATCCCGTTCTCTTCCAGATACATTTCTCCCTTTTTTACCAGATAAAAAATCCATTCCCCGGGAATGCGCTTTTTATGTACATGCGGCGGCTCAAGCACCGCCTCGTCTGCCAGATGCACCTTTGGCAGCTTTGCAGCATCCATTTTATAATACATCTTTATAAAATCCCGCCCCTGTAATAGACGTGCTCGTACCCCATATCATCCAGCCGCTCCTTTGCCATGCAGCTTTTTCTGCCTGTCGCGCAGCAGACAATTAACGGCCTTGTTTTATCCGGCAGAAGCTGTGCTGCATGCAGGTAAATCCCGCAGTACGGCATGCTGACGGCGCCCTTTAAATGATACCTGTCATACTCCTCTTTTGTGCGCACATCCAAAAGCAGCGCCCCCTCCTGCATCAGCTTTTTCATTTCCTCCTCTGTCAGCTTTGCGAATTTTTCCCTTCCAATTTTTGCCCCCGCATGGCAGTCCCTGAACGCGCCGGTCCGGCTGCTTTTTACCGCAAAGACGCGTGTCCCGTGTGCGGGAAGCGTTACGCGCAGAATCCCTGCAGGCTCCTGATTCTGATGCGTGCAAAGCTCGCGGACAGTCAGAATATCGCCCAGAAGCCCTGCCTGCCTGAAATCAAACTCCAGCTGCTTTTCGCTGTCACTGCGGTTGAACAGCGCCACTGCTTTCGTATGCTTATCGGAAAGCTCCTTCACCCATGCCTCTGCCGTAAGCTTTCCGTTACGGTTACGGTATTCCCTTGCAACAACCGCCTGCTTTACGGCCGCATCCTGGTTTAAGGCAATGAGCTCTTTATTTTTCAAAAGCTCCAGCGTTCGTCCGGACAGCTTTGTCAGGTCACATCCTGTCATAAGCGGCGTGGAAAGCATGCACCACATGGCAAAATGCGACTGATCCTCCTCCCAGGACATCCCGTTTCCAATCTGCATCATATCCGAATCATTCACATGCCCTGGCCCGCAGAAACGCGCAAGCGGCTTCATTTTATCAATCTGATAAAGCACCGAATCAAAATGCGGCTCGATATCCAGCCCCGTACGCCACGAATCCGCCACACGGACCGCCCATTCTCCCGGAAATTCCCACCGGCAGATATTGTAAACGACCGGCTTTCCGGTTTTGCGGCGGATGTCTTCTACAATCTTCCCGATTTTCGTATACTGCTCTTCTTCATCTAAGGCCAGCCTGAGCCCGCCGCACCAGTCCGCCTTGATAAAATCAAAATCATTTTCCACAAGCAGCTTCCACAAGTCTTCTTTCTCATGCCCGTAGCAGCCCGCCGCAAATCCGCCTTCCCTTTCATTATCGTAATAATATCCGCAGGTATTATCCCCCGCATCCGTATAGATACCGGCCTTTAAGCCAAGGCTGTGAATATAATCCGCCACCGGGCGCATGCCGTTTGGAAACCGTTGTTTGTGAAATAACAGCTCCCCTTTTTCATTCCTTCCTCCAAAAAATCCGTCATCAATATTTACATAGCAGTAGCCGCATTCTGCCAGTCCGCTCGAAACGAGCGCATCTGCCTGTGCTTTGATTTTTTCCTCGCTGATGTCTGTCCGAAAACAGTTCCAGGAAGCCCATCCCATCAAAGGGGTCATTCTTCTTTCTGTCATCCGCAGTAATCCCTTCTTTCCTAATTTTTTCCCAATTCTTTCCCAGTATTTCCATCTGGCCAGATTCCAGCAAAACACAGCCAGCCGAAAGAACTTTCATTCTTCCGGCCAGTTTGTGTGATGTAAATTCTGCTTTATTCTCCAAGCGCTGTCTTATATAAATCCATATCTGCCTGAATCGATGCCTTTACTTCGTCATATCCGGCATCCTTCAGCTTCTGGCGCATTTCATCAATGGCTGCCTTCGGGTCGTCGTATTTGCCCCATGCAAGCTGCGGTACATATTCGCCTAATACACTTGCCATCGCTGCCATCTGTGCCTCAATTTTATTCTTATCTACAATGAGTGATTCATACGGATAATCATAAGCAAACTTATCATAATCGGCAATCATGCCGTCCATGCCGTCCCAGAAGTTTACATCGGTAAGCTCCAGGTCATCATTGCGCCCGCACCAGAAGTTTGCAGCAAGGTCGTCCTTGCTCTTATCCCATCCTTCCGGGCGGTCCAGCTTGCCGTCGTCTGTGACAAGATAGTCTGTGCCTTCGATGCCGTAATTAATCAGACGGTAGCATTCTTCGTCGTTGCGCAGCAGGTCATAAACCATCAGCGCACGTTCCGGATGCTTTGAATTCATGCTGACTGCGGCAGCCCCGTGAGTCTTTAACGGTTTTGCCACGTTTCCGTTTTCCTGTCCCCAGTAATACATTTTCGCATCGGAGCCTTCCTGCTTTTTATCCATGTTCGGCTTTACCGTTGTATAATAAGTCTGGCTGTGATGCTGGTCAGAGCCGGAAGTTCCTGCATAAAACGATTCGCGCGTATCTCCGTCATAGTTTAAGATATCCTCGCGCCATACGCCCATGTCGTTCCATTTTTTCATCAGCTCTGCGTCCTCATAAATCACATCGCTTTCCATAAACGGAGACGTAACCGTATACGGGTCATCCTTCGACGCGCCGTACCAGAATTCATAATTGCCCACATTAACGCCTGCAATTGTCACATTGTCTGTCTTAGAAAGAAGATATCCCATAAACGGCAGCCCGCTGTTTTTCGTTGCATCAAACGGGAAGCAGTCCGGCTTGTTTTCTTTTATCCATGAAAAATAAGTATCTAAATCCTCAAACTTCGTGATATTTCCATCCGCAAGCCCGGCCTCCTTCGCCCAGTCGCCGCGGTAAAACATGCCGTGGTTTACGTACTGCGTATAATTGTCCTCCGGGATAAAATAAATATCGCCGTTATATTTACAGATATCCCAGTCGCCGTCCGCGCTGACCTGTTCATACGTCTTCGGTGCATAGGTTTTTAACATATCCTCGGTCAGCGGCATAAATGCACCCTTCTGCGCATTCTCCCAGCCATAAAGCCAGTCGGTTGCCGTTGTAATAATATCCAGCTTATCGTCCCCGCTTAACAGCTGCACATTATACTGCGTCTGCCAGTCGGTCCATTCTACGTAGGTCATTTCAAGCTCTGCGTTTACCTTTTCGGTTAATACCTCGTTCAGTTTTTCCAGCATCGCTTCCAGCCGCCCGTTTGACGGCTTGTTGCCAAGCACCAGCATATTGATGACCTCATGGCTTGAGGTATCGATGCCGCCTTCGTCTGTGACGGAAGAGCCGCTGTCTTTCCCGCCTTCTTCCTGCTTTGTGCCGCTGTTTCCTCCTGTCTTAGCACCTTCGTCTGTCGAGCCGCATGCCGCAAGCCCTGCCGCCATCACTGCGCACATCGCGCCGGCACATACGCGTTTCCACATTTTTCTTTTCATATGAATCCTCCTTATAAAAATCTATTTTAACAGTATTTCCAGTTCTGATTTTGCCCCGGACGCCGCTTTTTACATCATCCTTTAACCGCGCCAACCGTAATTCCCGAGATAAAATATTTCTGCACAAACGGATACAGGAAAATAATCGGCCCTGTAGCCACGACTGCAGTCGCCATCTTCAGCGTGTTAGAAGGAAGGTCTGTATAAGTAACAGCCGCCCCTGCCACCGAGCTTTTCAGTGCATTTGCTTCATTGATGATGCCATACAGATAATACTGCAGCGGCTTATACGTTACCGAAGAACCTAAGTACAAAGATGACTGGTACCATTCATTCCAGTAGCCGAGAGCCAGGAACAGGCCGACGGTTGCAAGAGCCGGTTTTAACATGGGAAGTATCAGGGAAAGGTAAATACGAAAATCCCCCGCTCCGTCAATTTTGCCTGATTCCGTAATCTCATACGGCACAGATTTTGCAAAGTTCTTCATCAGTATAATCAGCCACGGCGACATCAGAAGCTGTAAAAATACTGCTAAATAGCTGCCTTTTAAATGCAGATACCTGGACACCCAGATAAAAGTCGGCGCCATGCCTGCAGAAAACAGTGTGGTAAAGTAAATAAAAAACGAAATTACATTCCGAAACGGAAAATCCTTCCTCTGCAGGGCATACCCGGTCATAGATATGATAAACAGCCCGACCGCCGTCCCGCATACCGTCATCAGAATCGTTACCCCGTAAGAGCCTAAAATCATTTTCGGATACCGGAATACCCATGCATACGAAGATAACGTAAACCCTTTCGGAAACAGCCCGAACCCTTCCTTCGCAATAATCGACTCCGTACTAAACGATGCCGAAATGATAATGACAAACGGAAGCAGGCAGATGAGGGAAAATAACCCGATGCCAAGGTAGGAAATGATTTTCATCGCCATTGTGCTTTTGGTCAGTTTGATTTTATTATGGTTCATACTCCCGCCTCCTAGAATAATGCATAATCCGGGTCTATCCGCTTGACTACCCAGTTGCTGAACATCACAAGCGCAAATCCGAAGACAGACTGGTACAGGCCTACTGCGGATGAGGTCGCAAAGTTATTCTGGGACATCATCGTCCGGTACACAAAGGTTTCAATAATATCCGTCGTCGACAGCAGCTGGGAATTGTTGCCGACCAGGTTCCAGAACAGTCCGAAATTTCCTTTCATAATGCCGCCTAATGCAAACAGCAGAAGAATAATAAACGTCGGCTTCAGGCTCGGCAGGATAATATGGCGGATACGCTGCCAGCTTGTGGCTCCGTCCACCTCCGCTGCCTCAATCATGCCCGAATCAATCCCGCAGATTGCCGCGAAATAAACAACCGAGCCGTAACCTGTCTGCTGCCACATCTGGCAGAAGACAATGATAAAAGGCCACAGCCCCGCCTGGCTGTATATTTTAACCGGCTCGCCTCCCGCTGCCTTAATCAGCGCATTTAATGCACCCGTATCGTAGTTTAAGATATTAAACGCAATGGCTCCGATTAATACGACCGATACAAAATACGGCAGAAACATCATTGTCTGGGACACTTTTTTGAAATATTTGCTGCGGATTTCATTTAACATAATCGCCAGCGTCACTTGCAGGATATTGCCGAATATGATAAATACGAGATTGTATAAAATCGTATTCTTCGTCAGCATCCACAGCTGCCCGGATTTTATGAGAAACTCAAAGTTCTTGAATCCTACAAACGGGCTTCCAAAAATCCCATCGCGGAAATTGTAGTTTGTAAATGCTATGTAGACGCCCGGCAGCGGGCAGTAACAGAACACGATAAAGAACACAATGGCCGGAACACACATAAACAAAAGTGTCCTGCTGTCAGCCAGCGATTTTACAAACGGCTTTCTGCTTTTTGTCATAACAAAACTCCTTTCTTTCTTTTTTCTGCACATCTGAAAGGTCCCGGCCTCTGCGATGGTTTTTGAAAACCTCAAAGCCTTTCAAAAACGGAAACAAAATAAGGAAACCTTTTCTAACGTGCTTTCTCGTACCTGACAAGCACATTATAAAAGATTTCCGTCATTCTACCCATGTAACGATTTTTCTATTTTGGTAATATTTTTGATTTTTCAGCTATTTTGTTAGTATTTCACAAATTTTTGCGGTATTTACTGGGCGAAATGCCTGCAGTCTTTTTAAATACCTTGGTAAAATAAAAATAATCATGATACCCAGACTGTTCTGCCACCGCATCAATGGAAAGGTCCGGGTCTGCTAACAGCTCCTTCGCCTTCTGGATCCGTTTGCAGGTAATGTATTCCGAAAAAGAAAGCCCCAGCTCTTCTTTGATAAGTGCACTGACATATCCGGCGCTGAATCCGTACTTTTCCGCAAGGCCCGATAAGGAAAGGTCTTTCGCATAATTTTCCTGTATCTCTCTTACCATCCGTTTTACAACCGTGGGATTGGCCGGCTCCGGCGCGGTGTATGCTTCCACGGCCCCGCCGCGCTCTTTTTGAAACTCCCTGTCCATATTTTCAAGCAGCTTGTTTAACTTTTCCTGCTGCACCGGCTTTAGAAGGTACCCGGACGCATGCATCTCAAGCGCCCTTCTGGCATATTCGAATTCGGCATAGCCGCTTATCATAACCACCTTTAAATCCGCCATCCGCTCCTTTACTTTTTGCAGAAGCTCCAGCCCGTCAATCCCCGGCATGCGGATATCTGTAAACAGCACATCCGGCTTTTTTTCTTCCACTGCCTCTAATGTCGTAACGCCGTTATATGCCTCGCCGATTACCTGAAACGGCAGGCTTGACTTTTCAATCAGCTTTTTTAACCCGATGGTAACCCACCGCTCGTCGTCAGCCAGAAACACCCGATACATGGCTCATACCCCTTCCTTAATATCATCCGGAATGATAATCGTAATTTTTGTTCCGGTACCTCTTGTGCTTTGAATCTCAAACGAAGCATCCTCCCCGTAAAACAGGCGCAGGCGCTGGTAAATATTCGCCATCCCGATGCCCTTCTTTTTTGTGTCCTTTTTTCCTTCTGCTGCAGTCTCCGCTTCTGCCGGCTCTGTTTCCGCTTCTGCTCTGCCAAGCGACTGCTTTACCTGCCATAGCGTTTCTTCATCCATGCCAAGGCCGTCGTCTTCCACAATAACCAGCATCCGGTTCTGTCCGTACTTCCGGATGCTGACCGTGACCGAGCCGTCGTCCATTTTCTGCTCCAGTCCGTGGAATACCGCGTTTTCCACAAGCGGCTGCAGCATCAGCTTCATCACCCTTTTTTCCTGCATTTCCGGGTCCGCCTCTGTGTAAATATCTATTTTGCCCATAAAACGGTAATCTATAATTGTGGCATATTCCCGGATATACGAAAGCTCCTCCGCGACAGTGACCACATTGTCAGCTTTTACCGCAAAACGGAATACATTCGACAGCGCCATTGTAATCTCCGCGATATCCTCCACTTCATAATACAGCGCCATCGCACGGATGCATTCAAAGGTGTTATATAAAAAATGCGGGTTAATCTGGTTGCGGTATGCCATAACCTGAAGCTCCTTCCTTGCCAGCTGCTCTTCGTATATTTTCTTCTGGGAAGCCTGTACCTGCCGGTTTTTGTGCTGGATATCGTCCATCATCTGATTTAAGCTGTTAATGACGGTCGCAATCTCATCCTCCCGCTCTGCCCGCATCCGTTCATCCGGGCGTGCGGCAAGCCTCTTGATAAATGCGTCCACCCGTTCAACCGGGGCAATCATGCGCCGGTAAAAAAAACAGATGATCAGGATATCCATTCCAATCGCTGTCAGATAGGCGGCAAAGAGCACTCCCATCCGGCCGTCCTGCTCACGGTAAAGCTCCCTTTTCGGTATCCGGTTTACAATATTCCACCCTTCTACTGCAAGCGGATGCGTCTGCACATAATATCCCTCACTCTGCCTGCGCAGCTTTGTCACCATATACGAAAGCTCCGGCCTGACATTCGAAGCAATAATCCTTTCTTTCGCATCTGTCAGATAGACCTGTGCATCCTTCGTAATCTCAGCTTCTGCTAAAATGTCCTGAAAATAATCAGTCTTCATCAAAAACACGCACATGCCAAGCTGTGTCCCGTACTGCGGATTTTCTAAGTCAAACACCGGATAATAAATCAGATAATAATTCCGGTCATCTGTACCAATCGTAAAAAGGCCGCTGAACGTCATCTTCTGATACAGGGACAGCTGCGGGCTTCTGGTTCCTGTATCCGCGCCGGTTGTAGCAATCTGCGCAAGCTTTGCATCATACAGAGAAATTCCCGCAATATTTTCTTCCAAAAGCATAATATTCGAAAACACCGCATCCATATCCGCTGCCGCAAGCAGACGCTGCCGCACATCCATCTGAAAATAACTGCCTGTAGTCGGCAAATACGCCAGCGAAGTCGCAATATGCTCCATTGAGCTGCAAAACTCCGCCGCTTTCCCCTCTATCTGAACGAGCATCTTTTCATTGACCTGAAGCGTATGCTCCGCGGCTGTCTCGCGGATATACTGAAATGTCATAAAAAATGCCGCCGACATCAATGCCGCTGCAGCCAGTACAAAGAAAAACATCTGGCCAAGCAGCGTATTTTTTCCTTTTTTTATCATAAATCTGAGCCTGTCTGAATTTTTTCCTGTTTTTATTACTTCTGTCCGGTACCGCCGTTGATTCTCTCCGCCCGGATTCCCAGCCGCCTGCAGTTTTCCTTAAAATACCTGTTTTTTATGCTGTCCGTTTCCTTCTGTCCCCGCTGCTTCATTCCATCCAGCAAAAGCTGATACCTTTGCCGAAACTCCCCGCTGTCTTTTGCCAGAATCACATCCAGAATCATCTCTTTTTTCCATTCATTCAGCGCGCGTTCCTTTGCTTCCAGCCCGCTTTCCATCCATGCCAGCTCTTTAAAATCAAACGGGGCGTTATCATAAATCACGGTTTGCGCGTCCCTGCCGTAAGCCGCGGCGGCCCTGTCTTCCAGCTCATCCTGGCTCCCTTTTTCCGGCGCCCTTATTACGCTGCGCATCCATGCCGTATTTTCAAACATCCACCAGGTCCCAATCCCGGTCTTTGTATACCGATCCTCCAGGCGCATCTGCTCTTCGGTCCTTACAATCAGCCCCTGGCTGTCATACGCATAATGCCTGCCCTCA
The DNA here is from genome assembly GCA_947384955.1 of uncultured Eubacterium sp. GTDB lineage: Bacteria > Bacillota > Clostridia > Lachnospirales > Lachnospiraceae > Eubacterium_J. The sequence goes on along the minus strand of CANDJC010000070.1, from coordinate 3,420 downwards.
TATCCGTAATGCCACAGCCTCCTGCCCTCGTCCGAGGTCATATAATCCAGCCAGCGCGCAGTCTTCTGCGGGCTTTTGCAGCTTTTGGAGATAAAGGTCGATATCCATCCTGAATTCGCATGCATGTTTTTCCCAAGAACCGGAGAGGCGCCGCGTGAAGAAAGCAGCGCGCCGGAAGAAATCCATTCATTTCCGGCAAACGACGTATTGGAAATATTTCCGGCAAAGCAGAGCACGCGCCCTCCCGTAATGTACTGCTTGATTTTCTCATTCGAAACCGTAAATACGCTGGAAGGGCAGTACCCCTGCGCCATCGCCTCCTGCAAAAACCGCAGCGCCTCCTCAGCCTCAGGTGAAAAAAGAATATCCCGGTAATTTCCATCCTCATCCAAAGGCTGCGCGCCGAATGTCTGCAGAAAAAATTCCAGCGACGTCTCCTGGTAAGCGCTTCCATCAAGCAGCAGCGGAATCACAGGTTTTCCGCTGACAAGCAGCCCGCTTTTTGCCGCTTTTTTGAATGCAAGAAGCGCCTGTTCTTTTGTATGCAGCTCATCTTCCGCGATTCCCAGCCGCTTTAGCAGCTTTTTATTCCAGATTATGGCATTGTTATAATGATAGTTTACATAGTCCTTATAATAAGCGGAGGAAGGCTTCCAGATACTTCGCGCGTCAGCCGAATCCAGATGCGAAGGGTACGCATACCATGCTCCGTCCCGCCGCACCAGCTCCTTTTTGACGTCCTGCGGAAACTCTTTGAGCAGATGGGAATCCGGGCAGCAGGTTTCTAAAAATTCGTCCAGCTTCCATACCTTGCCGGATGTAACCAGCTGGCGGATGACCGTCTGGTCCGTAACGGAAATCACATCCGGCAGCTCGTCATTTAAAAGCATCAGGCTGAGTTTCCTGTCCGCGTCCCGCTGCGGAACCGTTACATCCACCGCGACCCCAGTTTTCTGCGTAATGTCCCCGGTAATCGTGCCCGGCTCTGTGCTCCAGGCAGACGGATTCCAGAAGCTGACGTCGCAGTAAAGGGAAATGTATTCACAGGAATCCGTTTTTACCCCCCCCCGTGCATTTTGGGGCGTTTCTGCATGAAGGCCCGTATAAACCAGCAGCGCCGCAAACAGGCAGAGAACACAGGTACTTAGCCGCTTTTTGTATTCTGACAAAAAACAGCGGATTCTTTTTCTGAAATTATTATCCGGCCCATGCTCAAATGCATAGTTTCTCATATTCCCTCTGCGGCCTCCGTTCCTTTTTTCTGCCAAATTTCATTCGATACGCCATATGTACCGTCATGCCGTCTGCCAAATTCATCCGATACACTGGCTGTACGGCTGTATTACCGTGCCGTCATCCGTTTCTGTTCTGCTTTCGGTTCCGTTTCATCTACAGCTGTATTTTTCAATACTGGTCTTTCCCGTTTTCAGTCTGGCCAAAAATCCGGTATCTAAAGTATATGAAATTTCAGAGACAAAATACAATGGATAATTCCGCTTTTTCTTGTAATTTAGCGTGTCAGCCAGACAATACCGGACGGTCTGGCAATTCAGCATATCAGCCGGACATACCGGACAGTCTGGCAATTCAGCGTGTCAGCCGGACGATACCAGACTGTCTGACCGCATGAAATTCGGCCTTATCCGCATATGCTATGTCCCCGTTAAAAACCACATCGTACCCAAGGCTCTGCGGATATCCGCATACACTTGCCGTCACTTTCTTACCTTTTACAAACAAAAGCTGCACCATTCCCTCATTGACAGTTTCCCGTATGGAACTGCTTGGAAATCCGATTGTCTTTTCGATTTCTTCCCTGCCTGTATACGGCTCAAAGGTATATACTTTATCCCATGAAAACGGAACAATTTCATTCAGTGTCACAGTTTCTTTCTGCTCCGCCCCGGCCGCTATCCCGCACACAGCCTTCTTCAGACTCTGATTATGATACCATACAGACGGATTTCCGACAAACAAATAAACTGCAAAAATCAAAATACCTGCCGCAGCCGCTGCTGCGAAAATTCTGACTGCAGATGATTTTCTTACTCCCATACCATATCACATCCTTTTTTATACTCACCGCTGTCTATTCCCAATTCCTGTACTGCCTCCAAAATAGAATTTCTTAGTTTTTTGGAAATGCCTTTATTCAGCCAGAATCTGTTCTATCCGTTCAAGCTCCTGTACGCTGAAATCCATATGCTCCATCATGCCGATATTATCCAGAATCTGAGACGGCCTCGAAGCACCGGTCAGGACGCTCGTGATATCATCATCCCGCAGAATCCATGCCAGCGCCATCTGTGCCAGGCTCTGTCCGCGCTCTTTTGCAAGCGCATTTAATGCACGTACCTTTCTCAGTGTATCTTCCGCAAGCGCCTCCTCCTTCAAAAAACGCCCGTCTGTACGGATACGGCTGTTTTGCGGAATTCCGTTCAGATACCGGTCTGTTAACAGCCCCTGTGCCAGCGGACAGAACGTAATGATACCGATACCGTGCTCCTTCGCATAGCTTTTCAGCCCGTCTGTTTCAATATCACGCGTAAACATAGAATATTTTCTCTGGTTAATTATAAACGGTGTCCCCATCTGCTTAAAAAGCCCGGCAATCGCTTCCGTCTGCTCTTTATTATAATTCGAAATCCCGATATACAAAACCTTTCCGCTTCTTACAATACCGTCTAAGGCCCGCGCGGTTTCTTCTAACGGCGTATCCGGGTCCGGCCTGTGATGATAATAAATATCCACATAATCAAGCCCCATCCGCTTCAGGCTCTGGTCAAGACTGGCTGTCAGATACTTTTTGCTTCCCCAGTTTCCGTACGGACCGGGCCACATATCATACCCTGCCTTTGTCGAAATAACCAGTTCGTCCCGGTATGCGGAAAAGCTCCCTTTTAAAATGCGTCCAAAATTTTCCTCCGCCGCACCGGGATACGGCCCGTAATTATTGGCCAGATCAAAATGCGTAATCCCGTTATCAAATGCTGTCTGACACATATCCGTCATATTTTCAAAGCTGGCACCGGAACCAAAATTATGCCACAGTCCTAACGAAACTGCCGGAAGCAGCAGCCCGCTGGCCCCGCATCGATTATATTTCATTTTGTCATAACGTGTTTCTTTTGCAGTGTACATGATGAAACCTCCTGTATTTTTCTGATTTCAGCAGCTGAGGAACGGCTGCCCTGCTGCTTTAAGTAAGAATAGCACTTTTCCATACGGCAGGCAAGGGTTCTTTAGCCCGTTCCGGTTATCTGATACAGGCCCTTTTTGTTTCATAATAGTAAGAAAATTTGTTTCCGTGAGGGACAGCTGATAGTTATGGGGTGTTTTGGGGAGGGGACGCCGGGAGGAGAAATGTTTTCCTTTGGATACTCCGCTTCCAAAAAGCAGGAAGTTCTAAGTTTTCTGCGG